>JANYIH010000103.1 GCA_025358745.1 Hyphomicrobiales bacterium | reverse complement strand
AGGGGATAAAGGGTCGAGCTGCTCTCCGCCGTAAGGGTCTGAAATTGCCATGCGTCTGTCAATATTTTGAGGAATGTTGAGATAGGGCGGGTATCTCTCCCCATTTTACATAACGAAATTCACTAAAGGCGCAACAGCCCTTCTTCTGCCATTCGATAGCGCATTTTTGCCAATCCACAGCTCAAATGGTAGTGCGTGCTTTGAGCGGATAGCACGCGTACGGCGTTGCCATCGCGATATGTGCAATCCGCCCAATTCGGAAATTCGAATTGAGACCCTGCTTGGCGCGGCGCTTGCTTGACAGCGTTTGATCCGTCTGCGTTTGCAGGCGGCGCCGCCTGCAAGAAAGTCCGCCATGTCGAATGTGTTCGCCCTCGATCCGCAGGTCAGCGGCGATTCCGAGAAAGACGCGCCGCTGCGCGAGGACATTCGCCTGCTCGGCCGGTTGCTCGGCGACACCGTGCGCGAGCAGGAGGGCGGCGACGTGTTCGGACTGGTCGAGCGCATCCGTCAGGCCTCGATCCGCTTTCATCGCGACAATGAACCCGGCGCCCGGCGCGAACTCGCCGCCACGCTCGACAGCCTCGACAACGACCAGACGCTCGCCATCGTGCGCGCCTTCTCCTATTTCTCGCATCTGGCCAATATCGCCGAGGATCAGCACCACAGCCGCCGCAATCGCGCCCATATCGTGGCCCGCTCGGCCGCGCGGCCGGGCTCGCTGCGCTACGCGCTGAACCGGGCGCGCGCGGCCGGCTTCGACGGCGCGGCGCTGATGCATTTCTTCGACGGCGCGTTGATCAGTCCGGTTTTGACGGCGCACCCGACCGAAGTGCGACGCAAGAGCACCATCACGCGCGAACTGGAGATCGCCGGCCTGCTCGACGCGCGCGAACGCATCGCCGGCGACGACCACGAGACGGAACGCAATGAAGAGCAGTTGCGCCGCGCGATTCTGTTGTTGTGGCGAACCAACATGCTGCGCCAGACGCGACTAAAGGTGATCGACGAGGTCGCCAACGGTCTGTCCTATTACGACTACACCTTCTTCCGCGAATTGCCGCGCCTATACGGCGCCATCGAGGATGCCTTGGCCGTCCCGCATGGCCGCCGCGTCAAATCCTTCCTGCGCGTCGGCTCGTGGATCGGCGGCGACCGCGACGGCAATCCGTTCGTCACGGCGCAAGTGCTCAACGAGGCGACGCGGCTGCAAAGCGCGCGCGCGCTGGGACATTATCTCGACGAATTGCACGAACTCGGCGGTGAATTGTCGATCAGCGGCACGCTCACACGCGTAAGCCCCGAGTTGGCGGCCCTGGCGGAGCGCTCGACCGATCATGCGCCCGCGCGCAAGGACGAGCCTTATCGGCGCGCGATCGCCGGCCTCTATTCGCGCCTCGCCAAGACCGCCGAGACGCTCGACCACTTCTTCGCGCTGCGCCACCCCATCGGCGACGCGCCGGCTTACGAGAGCCCCGAGCAATTCGCCGCCGACCTCGACCTGATCGCCCAATCGCTAGAGGCGAGCGGCGCGAAAATCCTCGCGCGCGGACGGCTGCGCGCGTTGCAGCGGGCGCTCGACGTGTTCGGCTTCCATCTCGCCCCGCTCGATCTACGCCAGAACTCCGACGTGCATGAACGCACCGTCGCCGAACTGTTCGCCGCCGCCGAGCCTGATGTCGCTTATCTCAAGCTGGACGAGGATGCGCGCATCGCGCTGCTGCGGCGCGAACTGGTCTCGCCCCGCCCGCTGCTGCTGCCGTTCCACGACTACGGCGAGGAGACGGCGGGGGAACTGGCCATCTTCCGCGCCGCCGCCAAGATCAAGGCGACCTATGGCGACAAGGCGATCGTCACCTCGATCATCTCCAAGTGCCAGGGCGTGTCGGACCTGCTCGAACTGGCGCTGCTGCTGAAGGAGGTCGGCCTGCTCGGCGCCGACGGGCGTTCGTCGATCTCAATGGTTCCGCTGTTCGAGACCATCGACGACCTGCGCGCCTGCGTCGGCGTGATGGACCGGCTGCTGGCGATCCCCGAATATTCCAAATTCGTCGATTCGCTGGGCAAAGAGCAGGAGGTGATGCTCGGCTATTCCGATAGCAACAAAGACGGCGGCTTCGTCACCTCCGGCTGGGAGCTTTACAAGGCCGAGATCGGGCTGGTGGAGGTGTTCAGGAAACATGGCGTCCGCATCCGGCTGTTCCACGGCCGCGGCGGTTCAGTCGGGCGCGGCGGCGGGCCTTCGTATGATGCGATCCTGGCCCAGCCCGGCGGCGCCGTGGCGGGGCAGATCCGCATCACCGAACAGGGCGAGATCATATCGAGCAAATATTCCAATGGCGAAGTCGGCCGGCGCAATCTGGAGACGCTGGTCTCGGCGACGCTGGAGGCGAGCCTGCTCGAAGAACAGACCCCCGCGCCCGATCCCGCTTATCTCGAAACGATGGAGGCCTTGTCGGCCGCCGCCTACAAAGCCTATCGCGGCCTCGTCTACGAAACGCCCGGCTTTGTGCAATATTTCTGGTCCTCGACCGTCATCACCGAGATCGCCACGCTCAACATCGGCTCGCGCCCGGCCAGCCGCAAGAAAACGCAGGCGATCGAGGATCTGCGCGCGATCCCCTGGGTGTTCTCCTGGGCGCAATGCCGGTTGATGCTGCCCGGCTGGTACGGATTCGGCTCCGCGGTGGAGGCCTATTGCGCCGACAATCCGGAAAAAGGGCTGGAGCGGCTGCGCGCGATGTACAAGCACTGGCCGTTCTTCCGCACGCTGTTGTCCAATATGGACATGGTGCTGGCCAAATCGAGCCTCGCCATCGCCTCGCGCTATGCCTCGCTGGTGCCTGACGTGGGCTTACGCGAGGCGATCTTCTCGCGCATCTCGAAGGAGTGGAAGGCCTCCGTCGACGCGCTCAACGCGATCATGAGCCAACCGCATCTGCTGGCGCATAATCCGCTGCTGCTGCGTTCGATCCGCAACCGCTTCCCCTACCTCGACCCGATCAACCACGTGCAGGTCGAACTGCTGAAGCTGCACCGGGCGCACGCAACCAGCGAGAAGGTGCTGACGGGGATACAGCTCACCATCAACGGCATCTCGGCGGGGTTGCGGAACAGCGGATGAGGCGTCACAGCGCCGCCTTGTCCCCGACCGGCCCCAACCCCCGCGCGCGGCGCTCCTCGCGATAGAGCCGTTCCATTTCGACCGACCACGCGCCCGCCTGCTTCTCCAGCCCCGGCGCGCGGATCGGCTCGGGGCCGGGCTCGATGCCGACATGGGCGAAAATCCGCCGCACCGCTCGGGGCAGATCGGCGGCGAGGTCCTCGTAGGCGAGCGGCATCGTTATCGCCTCGGCGCCCTTCAGCGTCTCGCGCCAGCCCTGGGTCGCTGCGAGCGCGCTTTCGACCTGATGGTCGATCTTGGCGAAATCGTAGGGCGCGCCGCGGTCGCTCTCGCCGGGGCGCGCGTCGCGTCCAAGCCGGCTGTTCCAGATGTTGGTGGAGATGGCGACGTGGTGCGAGATCGCCTGCGCGACGATATTGTCGCGTTTAAGCCAGATCAGCCTGAGGTCGGGGAAGAAGCCGCGCAAGACGTCGAGCGCCGATGTCGCGGGGTCTGCCTCGGGCGCGCGGAACGTCTCCAGGCAGTGGGGAAGCTGCCAGAAATGCACCGAGGCGGCGAACACGCCGCCCATCTCCGAGCCGGCGGCGAGGATGTAATCGCGCCAGTTGGGAAAGCTGGTGAAGGCGACGTCGTCGGTCACGCGCAACTCGGCGCGCAGCCAGGCTTTGTCGATCTCGGCGCGGGTGAAATATTCGAACGGCTTGCCCGCCCGGCCAGTTGCGCGCAGAGTGGCGGCGAGTAGGCTCGAACCGGTGCGCGCGTCGCAGCAGACGAGGTAGGCGCGACCGGGAAACACGTTCGCCATGGAGAACTCCGGGCCGGAATGGCCGGCAATTTCATAAACGGGCGCGGCCACGCCGCCAAGTCGGTCGAATTTCTTTGGGGCTCGCGCAAAACCACATCGGGTCCGCGTTCGTTAATGGGAAAGGTCGCCGTCAAGCCGAAAAGGATCGTCGCATGAAAAGCCTCCCCCTGGCCGCCCTCGCCGCTCTCTATGCCGCAGGCGCTGCCGCCGAAAGCGCGCCCCTGCCCAAGAGCGGCTCGGTCAAACATGCGGCCTATACGGTCTGCCGCACGGTCGGCACGGTCGATCTCGGCGAGGTCGGCTCGAACACTTCGGCCGAATGCACAGGGGTCGTCAAGACGACCGACAGCTCGAAGACGCTGGATAATCTGGCGATCCGCTGCCTCGAAGAATCGGTCGCACGCAAGGCCGGCTATAAGTTCACGGGAAATTGCGTCGAGACGGACGCGGATGGCGACAAGCTCTATCTCGTTTACGAAGGGCCGGAGAGCGGCCCGCTCGACGTGCTCGGCGGCGCCGGCAAGTACAAAGGCATTACCGGCAAAGGACAATGGCGCGTCACCGATGCGCCCGGCAACACCGCGAGCCTGTTCACCTTCACGCTCGAATACGAGTTTAGCTGGAAGATCGACTGAGCCGCTATTCCGCCAGCGCGCTTGCCGTCCGCCCGGGCGCCCCGGCGACGGCGCGGCCGGACACTTCCGCGCCGGCGTCCCGATCAAGTCGCAAGAATATGAACGTCGAGAGCAGCGTGATCGCCGCCACGACGAAGAAGCTCAGTTGCATATCGCGCGGCGCCAGCACCGGATCGCCGAACAGCCATTGCAGGCTCTGCACCGAGGCGGCGGCGACCGCGACGCCCACCGCCTGGCTCATCTGTTGCGACACGCTGGCGAAACTGGTGGCGCGGCTCATGCGCGAAGGTTCGACATCGGCATAGCCGATCGCGTTGAGCGCCGTGAACTCCAGCGAGCGGAAGAAGCCGCCGATCAGCAGGCCGAGGAAAATCACGGCGTGCGGCGTATTGGCGCCTATCAGCCCGTAGCACGCGAGAAAGCCAGCCGAAATCACCGCGTTGCCGACAAGGATGGTGCGAAACCCGAATCGCCTGATCAGCCGCGACGCCGTCACTTTCATCGCCATCGCGCCGGCGGCGGCCGCGAATGTGAGCGAACCCGACTGGAACGGCGTCAACCCGAAACCGATCTGCAACAGGAGCGGCATCAGGAAGGGAATCGCGCCAATGCCGAGCCGGAACAGGAAACCGCCCACGACCCCGGCGAAGAAGGTCGGCAGCCGCAACAGATTTAGGTCGAGGATGGCGTCGGGCGTACGCCGCGCGTGGCGCACATATAAGGCGAGCAACAGCGCGCCGGCTCCGATCAAGGCGACCACCGCATAGGCCGGCGCGACGCCGCGCCCGACCACGGTCATGCCGAACACGAGGCTCAGCAGGCCCGGCCCCGACAGCAGAAACCCCTTGGTGTCGAAAGGGGCGACGTTGCGCTCGCGCACATTCTCGATGAAGCGCAGCGTCAGCGCGATGCCGAGCAGGCCGATCGGCGCGTTGATCCAGAAAATCCAGCGCCAGTGGAAATAGGTGGTGATGAAGCCGCCAAGCGGCGGCCCGACCACCGGGCCGATCAGCGCCGGCACGGTGAGGTAGGCGAGCGAATCGACCATTTCCGATTTCGGCACGCTGCGCAGCAGCACCAGCCGCCCGACCGGCACCATCATCGCGCCGCCGAGGCCCTGAAAGACACGGGCGCCGATCAGGGTCGGCAGGCTGGTCGAGGCGCCGCACAGCAGCGAGCCGAGCGTGAATACGACAATTGCCGAACAGAACACGGTGCGCGCGCCGAGCTTGTCGGCGACCCAGCCCGAGGCGGGGATGAACACCGCCAGCGTCAGCATGTAGGAGGTCAAAGCCAGCTTCAGCACGATCGGGTCTTGGTCCAGATCGGCGGCGATGGCCGGCAATGAGGTCGCCAGCACCGTTCCGTCCATGTTTTCCATGAACAGAGCGGTGGCGATGATGAGGGCGGTGACGACGGCGGGGCGCATAGGCCGCCCCCTTTGGCGCCGCAATGCGGACCGGGCAAGGCGGCCGGGCGTCAAGAGATGTTGTTTTCACCGCGCCGGCGGCAGCGCGTCGAGCGCAATGCGCTGCGGCTCGGCCGAGTCTCGATCGCGCCACGGGCTTAGCGCGGGGTCGAGGAAAACATCCGTTGCGTGACGCTCGATGAGGGCCGCCTGATCGCGCAGGAAGCGCGGCCAGTTGGGGCCGCGATCGTCGCGGCCGCGCGTCGCCGATTCATGATGGATCAGGGTCGCAAACGGCGTGTAGACCGTGCGGAAGCCGGAGCGCCGAGCGCGCAGGCAATAATCGATGTCGTTGTAGGCGACGGCGAAATTGACTTCGTCGAACGGTCCCACCGCGTCGAGACAGGCGCGGGTGATCAACATGCAGGCGCCCGTGACGGCTGACAGGGTCGAGCGCACGGCGAGCCGTCCCATCGGGCCGGGAAAATCGGCCGGGCGGTGCAAATACCAATGGCCGGCCAACCCGCCCAAGCCCACCGCCACACCGGCATGTTGCAAATCGCCGGCGGGATAGAGCAACCTTGCGCCGACGATCCCGACATCGGGATAAGCGAGGCAACCGACCATTTCCGCCAGCCAATCGGGCGAGATCACCTCGATGTCGTTGTTGAGCAGCAGGATCGCCTCGCCCTTGGCCAGCGCGACGCCGCGATTGATTTGACGCGAGAAGTTGAAGTCGGCCGGCTCGCGGTCGAGCACGAAATTGGGCCGCGCGCGCAGGCGCTCGTAGAGGGCGAGCGTGTCGGGATCGGTCGAGCCGTTGTCGACCACGATCAGCTCGAAATCGCGGTAGTGGGTCGCGCCGAACAGGCCTTCGGTCAGCACGCTCAACAGACGGAACGCGTCGCGATTGGGGACGACGATCGACACCTTCGGCTTGGGCGCCTGAAGGTCGAGCCGAACGCGGTGCAGATCGGGAAGGATGGCCGGATCGACTTCCGCCGAGCCGCCCTTCCACGCGTAAGCCTCCGCCAGCGCGCGCCGCGCGTTCGCGGTCGCCTTTTCGATGAATTTTACGGAATAAGAGCGCCCGTCGCGCCGCCAGATATAGGCGGGATAGGGAATGTGCCGCACTTCCTCGCGCTTGAGCCGTTTGAGCACGCGCAACAACAGGTCGTAATCCTGCGAGCCGTCGTAGCCTTCGCGGAAGGCGCCGACCGCCTCGATCAAATCGCGCGCGTAAATCGAGAGGTGGTTGATGTAATTGACGCCCGACAGCAGCACGTCGTCGAACGCCGGCTTGTCGAAGAAATCCAGCCCGCGCAAATGCCGGTCGGCGATCAACTCGTCGGTGTAGAAGAATCGCGCCGACGGGTTGTGTTCGATTGCGCGCGCGATCACGCCGACGGCGTGCGGCGCCACGGCGTCGTCGTGGTCGATGAAGGCGATCCACCGCCCGCGCGCCACAGCGACCCCCGCGTTGGAGGCGGCCGCGATGCCGCGATTGACGCCGTTGCGCAGCACGACGAGGCCCGGCTCGCTTTCATGCGCGGTGAGCCATTTCGCCGTCTCCGCCGAGGTCGAGCCGTCGTCGCTCAGCACGAGTTCCGCGTAGCCCGGCGCCTGTCGGCGGAACGAGGCGATCAGGTCGTCGAGATAGTTGGCCGGAGTGTTGTAGAGAGGCGAGACGAAAGAGATCAGCGGCGTCTTGGGGGCGTCCTCGAACTTCCCCTTCAGTTCGCGCCCCGCCAGCGCGCAGGCGTGAACAAAATGTTCGTGCGGGCTGCGCGGCTTGCGGGCAATTCCGAACGGCCGATCGCGCAGCGCCGGCGCGAAATCGGCGGCGCAAACATCAGCCCTCGCGATAGGCGCCTGTAGGCCCGCATAGACCGCCAGCGCGGGCTCGACGGCGCGGGCGAGCGCTTCGCCCTGCGCATCCAAGCCCCAGCGGAAGGTGAAATCGGTCAAGCATTCGCAGGGATCAAGCCGCAGCCGGCGCAGATCCAGGCAATTGTCGAGATCGAGCCGGATCAGCGCCGCCCGCGCGGCGCCGCAGCCAAAACTGTCTTCCTGCGAGAACCCGCCGCCCCAACTGAAGTAGATCCTTGGCGTCAGGACGCCGTCACGTTCGGCTTCGAGGTAGATAAAAAGGCGCTTGGCTCCCTTCGGCGGCGCGGGAAACAGGAATTGCGGATCGCCGCTTGTCGCCCGCCACATGTCCCCGCCGCGCGAGGACGCGTCCACACCGGTCGGCTCGAACGGCCCGGACTTGAACTCCGCCGCCCGGATCATGCGCGCGCGCAAAACATTCGTGAATCGTTGTATACGCATCGTTCCCAAGCTAGATTCGTTCGACCCTGCGGCGTGACTAATGCGCGCGCTGCGTCGCTTCTATGACAAAGATGTCGCGCCAGACCGCGTGGCAATAGTTGTTGTCGGGGAATTCCACAACGCGCGTGGCGAGATAAAGGTCGTGCGGCTGGCGCAGCGGTTCCTCGAACGCGATCTCCGCCTGGTGCTGGCGGAACGCCTCGCGCACCGTTGCCCAGCCGCTGAAGCGCAGTGAGTCCGCAAGCCCGGCGATGTCGCGCACGGCTGGTCCGGGGCGGCGCGCCCACAGGCCGAACTCGACCGGGCGCGACTGCTCGTTTTCCAGCGAGAACAGCGCGCGCACGCCGGTCGCGCCCTGAAACACCGCCTGACGCAGCCGCACCAGCGCCGGGCGGCCGACCAGGGGGTGATGCATCGTCGGCGAACCCGCAACGAAATAGGGGCCGGGGAAGTCGGCCGCCGGCGTGAGCAGTTCCGCGCCCGCCAACAGGCGACGCGGCAGCGGCGTCACACCCGGATCGAGGTTGACCGCGCTCGCCGACTTGAAGTCGAACAGCGCCACCTCGGCGACGATCTCGGACCAGACCACCCGCCCCTCGCCTTTCGAAAGAAGCAGCAGGTCGGCGCTTTCGCCGAAGGGCGTCGGCAGATCGAGCGCGATCTCGCCGGGCGCGCGCCACCCGGTCCAGGCGAAAGGCTCCGCGCCGACGAGGGTCTCGCCGGCGAGTTGCAGCAGCGCGAATCGATCGCAGGCGACCAGCGCGACGCGAGCCCCCGCCGGAGCCGATACGGAGGCCGTGATGCGGCGTGCGCCCGGCGGGCAGACGCTGGCCGCCTTGACGACGGCGACGCCGCTCAAGGAGTGGGCGATCGCCTGGCCCTCCTCGTTGCGCACGCCGCCTTCGGAAACTCCGACGATTCCGCGCGCCCGGTCGGCGGCGATCCGCATCAGCGAGATCGCGCGGGCGCGCGCGACCGGCTCACGCAACGCGCCGAGCGCGGCTTTCTCGGCGGCGGCTTCCGCGCCCGCCCGCGCCAGCGCGGCGAGTTCGGGATCGTCGAGCCATTGCGCGAAGGCGAACGCCTCGGCGAGCCGTCCGCGCGCGAAGCAATAGTCGAGAAACGGGCGGTTCTGCTCGGCGCTGTCGCGCTGCGGCATGAACGAGAGCTTCAACGCGAGTTCGCGCGCGACCGCGCCGAGGCCCGCCAGCGCGGAATTGACCCGCTCGCGCGTGCGCGGGCCGGTCGCCAGCACGCTCTCCAGCGCCGGTCCCAGCAACGCCGCGTCCTGCTGGCCGTAAGCCTGCAACAGCCGTCGCTGGTCGGCCGACGCCTCGCCGAAGGCGAGCGTCGTCGCACCCGCCTCGCGCCGCCAGAATAGCGGCGTGGCGGCGACTTCGAGCCGCCCCCCGGCGAGCGCTGCCTGGGTCAGAACCAATCTGTCGCGCAGGGCCTCGCTCGCATCGGCCGCAAAGCCGCCCACGGCCAAAAAGCGCGCCCGGTCGATCAGGAAGCAACCCTCGCCCAGGCAATTCTCGAACGCGGCGAGCGTCAGGTTGGGGCCGGTCGGCAACAGGCCGATGAACCCGTCCCATCCCGCGCGCGGCGCGCCCGCATGGGCGAATTCGAGGCTGAGGCTGGTGACGATCTCGGCCTCCAGCCCATGGGCTACGGCCAGAAATCCCGCCAGCGCTTGCGGCTTCAGGATCACGTCGCGCTCATGCGCGAACATCAGCCACGGCCCTTGCGCCTGTTCGCCAGCGAGATTTCGCGCCTGCGCGACGCCAAGGCCCGGCGCGACAATGCGCAGAATGCGCGCATCGTCGGGCAACGCGCCCTCGTCCGGCGTCACGACGACGATCTCGGCGAATCCTTGCGCCAGATAGGCGGCCCAGGCCTCGGGCGCGATCGGCTCGCTGGCGGCCAGGCACAGCGAGGCGCGCTTGGGCGCGGGCGCGGGCGAGGCGGGCTGAGACGGCTCGCCCAGCAGATCGAGCCACGCGCGGCGAGATTCGTCCTGGGGAACCGCCATCGCGGCCGCGTGCGGCCCCCCGTCGAGCGCGGCGGCGATGCTGGCGGCCAGCGATTCCGGCGTGTTGGCGCACAGGGCGCGCGCGCGGTCTTCGGGCGCGATCAGTTCCGCCGTGCCGCCGCTGTCGGTGGCGACGAGGGCGACGCCGGCGAGCAGGCATTCAGCGACGACGCAGGGCGAGTTTTCCGCGCGCGAAGGCGTCACCGCCAGCACGCCGGGCCGGCTGAGATATTTGAGCGCCTGCTCCTGGCCCAGTTCCGTGATCAGGGTCGGCGGCGCCGGCCACGTCCGCGTGCGCTCCAGCACATAGACGCCGGAATGGACGCCTTCGATGCGCGCGAATTTGCCCAGGAACGTCACTTTGACTTGGGCCATGTCGCGCGTCGCGCAAAGCCGGGAATAGGCGGCCAGGAACAGATCGACGCCCTTGCGCGCCTCCAGCCGGCCGAAGAACACGACCTCTTCGACCGGCGCGGGCGCGGGCGGCGCGACGGCGGGCGCGACGGGCAGCGCGTTCTGGATCACGCGCGTGGAGACCGGCAGCCGCCAGCCTCGGCTCGCCATCCAGTCGACGAGGTAGCGGCTGGGGCTGACGACGTCGTCGGCGAGTTCGACGCTGCGCCGTTCGAGAAAATCGACGGAAATCGGATGCAGGCCCCAATAGAGCTGCGCATTGAGCTCCAGCACCCAGGCGTTCGAGCCATGCGTGACAACGATCAGGCGCGGCGCGTCGGGAAACAGCCCCGCCTTCTTGGCCAGCAACGAGAAATAGCCCTGCCCGCCGCATTCGTTGAAGAACACGGCGTCGAAACCGCGCCCCTGCAGGAACTGGAACACGGTGAAGCTGGCGGCGACGTGGTCCTCGTGGCCGGCGCGCAGCAGCGGATTGCGCGGCACGAATTCGAGCGTCACGCCGCGCTTGGCCCAAGCCGCGATCGTGTCGGCGGCGGCCGCGACCCGCTCGTCGAAATCGACCAGCCCCGCATCGACATAGGCGACCGTCACTTCGTGGCCGGCTTCGGCAAAAGTCAGCGCCAGCCCGGTGTTTGCCATGCCGATGCCGCCGTTCTTGAACAGGCCGTGGAATTCGGCGGTGACGAGGCAGACGCGGCGTTTTCCGTCCAGTGACGGTGATGGCATGGAATCCCCCAACGACGCGCCGCTCTTAAGCGAAAGCCGCCCTCACGCAAAGGCGCCCCGCCCTAGCTGCCGCGATAGGTGGAATAGCTCCACGGCGTCGCCACCAGCGGCACGTGATAATGGGCAGCGGGGTCGGCGATGGCGAAACGGATCGGCACGACGTCAAGGAACGCAGGGTCGGCGAGCGGGAGGCTCTTCTCGCGAAAATAATCGCCGATGTGGAAGAGCAGTTCGAATCGTCCCGCCCGCGCCTGCGCCGGCGCGATCAACGGCGTGTCGGTGCGCCCGTCGGCGTTGGTGCGGGTGTGGGCGATCCGGTTCGCGCTTCCGTCGGGGAGCCATTCAAACAGCTCGATCTCCACGCCGGCCGCAGGGCGGCCGTGGACGGTGTCGAGAACGTGAGTCGTCAGGCCAGCCATGCGTATTCCTCATTGCTCGCGCCAGATTAGCGCGATTTTATGGGGCGCAACAGCCGTCCATGCGTTGCTTTTGCCGTATAGTCATGCATCGTGCGAATGACAGATGCGCCTCGCCGTCCTTGCCAATAGAGGCGCCGCGTGAGAAGGGGGCCGCGGTCTGAGGGCGCGACAAAACATCGCGGCCAAAGTGGGCAAGGGAGGTCGTTGATGTCCGAAAACAGGGACAACGCCGAACGCGACGAATGGTTGGAGGCGCTTGATTCCGTTGAGGCGTTCGAAGGTCTCGAACGGGTCGACGAATTGCTGGAAGCCGTCGTCACCTCGGCGCGCCGCAAAGGCGCCAAGCTCCCCTTCGCCGCCAACACCGCCTACGTCAATACGATCCCGCCCGAGCGGCAGCCCCAACATCCCGGCGAGCGCAAGCTGGAAATGACGATCCGGCGCTATGTGCGCTGGAACGCGGCCGCGATCGTGCTGCGCGCCAACAAAGAAAGTTCGGAGTTGGGCGGCCATATCGCCAGCTTCCAATCGGCGGCGACGCTGTACGACACCGGCTTCATGCATTTCTGGCGTGCGGCGGATGAGAAACACGGCGGCGATCTCGTCTATTTCCAGGGCCATTCCTCGCCGGGCGTCTATGCCCGCGCCTTCCTCGAAGGGCGGCTGAGCGAGGATCAACTCGTCAATTTCCGCCAGGAAGTCGGCGGCCAGGGTCTGTCGTCCTATCCCCATCCCTGGTTGATGCCGGACTTCTGGCAGTTCCCGACGGTTTCGATGGCCTTGGCCCCCTGATGGCGATCTATCAGGCGCGCTTCCTGCGCTATCTCCAGGGGCGCGGGCTCGCTGACACCTCGACGCGGAAAGTGTGGGTGTTCTGCGGCGACGGCGAAATGGACGAGCCGGAATCGCTGGGGGCGATCAGCCTCGCGGGTCGCGAGAAGCTCGACAATCTGATCTTCGTCATCAACTGCAACTTGCAACGTCTCGACGGCCCGGTGCGCGGCAACGGCAAGATCGTGCAGGAGCTCGAATCGGATTTTCGCGGCAGCGGCTGGAATGTCATCAAATGCCTGTGGGGCACCGGCTGGGACGCGCTGCTCGCCATGGACAAGGACGGCAAGCTGCGCCAGTTGATGGAGGAATGCGTCGACGGCGAATATCAGGATTTCAAGTCGAAGAACGGCGCCTATATCCGCAAGAACTTCTTCGGCCGCCATCCCGAGACCGCCGCGATGGTCGCGGATTGGAGCGACGAGCAGATCTGGGCGCTGACGCGCGGCGGCCACGATCCGGTGAAAGTCTATGCGGCCTATAAGGCCGCAGCCGACCACAAGGGGCAGCCGACCGTCATCCTCGCCAAGACCGTCAAGGGCTACGGCATGGGCGAGGCGGGCGAAGGGCAGATGATCGCGCATCAGGCCAAGAAGATCGGCGAACACGCGCTGAAAGGTTTCCGCGACCGCTTCCACATCCCGCTGACCGACGAGGAACTGACGCACGTTCCGTTCCTGAAACTGCCGCCGGGCGGCCCGGAAGAGGCTTATCTGCACGCGCGTCGCTCCGCGCTTGGCGGCGCCCTGCCGGCGCGGCGGCGTATGTCGACGCCGTTGGAAATCCCGGCCCTGTCGAGCTTCGACGCGCTGTTGCACGCCACCGGCGAGGGTCGCGAGATCTCGACCACTATGGCTTTCGTGCGCATTCTCTCGACGCTGCTGCGCGACAAGCACGTCGGCCCGCGCGTGGTGCCGATCGTGCCCGACGAAAGCCGCACCTTCGGCATGGAGGGCCTGTTCCGCCAGATCGGCATTTTCAGCCAGGTCGGACAGCTCTACCGGCCGCAGGACGCCGATCAACTGATGTACTACCGCGAGGACCCCAAGGGACAGATCCTGCAAGAAGGCATCAACGAGCCCGGCGCGATGGCCTCGTTCATCGCCGCCGGCACGTCCTACTCGACGTCGAACACGCCGATGATTCCCTTCTATATCTATTATTCGATGTTCGGCTTTCAGCGCGTCGGCGATCTCGCCTGGGCCGCCGGCGACATGCGCGCGCGCGGCTTTTTGATTGGCGGCACGTCGGGGCGCACGACGCTCAACGGCGAGGGTCTGCAACATGAGGACGGCCACAGCCATGTGCTGGCCTCCACTATCCCCAATTGCGTCGGCTACGACCCGACTTACGCCTACGAAGTCGCCGTCATCATCCAGCACGGCCTCAAGCGCATGTATGTCGACAACGAGGACGTCTATTTCTACATCACTACGCTCAACGAGAACTATCCCCATCCCGCCATGCCCGAGGGCGCCGAAGAGGGCATTCTCAAGGGCATGTACAAGCTCAAGACGGTGGCGGGCGACGGTTCGGCGCTGAAAGTGCGACTGCTCGGCGCCGGCGCGATCCTGCGCGAGGTCGAGGCGGGCGCCGAATTGCTCGCCAGGGATTTCGGCGTGACGAGCGAAATCTGGAGCGTGACCAGCTTTACCGAACTGCGGCGCGAGGGGCTCGAAGTCGAGCGCTGGAACATGCTGCACCCGGAAGCGGAGCCGCGGGTTTCCTATGTCGAGCAATGCCTTGGCAAGGGTCAGGGGCCGGTGATCGCTTCAACCGACTATATGAAGGCGATCGGCGACGGCATCCGCCCTTATGTTCCCACGACCTACAAGGTGCTCGGCACCGACGGCTTCGGCCGCTCCGATTATCGGCGCCGCTTGCGCTCGTTCTTCGAGGTCGATCGCTTCCACGTCGCGGTGGCGGCGCTGAAATCGCTGGCCGACGATCAGTTACTGCCGGCCAAGAAGGTTGGCGAGGCGATCGCCAAATATGGCATAGATCCGGAAAAGCCGAGCCCGGCGAAAGTGTGAGGACGGCATGAAACACCCGCCCTTCGTCATGGCCGGGCTTGTCCCGGCCCTCCACCCCTCGGAGAGACGCTTTCGAAGTAGGACATCAACGCCTTTCATAGGGCGCTGCGCACGCCGACGTGGATATCAGGGACAAGCTCGGACATGACGACGTTCGGTTTGTTTAGTTGAACAAAGAGCGCGCGAGGGAGAACACCTTGTCGAAGATCGAAGTGAAAGTGCCCGACATCGGCGATTTCAAGGACGTGCCGATCATCGAGATTCTCGTCAAGCCGGGCGATTCCGTGAAGCCGGAACAATCGCTGATGACGCTGGAATCCGACAAGGCGTCGATGGACGTCCCCTCCCCCGCCGCAGGCGTGGTCAAGGAGGTGCTGGCCAAGGTCGGCGACAAGGTGTCGATGGGAACCCTGATCGTGACGCTGGAAGACAGCGCCGCCGCGCCAAAGGCTGAAAGCGCAGCTAAGGCCGCCCCGGCGAGCGCGTCGGTGCAAGAGGTCAAAGTTCCCGACATCGGCGATTTCCACGACATCCCGGTGATCGAGATTCTGGTGAAGCCCGGCGAGGCCGTCAAAGCCGAGCAACCGCTGATGACGCTCGAATCCGACAAAGCCTCGATGGAGGTCCCTTCGCCCGCCGACGGCGTGGTTGGCGAATTGCGCGTCAAAGTCGGCGACAAGGTCAGCCAGGGCACGGTGATCCTGACGCTGGCGGCGGAGGCCGGCGCGAAGCCCGCGCCCTCGCCCGCCAAAGCGGAACCGCCGGAAGCGCGTGAGCCTGCGGCCGAAGGCGCGCAGCAACCCCCCGCGCCCGAGGCGCCGACCCCGCTCGCGGATTTCGCCGGCGTCCACGCCGGCCCCTCGGTGCGCCGCCTTGCGCGCGAACTCGGCGTCGATCTCGCTCAGGTCACCGGCAGCGGCGAGAAGGGCCGCATCACCAAGGAAGACCTGAAAGCTTCGCTCGGGGCCGGGGG
>JANYIH010000030.1 GCA_025358745.1 Hyphomicrobiales bacterium | reverse complement strand
GAAAGCCCGACCCTGGGGGCCTGGGGGCTCGGCTGGGAATGCTGGTGCGATGGCATGGAGGTGTCGCAGTTCACCTATTTCCAGCAGTTCGCGGGCATCGAATGTGCTCCGGTCGCGGGCGAGCTCACCTATGGGCTCGAGCGGCTCGCCATGTATGTGCAGGGCGTCGATTCGATCTACGACATCAATTACAATGGAAGCGACGTCAGCTACGGCGACGTGTTCCTGCAAGCCGAGCAGGAATATTCGCGCTACAATTTCGAGCACGCCGACAAAGGCGTCCTGTTCCAGCATTTCAAGGACGCGGAAGCCGAGTGCCGGTCGCTGCTCGCCAAGGGCGACGACGGCGAGCGGCACCTGATGGCGCTGCCGGCCTACGATCAATGCATCAAGGCGAGCCATGCCTTCAATCTGCTCGACGCGCGCGGGGTGATCTCGGTGACTGAGCGGCAGAGCTACATCCTGCGCGTGCGCGAATTGGCGAAAGCCTGCGGCGCGGCGTGGCTGAAGACCGCCGGCGGCGGCGCTGACTGAGAAATGGAGGTTTCCATGACCCGAAACGAACGCGCGGCCGCAGTGATCGAGAGTACGATTCGCGAGGGGTGGCCTCGCATTGTCGCGTCCGTCGGCGTAACCCCGCGTACTGATTTTCTCGGCGAAGCCGCTTTCGATGTCCTTATAGGCTTGAAGTCGATCCAAATGGTTCCTTCTTCGATCGCGCGCGGCGGCATGCTCGCGAGATTGAGCGACGCTCTAAAAGAAATCGGCGATGAGCGGGCCACGCATATCGCTTTTTTCGCCCCCGACGAAATTCCCGATACTGAGGCCGATGACGAAGATGAATTGCTGGGCGCACATCGCTGATGGCGCTGCTCCACGAAAATCTGCTCGCCGTCGCGGACGCGCTTCTCAGTTTGAAGAACGTCGGCTCGGCGGGGCTGCGCCGCGCCATATCGACGGCCTACTACGCGACGTTTCGGCGCATAGCTTCGCTTTGCGCCGCCTCGCTGGCGAGCGACCGCGACGATTTTGAGTCCGTCCTGCGTTCATTGAACCACAAACAGGTCCTCCGGGACCTGAAATCCGACAAGGCGAGACTGCTGTTTCACGCGGCAGGGATCGAAGTGGAGGTCGGAGCGCTCTTCGAGGCGTTGCTGAACGCCAGAGAATGGGCCGACTATAGTTCCAACAAGTCGATCGTCACGGGAAAGGCGCCCGCCGAACTGAAACTTAAGCACGCCGACGCCGCCAAGTACGTCGGCGACGCTCGCGCCATTGTCTCGGCGCTGGACGCGCTGAGCGAAGCAGCAGGCCACAAACTCGCCATTCTCCTGACCATCCCAAAGCGCTGAACATCCCAGCGCGTTGATCATCAACGGCCAAACGCCCCATGCCCGACCTCCTGCTCGAACTCTTCTCCGAAGAAATCCCCGCCCGCATGCAGCGCCAGGCGGCCGAGGACCTGAAGCGGCTCGTCACCGGCGCGCTGGTTGACGCCGGCCTGACCTACGAGGGCGCGCAGAGCTTCGCCACGCCGCGTCGGCTTACGCTGCATGTCGTCGGGCTGCCCGCCGCCCAGCCGGATCGGCGCGAGGAGCGGAAAGGTCCGCGCGTCGGGGCGCCGGAGGCCGCCGTCGCAGGCTTCCTGAAGAGCGCGGGGCTGCAAAGCCTCGATCAGGCGCGGAAGGTTTCGGACGGCAAGAAGGGCGAGATTTATGTCGCGGTGATCGAGCGACCGGGCCGCGCCACGGCGGAATTGATCGCGGAAATTCTGCCGCCGATACTGCGCGCCTTCCCCTGGCCGAAGTCGATGCGCTGGGGCGCGGGTTCGGTGAAGCCCGACGCGCTGCGATGGGTGCGGCCGTTGCGCGCGATCCTGTGCACGTTCGGCGGGCCGCATGAGACGCCGCAGGTCGTGCCTTTCGCGCTCGACGGCGTCGCTTCGGGCGACGTCACCTACGGCCATCGGTTCATGGCGCCGGCGGCGATTCATGTTCGCCGCTTCGAGGATTATGTCGCGTCCTTGCAGAAGGCGAAGGTCGTGCTCGACGCCGAGCGGCGCAAGCAGATCATTCTGGCGGACGCAAAATCGCTGGCGCTGGCGCATGGGCTCGAACTGATCGAGGATGAGGGGCTGCTCGACGAAGTCGCCGGGCTGGTGGAATGGCCGGTCGTGCTGATGGGGGAATTCGAGCCGGAGTTTCTGGCGATCCCGCCCGAGGTGATCCGCGCCACGATCCGCGCCAACCAGAAATGCTTTGTGCTGCGCGAAGCGGACGGGCGTCTCGCCAACCGCTTCCTGCTGGTCTCGAACCTGATCGCCAGCGACGGGGGCAAGGCGATTGCGGCGGGCAATGGCCGCGTGGTGCGGGCGCGGCTGTCGGATGCGCGCCACTTCTGGGCGACCGATCTCGGCGACCTGCCGGACTACACCGCCGACAAGCCGCTCGACCAGCGGCTCGCCAAGTTGAAGGCGCTCAACATCGTGTTCCACGAGAAGCTCGGCACGCAGGGCGAGCGGGTCGAGCGCATCGCCGCGCTGGCGCGGGCGCTGGCGCCGCCGGTCGGCTGCGTGCCCGAACTCGCCGAGCGCGCGGCGCAATTGTGCAAGGCCGATCTGGTCACCGAGATGGTCGGCGAATTCCCCGAATTGCAGGGGCTGATGGGGCGCTACTACGCGACTGAGCAGGGTGAGGACGTCAACGTCGCGCAGGCGATCGAGGAGCATTACAAGCCGCAGGGACCGGGCGACCGCGTCCCCACCTCGCCGGAATCGATCGCGGTGGCGCTGGCCGACAAGCTCGATACGCTGGTCGGGTTTTGGGCCATCGACGAGAAGCCGACCGGTTCGAAGGACCCCTATGCGCTCCGACGCGCGGCGTTGGGGGTGATCCGGATTGTGCTGGAGAATGAGCTGCGGTTGCCGCTGGCGACTATTGCTAGCGTCCATTTCGAAAGCATCTACAACGCGATAGTAGAACAATCGGAGGTTGCCCTTCGAAAACTGGCAGAACGCGGAGGATCGGTTTCACTTGTGGTCGGAGTAGGCAAGGCGCTGACCGCCTTTGGCGATCGCTCGGTTGATACCCGCGCCATCGACCTGATGGCCTTCTTCGCCGACCGCCTAAAAGTCCACCTGCGCGACAAAGGCGCGCGGCACGACCTCATCGACGCCGTGTTCGCCCTGCCCGGCCAGGACGATCTCCTGATGATCGTGCGCCGGGTCGAGGCGCTCGGGTCTTTCCTCGAATCCGACGACGGCAAGAATCTGCTCGCCGGCTATCGCCGCGCGGCCAATATTCTCAAGGCCGAGGAAAAGAAAGGCGACGACTTCGCCGGCGCCTTCGAGCCCGCGCTGTTGCAACAACCCGAGGAGAAGGCGCTGGCCGAGGCGCTGGAGACATCGGCCAAGGAAGCGGCGGCGGCGGCGGTGGGCGAGGATTTCTCGGCGGCTATGCGGAGCCTGAGCACGCTGCGCCCGCACGTCGACGCCTTCTTCGTCGCCGTCACCGTCAACGCCGACGATTCCGCGCTGCGGGTCAACCGGCTGCGGCTGCTCGGGCGGCTGCGTGACGCGGTGCATACGGTAGCGGATTTCTCGCGCATCGCGGGGTAGGCGGCGACGCCCCTCACCCTTGCCCTCTCCCCGCGAAGCGGGGCGAGGGGACGGCGGGCGGTCGTTCACCCCGTCAGCTTCCCCACCCACGCGCTCACCGCGTCTCCGCTCCCCATATCGTTCTGCACGAGCCCGTCGATCATGAAGGTCGGCGAGACGTGGATTCCGTTCTGGCGCGCATATTTGCAATGCCATTTGATCTCGCGGTCGAGATCGGGAATCGCGAAAGCCTGCGCCAGCTTCACGCCGCTGTAGCCCTCCAGCCGGGCGATGATCGCGTTCGGCGTCGCGTCCATGTTGGCGCCATAGGCGTGTTTCTCGAATTCGAACTCGTCGCGATGGGCGGCAATAGCGTCGAGCGCCTGACGAGCCGCCGCCTTGCCCTCTGGCAAGGTCGAGGCGGCGAGGACGCAGCGCACGAGCACGCCGGAATACAGGTGCCAGGGTTGCGATTGCAGGCGGATTTTCAGCGTCAAGCGATCCTGCCCGGCCAGCGCCAGCGTCTCGTCGATCTTGCCCAGCGCCCGGTTGGAGAACGGGCAGGTCGGCTCCAGGAACATTTCGAACACGCGCGGGCCGTGGCCCCAGGACAAAGGATCGGCGCGCCAGGTCATGTTAGTCTCCGTCAACGTTCACTCTATATATCTGTTCAACCGGAGACCGCCATGGCCGATTCCGACGATCTCGTCCGACTGGCGCTGGAGCTGCCGGGCGCGGCGCAATATCCGCATTTCGACCGCACCGCCTTCAAGGCGCGCGTCACCTTCGCCACGTTGGCGCCTGACGGGCTGACGGCGAACCTGAAGCTTGCCCCGGACGAGCAGGCGCTCAAATGCGCGGTGGCGCCCGAGGCGTTTTCGCCCGTGCCCAACGCCTGGGGCGCGCAGGGTTGGACGGTGGCGCGGCTCGCCGCGTTGAGCGAGCGGGAACTGCAAGCCGCGCTCGCTTTGGCCTATGCCCATGCGGCGCCAAAGCCTGGACGCAAAGCCCGACCGGATTGACGGCCGCCCCGTCGCATCGTTAAGGCGCCCGGCATGGATGGATCGTCCCGCCCCGATTCCCTTGAGGAACGGGCCGCCGTCGCGCTGGTCGCGCTGACGGCGGCCGCGCGGCTCGGCGGCGAGACGGCGCTGGTGGATTTCCGGCTCGGGTCTCCGACGCGCGCGAGCGTGAGTTACAAGGCGGGCGATTCGCCCGTCACCTCGGCCGATCTCGCGGTCGACCGGCGGCTTGCCGAGATTCTGCGCGGCTGCTTTCCCGACGCGGGCTGGCTGTCGGAGGAAAGCGAGGACGACCACGTTCGGCTCGGCCAGAACAGGCTGATCGTGCTCGATCCGATCGATGGCACCCGCGCCTTCATGCACGGCGATCCCTGCTGGACGGTGGCGATCGCGCTGGTCGAGGCGGGGCGTCCGATCGCCGGAATCGTCCACGCGCCGGCGCTGGGGGAGACATACGCGGCCTCGATCGGGCGCGGCGCGACGTTGAACGGCGTCAGCATCCGCGCGGCGAAGCTGGCTTCGCTGGAGGGCGCGCAGGTCGCGGGGCCGCGCCCTGCGGTCGCCGCGCTCGCCGCCGCCGCCGGGTTTCGCGCCGAGCCCGCGCCGCGCACGCCTTCGCTCGCCTATCGGCTGGCCTGCGTCGCCTCGGGGCGCATCGCGCTGGGGCTGGCGGGCGCGAATTCGCACGATTGGGACATCGCCGCCGCCGACGTCATTTTGCGCGAAGCGGGCGCGGGGCTGGTCGAGCGCGGCGGCGAAGTCAGCTACAATCAACCCCACACGAGGCATGATCGGCTGCTCGCCGCGCCGGCGGAGTGGCTTTCGCGGTTGAGTTCGGCCATGAATTTGGCCACGCCGGAGCGTCGGGCATGAAAATCGCAACGCGCCGCCGCGCCTCTGGAGACCCACCCATGTCTGAACCCGCTTCGCACGATCCCAAACAATTGCTCCATCTCGTCCTGGGCGGCGAGTTGAAAAACATCGACAGCATGGAGTTCAAGGACACGTCGCAGATCGACATCGTCGGGGTGTTCCCGAACTACGAAAGCGCGGAACGGGCCTGGCGCGGCAAAGCGCAGGCGACCGTCGACAGCGCGCAAACCCGCTATTTCATCGTCCACCTGCATCGTATGATGGCGCCGGCGGGCCTGACGCGAAAAGCTGGCTGAGGTCCAATGATCGACGAGGGAGGAAAAGGCGGCTTCGCCGAAGAGGCGTTGGGTTTCGCGCTCGCGCATTACCTGAAATGGGTGCAGCGCACCAACCGCTTCGTGGTCGAGCCGTCCGATCTCGACTCCTCGTTTGGCGTGCATCATCCTCTCATTCTCGCGATGTGGCACGGGCAGCACATCATGCAGCCCTTTTGCCGCGCGTCGAACATGACCCATGTCTGCGCCATGGTGTCGCGCCATCGCGACGCCGGCTTGCAGGCGGCCGCGCTGCGTCGGCTCGGCATCGAGCCGGTGCGCGGTTCGGGCGCGCGCGGCGACAGGGTGCGCGAGAAGGGCGGCGCCAAAGCGCTCATTACCTTGCGCCGGCAACTCGATCGCGGCGCCACGGTGGCGATGACCGCCGATGTGCCGAAAGTCGCGCGCATCGCCGGGCTCGGCATCGTCACGCTCGGACGCATTTCCGGTCGCCCCATTGTGCCGGTCGCGGTCGTGACCAGCCGACGCATCGATTTCAAGAGCTGGGATCGGGCGAGCCTCGGCCTGCCCTACGGGCGCGGCGCGATCGTCGTCGGC
>JANYIH010000007.1 GCA_025358745.1 Hyphomicrobiales bacterium | reverse complement strand
GGCGATCAGCAGCAACGCCATCGACACGATCAGCGCGCGATGGCCGAGCCAGACCGATCCCGCGCCCGTGTGGTTGGCCGGGCCGTCCGCGTCAACCGTGCGGTAGCGGGTCTCGAAGCTTGTCGCGATGTAGTTCAGCGCCCAGAACAGCGCGGCAAACGAGACGATCGTCGCGAGAATGACGACCTGCGCCGCCAAACCCTGATAGAAGCCAAGCCCGAATCCCGCCAGCGCGACGATTAGCGCCAGCGTGAGATTGAGCCACAGCAGGAACGGCGATTTGGGAACGAGGCTGTTCATGGACCGCCCCCCGACGTCACGCCGGCGCGACTTTCCACGCCGATGACCAGGAACAGCAGGAGGATCAGCGCGCCGATGGTCACATAGAGGAAAGCGCCGAACCGCGCGGAGCGGGCTTCGGCCGTCATGACGCGCGCGGCGACGGCAAGTACGGCGAACGCCGCCGCCGCGGCTAGCGCCCACGTCTGCAACGTCGACAGCGCGAAGCTTGGCGACACGCCACCTTCGGGCTGCGGCAGCAGCAGATATCGCGTCGACAAAGCGGCGACGGGCGCCTTGCCGGGAGCGGCGCTCACAAACGTATCGGCGGTCGCCACCTGGAGCATGATCGTCACGACGATCGCGCCAAGCGTGACGAACGCCGCATAGGGCGAGACGAAGGAAATATGCCGGCCGACGAGGGGAACCAGCAGGGTCAGCAACAAAGACAGCACGAGAATCACGCCGTAGAAAAACTGCGTGACGAAACCCTGGATCGCGCCGAAGTCGAACGTCGCCAGCACATAGCCGATGAAGTACAGATTGACCGCGCCAAGCAGCGCTCCCGCCACGCCGCCGCGTCCGCCCGAAAGGCTGACGCCGCCCAGAACAAGGGCCGTGACGGACGTCAGCGTCATTGTCGTGCCCTGCGTAGGGTCGCCGGAAGCGATCAGCGCCGTATAGCAAATGGCGGACAGGCCGACGAACAGGCCCGCGATCACATGCGCGCCGATGCGCGCCCAATAGATGCGGACGCCGGCGGTGAAAGCGGCGCGCTCGTCATAACCCATCAGGCGCAGATTGGTGTAGAACGGCGTCAAATTGAACAACAACCAACCACCGGTGGCGATGAGAACGATCAGCAGGATCGGCGAGAAGAGCGTGGCGCCGAGCCCCCAGTCGCCCATCCAGGCGGGCGCCTCGCCGCCCGGGCGCGGCAGGATGACGAGGTTGATGCCGGAAAGCGCGAGAAAGCCGCTGAGCGCGACGATGATCGGTTGGACGCGCACGAACAGGATGATCAGCGCGAAGGCGAGCTGGTAGAGCACACCGACGCCCAGCGCGACGAGGAAGACGCCGAACGGTCCCGTGACAAGGTCGAGGCCATTCAGCTTTACGACGATGACGTTGATGAAGGCGACCAGCGGGCCGACCGCGAGATCGACCGTTCCGCGCCCCGCCACCGCCAAAGACATGAGGCCGTAGGTGGCCAGGATCAGCGGCGCGGCGACAAGAATGGCGCTGCCGAAACCGCTGAGCGACACAAAATTGCTGCCGCGAATGACCGCCGCGCCGCTGAGCAGCGCGAGCAGGACGATCGGGGCCAGCAGATAGGTCGTCTGCGTGTCGCTGCGCTCGGCCATCCGCGTCGGGTCCCGATCAGAGATCAATCACGCGCCGGCCGGGCGCGCGCTCGGCGCTGCGCGGCGACCGCAGTTCGACCAGATTGGCGCGGCCCGCCCCCTGCCCGCGCCGCTCGGGATCGTTCTGCACGATCTTCTTGAGCACCGGCGTGATGATGTCCTTGAACTTCGCCGGGTCCTCGGAGGTCGGGAAGTGGCCGCCGCTGAAGATGACGCATTCCGAGTTTTTCACCTTTTCCGCGGTGCGCTCGGTCATTTCGGGCGTGCAGGCGAAGTCGTATTCCCCGGTGAGGAAATAGATCGGTAAGCGGCCCGAGATTTTCTGCAACTGATCGCGGAAGTCGGAATCGACGCTGTAGAAGTAGAGGTCGCCCTTGAAGACGCCGGGGCCGCCCTGCGCGTAGTACCACCACGTCTCCCAGCGATATTCGTCGGGCGATTCGGGCGACATGAGGCCGAACACGGAGCTGGCCACCACCTCGCCGCCGTGGATGTGGGGGTGGTGCAGCGGATCGATCCACCAACCCGGCGAATAGTCGCAGGCTTCGAGCGCGATGAGAGCAGAGAACTCGCTTTCGTATTTGAGCGCCAGCGCCAGACAGACGTTGCCGCCCATGGACTGGCCCATGATGACGGGCTTTTTCAGATCGAGCGCGCGGCAAAAGGCGATGATGAACTCACAGTAGAACTTCGTCGTCAGCTTGTACTCATCCTCCATCAAATAAAAGTCGGCGGGGGGAATGGATTTGCCGTGCCAGGGCATGTCGAAGGCGATCACGCGGAAATTGGCGGCGATGTCGGGATCGCAGAGCTGATGGCGATACTGACGGCCGTCCGTTCCGGCCGTGTGCAGGCAGACGAGCGGAATGCCCTCGCCGTGCTCCTCATAATAGGTCCGATAGGTCTTGCCCTCGCATTGCACATAGACGTAACGGCCGACGATGGGGTCATGCGTGTTCATCTGAGGTCTCCGGCTATTTGCTCAAATCGCGCGCATGAGCGAGAGCATGTGCGTGAGGGCGCGCAGATTCTGCCAGAACGGCTTCTGATCGCCGGCGATGACGAGATTGCGATGCAGCGGATGCGCCATCGCCCAGATGTCGTGGAACAGCGGCGGCGGAACGGCCATCGAGAATTTCGCCCAGGCGGAGCTGGCCGCGCGCAGCGCGAACTCGAAGCCCATGTCGTTGGGCGTGAGCCCCTCGGCAATGCGCTGGATCTTGCCGCCGCGCACCTCGACCAGATAGTCGGTTTCGTCGACCCCGATGACGAAGCGACTGGTGAAGAAGCGGCCGATGACCGGCAAGCGTCGGTCCTCGTTGACGCGCCGCGCCCAACGCTCGATCCATTCGAGATCAAAGTTTTTGCGGTTCTGATATCTGCTCAAGGAACTCCTCCCGTCATGCCGGCAGCGGTTTGCGCGCGGGGCCGTAGCGCGCGGTGAACGAGGTGGAAGCGATCGCGCGCGGCGCGACCGCGGCCATGAAGGCGGCGAGATCGGCTTCTGGGTCGAGATCAATCATCTCCACCATCAACGCATAGAGAGTGAACACGTAGCGATGCGCGCGGTCCGGTGGCCACGGGCCGCCCCAACCGCGGCCGAAGCCCGGAATTTTGAAGGTCACAAAATCGCTGTTGAGCTCGCGGGCGCCCGGCGGAAGGCCGGGACCGCGGCTGGCGCCTTCCGGCAGCGCGAGCGTCTGCAGCGGGATATCGTAGACCAACCAATGCGCGAAAGCGCGGGGAAAGGCGAATTCCGGCGGCAGATCGGGGTCAGTCACCGATAGCGCGAGACTGCGCGCGCCCGAGGGGATTCCGCTCCAGACGAGCGGCGGCGAAACCGGGCTTTCCTCGGCGAAACGAATGGGAATGACCGCGCCGTCGGCGAGGGCGGGGCTCATCAGCGTGAAGGGCGCGGTGGCCGTTTCGATCGCTCTTGCACCGATGGGAACCGGTCGTGCGCTCGGACGCCCGTCGTCGAGATCGACGGCGTGGCGCAGCGGCGAGGCGTGGATGATGTCGAGGGCCTGATTGTCGTGCGGCCGTTCCTCGAACAGGGCCGCGCCTGGCTTGCGGCCGAACATGGCGTTCAACAAAACATGGCCGTCGAACGGCGGCTCGAAGACGCTGGAGATCGCCCCGTTGCGAAACACAAGCACGCGCGTGCAAAGATTGAGGAACTCCTCAATCTCGCTGGACAGGAACAGGACGGCGCCGCCGCGCGCGGCGAAATCGCGCAGGTTGCGATAGAGATCGAGCTTGGCGCCGATATCGACGCCGCGCGCGGGATCGTTGAGCGCCAGCACCGCCGGGCGTTCGGCGAAGGCGCGGGCGATCAGAACTTTCTGCTGGTTGCCGCCGGAAAGCGAGGTGATCGCGTTCGTTTGCGCGCCCATCTTGACGGCCAGCTTGCCGCTCTCCCAATCGAAGACGGGTTGAAGCTTGGCGCCATTGACGAGATTGAGAAAACCGCCGGCGCGATATTCCCGGTAGACCGGCAGCAGCAGGTTCTCGAAGATCGACAGGTTGGCGAACACGCCTTCCTTCTTGCGGTCGCCGCTGACATAGCTGATGCGGTTCTCACGTGCAGACGCCAACCCTTCGATGCGATGCGCCGCGCGGTCGCGATAGCGCAGGATCGAACCGCTCTGCAACGCCTGCACGCCGGCGACGCAGCGCACCAGATCGGCCTGCCCCTGGCCTTCGAGGCCGGTCACGCCGACGATTTCGCCGGGATATAGCGCGAAGTCGATCGAACCTGCATCGTTCCACACCCGCGCCCGCTCCGCGCGCAGGATCGGCGCGGACGCATGGCGCTGGGCGAGCGGTTCGGCGGCGGCCGACCGCTCGCGTTCGGCGCCGGCGATCAGTGAAAGAATGCGCGCTTCCGTGATCTCGTCCTTTTCCAAACTGCCCACGTCGATCCCGTCGCGCAGCACCGTCGCGCGGTCGGCGATGCGAACAAGCTCGGCGATGCGGTGCGTGACGATGAGGATCGAGACGCCGGCCTTCTTCAACTGCCGCATCTTGCGGAACAGGCGCTCGGTCGATTCGAAATCGAGCGCGGCCGAGGACTCATCCAGGATCAGCACTTTCGGATCGGCCAGCAGCGCTCGTCCAATCGTGATCCATTGTTTGAGCGACAGCGGCAATTCGCCGACGGCGATGTCGAGATCGAGGTCGAACCCGAGCAGTTCATGCAACAGCTTCGTCGCCCTGGCGCGCTTCTCCTCGCGGCCATTGGTTGAGGAGAGAAGATTGTCGGCGCCGAGATAGAGGTTGTCGACAACCGAACACTCGTCGGCGACCAGCACCTCCTGGAACACATTGGCGATGCCGAGCGCGCGCGCTTCAACCGGCGAAGTCGCCGATCGCCCCAGGATCGACACTTGCCCGCCGTCCGGGATCAGCACGCCCGAAATGACTTTCGCGAGCGTGCTCTTGCCCGAGCCGTTGCCGCCGATGATCGCATGCACCTCCCCGGCGTAAGCCTTGAGATTGCAGCCCCCGAGCGCGACGGTCGGCCCGAAGGTCTTGCGAACGGCGGTGAGTTCGACCGTTGCGGCCAGCATCGTTCCCCCGAACGCCCAGGCGTTGGTGGCGAAGGACAGCCGCGGCTCGCTTTGAGTGAAGAGAAGCCGCGGCGGCGAAGGGCTAAGCCTCAGGTTTTGGGATGCTTAGCCGGATCATAGGCTTCCGGGTCGGCCGGGCGCAGGAAGAACTGATCGAGCCAGGCCTTGCCGGCCCATTTCTCAACGCCGACGGTGAACCAGCCCGCATCGTCGATCGAGCATTTGTCGTCGATCACCTTGGTCAGCTCGTCGTAGTTGATCGAGAACGGCTTGGTCAGGATCGAGGCGACCTTGGGGCCCTGCCCTTCGAGCGTGCGCATCATGATGTTCCAGGACATTTCGAAGTCGTCGCCGGGCGGCCACGCCTGTATCGCGCCCGAGATGAACTTCGGATTCTTTCGCCAGTAGCACAGCGCCCCGCGTTCGCCCCCGATAGTGATCGGCGGCATCGGCCGGCCGCTCTGCATCAACGCGCGCACGGCCCCGAGCTCGGAGGCCGATTGAATGATGACGCCGTCGAGCTGGCCGGGGTTGGTGGCGAGCCATTTCTGGATTTCGGATTGCGCGACCTGATCGGTCCACATGCCCGCGACCGAGCCAACCACCTTGATGTCGGGGTATTTCTTCAAGGCGCGCAAAACACCCTGGTTCTGCGAATCCGAGGCCGAGGCGCCGGGAATTCCTTCGACGATCAGGACATTGCCCTTGCCGTGGATTTCGTTGGCCATCCATTCGCCGAGCAGTTCGCCGCCGACGACGAAATTGGCCGAGGAGTTCACGGAATAGGGCGAAGTCAGATAGCCGATGCCGGAGAACACTGGCACGCCGCGATCATGGGCGTATTTGACAGTCTGGTTGAGCGCGGTCGGGTTGGAGCAGCAGACGACGATGGCGTCGACACCGCGGTCGACGAGCTGTCGCATCTGCTGGATCTGCGCGGAATCGTTGAGGTTCGACTGGGTGATCACGACGTCCTTGATCAACCCGAGCTTCTTCCACTTCGGGATGATCGTGTTCTGCAATCGCTCCATCACATTGGCGCGCCAAGTGTTGCCGGCGTAGGAGCTGGCGTAGCCGATCGTCCACGGCGGCGGATGCTTGGCGACGAAGTCGCGATAGGCGCTTTCGGCGAGCGGCTGTTGCGAGTCGAGGTGGTCCTTGTTGTAAAGCTCGTCCTGCACCGCCTTCGGCAATTCGTCGACGCCGGCGGCGTTCGCCGGGGCGACCGCGGCGAGCGGCAGGGCCACGGCCGCTGCGCACAAGGCGCCTGCGAGTGTGAATTTCATCTCGTCCTCCCTACGCGACATGCCTGCGCATGTTTCAGGTCGCACTCTCGCTAAAAGGTCGCGGCGTGCAAAATACGATCTCGCGATAGGAGATATATGGATTCGCTATGGCGTCTGGACGGGCGCGGCGCCCCATTGGGCGACGCGGTTCGCCACCATCCCCTCGTAGATCAACGCGATGCGGAACAGGCGCCCGTCGCACATAGCCGATCGATGTGATTCTCCGATGCCGCCAGCTGTTCGCATCGCGCGGTCAGGGCGAGGCCAGTCGCCTCGCCGTGACCTGATCCGGGGCTATTGCGGCGGCATGCCCGGCGGACGCGGCAGCGCCGGATCGAAATGATCCCACGTCGCATGATGCTTTTCATATAGCGCGGCGCCGGGCGTGATCTGCGAGGGATCGTCGAGCGAACCCGCCATCAGCAAGACCATGCCGGCGAAAGTGTCGGAGCGGAATGCGATGCGTCCGCCGCATTCCGGGCAGAAGTCGCGGCGCGCAGTGACGCCGGAGTCGGCTTTCGACGCATAGGTCTTCAACTGGCCGGTGAACTTGACGGCGCTCTCTTGCCACCCGCCCGCCGTCACGTGACCCGCGCCGCTCGACTTCTTGCAGTCGAGGCACTGGCAATGCGCGGCGAAGGCGGCCGGTCCGTCCGCTTCGTAGCGCACCGCGCCGCATTGGCATCCCCCGGTCAATTTGCTCACAATCAAACCCTCCCTGTTGCTTGCTCGTGGCGCCCCGCGTCGATCAGACATAGGGCGCCGTGTTCTTATAGGCCGCGCGCTCCGCCACCTGCATCCGCAGCGCTTCGAGTTTCGGCAGCGACTCGACCCAGGGCGCGTCCTTGAAACGCAGCCTGAGATAGTCGAGCGCGACGATCGTCGTCAGCACGCCGACATGCGGCGTCGATCCCGACACGGCCGGCGGCGTGGCTTCCAGCGCGCGAAATCCCGTGACGATGGTGCGGCGGCGGCGCAGACCCACTTTGGTCTCGGCAAAGTTCGGGTCGGTGTGCATCACGCCGATCATGATATGCACCATCGCGTCGATCACGCCCATCGCGCGGCCGGCCTGGGAGATGACGAGATCGAGTGGCCCTTCGAGCAGCGACGGTTCGGGGCGCTTCTTCTCCAACCAGAGCAGGATCAGCAGGCCTTCTGTCAGCGGAACGCCGGCCTCCGTGATCAGGGTCGGCACGCGCGCCGCCGGATTGTTCTCAATGAGAACCGGCGTGTCGGCCCAGGGGCTGACGATCTCGGTGTCGGAGAGATCGAAACCTTTCTCGCCCAGCGCGATGCGGGCGATGCGCGCGTAAGGCGAGGTCGTGTTGGTGAGGATCTTCATGGCGCGCGTCAATCGTGTTTGATGATGGTGGTGCGCAATTGCGACATGTCGTGCAGCGCGGCGAAGCCCTTTTCGCGGCCATGACCGGATTTCTTCATGCCGCCGAATGGCAGCTCGATGCCCCCGCCCGCGCCGAACGCGTTGACATAGACCTGCCCCGCTTTGATGCGGCGCGCCACGCGCAGCGCCCGCCCGCCGTTGGTTGACCATACCGCCGCCATCAGGCCGTAATCGGTCGCGTTGGCGAGCCTGACGGCGTCGGCTTCATCCTCGAAGGTCAACAGCGTCAGCACGGGGCCGAACACTTCCTTGCACGAAAGTTCGTGGTCGCGCGGGGCCGGGCCGTAGACGCGCGGCGCGACGAAGAAGGCGTTCTTCGGCACGCCGGGGGCGATTTTGCCCTCGCCCAGCACGGGGATTCGGTCGCGTTCGGCGCGCTCGAAGAAACCCTCGATGCGCCGCTTCTGCGCGGCGTTGATGACCGGCCCCAGCTCCAGGTCCATCTCGGGCGTGCCGGCGGTCAGCAGGGCGAAACGCTCGGCGAGGAGAGCGGCGACCTTGTCGAATATCGCGCGCTCGATGATGACGCGCGAACCCGCCGAGCAGGTTTGCCCTGCGTTCTGCACCATGGTGTTGGCGATGACGGGGATCGCGAAGTCGAGATCGGCGTCGGCGAAAATCACATGCGGCGATTTGCCGCCAAGCTCCAGCGTGCAGCCGATATGGTTCCTCGCCGCCGCCGTCTGGATCAGCGTTCCCACCTCCGGCGAACCGGTGAAGGAGAGGAAATCGATGTCGCGATGCGACGACAGCGCCGCGCCCGCCTCCTCGCCCAGGCCCGTCACGATGTTGAGCGCCCCCTCGGGGAAGCCCGCCTCCGCCGCGAGTGCCGCGAGCCGCAGCGGCGTCAGACAGGCGTCCTCCGCCGGCTTCATAACCACCGCATTGCCCATCGCCAGCGCCGGCGCGATCGTGCGGCCGAACATCTGCGCGGGATAGTTCCAGGGGATGATGTGGCCGGTGACGCCATGCGGCACGCGCTCCGTAAAGGCGAAATAGCCGTTGAGGAACGGGATCGACTCGCCATGCGCCTTGTCGGCCGCGCCGCCGAAATATTCGAAATAACGCGCGGTCGCGATCATGTCGTTGCGCGCTTGCTTCATCGGCTTGCCGGTGTCGCGCGCCTCGGTCAGGGCGAGGTCTTCGGCGTGGTCGGCGACTTTTTGCGCAAGCCTGGTCAGCAACCGCCCGCGCTCGGTCGCGGTGAGCCGGCCCCAGGCGCCCGTTTCCAGCGCCGCGCGCGCGGCGGCGACGGCGCGGTTGACATCCTCTGTGTCGCCCGCCGCGATCTGCGTGAAGGTGCTACCCTCGGCGGGCGCGATGACGGGGAGCGTGCGGCCGGAAGCGGCGGGCGACCAGCGGTTGTTGACGAATATGCCCTTGGCGGCGGTTGCATCCTTGGCGGTCATCGGTTTCCTCGCGTGGGTCCCCGCCCGCCCGGCGACTAACGTTCCGAGGGCGTCCTGGCGGGCGCATTTTTTGCGGGCGCGATCACACTTTGCAAATAGGACTTTGTATGGGCGGCTATAGCGATCCGCTATGATGCGGTCAGGCGCTCGCGCAGCTCGCGTTTGAGCAATTTGCCGTTGGCGTTGCGCGGCAGCGCGAGTTCGAGGCGGTGGAACACTTCCGGAACCTTGTAGTCTGACAGCAGATTGGCGCAATATTGCTTGAGTTCGGCGTCCTCGACGCCCTGCCGCGTCACGACGAAGGCGTGCACCCGCTCGCCGAGGATCGGACAGGGTTTGGCGACCACCGCGACCTCGACGATGGCGGGATGGTCGAGCAGCGCGTTCTCGACCTCGGAGGCGAAGATCTTGTAGCCGCCTCGATTGATGACGTCCTTGATGCGATCGACGACACGGATGTAGCCTCTGGAATCCATGATCCCGAGATCGCCCGATTTCCAGTAGCCGGCCCGGAACTCGCGCGCCGTGGCTGCGGGATTGTTGAAATATCCCGGCGTGACCATGGGGCCGCCGATGTAGATTTCGCCCGGCGCGCCATAGGGAACCTCGACGCCCTCGGAATCCATGATCGCGATGTGGCCGCAGGGCGCGGTGAGGCCGACATATTCCTTGCGCGCCACCGCTTCTTCGGGCGGCATGAACACCGCCGGCGACGTCGTTTCGGTCGCTCCGTAGCAATTGATCAGCTTGAGCCGCGGCAGTTTCTCGGCGATCCGTTCTAGCGTGACTTCGGGCATGATCGCGCCGCCGTAACCCGCGACGCGCCAGGCCGAGAGATCGGCGCCGGCGAAGTTGGGCGCCAGCAGACACAGGTTGAACATCGCCGGCACGATCACCGTGAAGGTCGTGCGATGTTGCGCCGCCAGTTCTATGAACTCGCTAGCCTTGAAGGCGGACATGATTACGAGCGCGCCCCGGCAATGTACCATAGTGTCGATCAGGGCGACGAGCCCCGTCACGTGGCTCATCGGCACGGCCAGCAGGCCGCGGTCCTGCTCGTTCAGCCCCATCATCCAGGCATAATGGATCGCCGAATGGGCGATGCCGAGATGGGTGAGTTGCGCGCCTTTCGGGCGGCCCGTCGTACCGGACGTGTAGAGAATGGTCGCGGTCTCTTCCTCGTCGACCGCCGTCGCTTGCATGACCGGCTCGGCGCGCAGCAAATCCGCCAGTGGCGCGCCGCGCCCATCGCGGTGAAGCGCGATGGCGTGCTGGACGCACGCGAGCGTTGGCGTCTTGTCGGCGAGGTCGGCCTCATGCACCACCACCTTCGCCGCGCAATTCTCGACGATATCAAGGTTCTCGGCCAACTGATGGCGGATGTTGAGCGGCACGGAAATCGCGCCGAGCCGCGCGATGGCGAAACGCAGAACGACGAATTCGACGCTGTTGGCGACAATCATCGCGACGCGATCGTTCTTGACGACGCCGAGCGCGCGCAGGCCGCCGGCGACCTTGCCGACTAAAGCATCGAGCGCTGCGTAGGTGACGCGCTCCTCGCCGCAGATGAGTGCGGCGCCTTGCGGGCGAGACGTCACCGCCTGTTCCAGCATGGCGTGAACGCTGCGGGGACGTTCGACGAAACACCTGAGCATCCGCCCGTCGTAATGCAGCTCATAACGCGTGGGCGGAACAGGGATGCGATCGAACCAACTATCCATCAACGTTACCCTCACGGCGCCGCGCGCCCTCTTGCGCTTAGCCCGGGCAAACGGCGAGCACGCGCAATGGGCTGCCGGACCCGCCGCCGATCTTCAACGGCGCGGCGATGATGAGCGATCCCGTCGGCGGCAACAGGTCGAGATTGCAGAGGCATTGCAAGCCATAGCGTCCGGCGCCGTGCAGCAGTGTGTGAGCGGGATACATCGGCGTAAAGCCATGCGCCTGACCCGCGTCGGTGCCAATCGGTTCGACGCCAAAGCCGATCACGTCTCTCTCTTCAATCATGAATTTGACAGCCGCCGTCGAGGGCCCCGGGGTATGCGCGCCGTCGGCGCGCACGTTGGAATATTCGGCGCCGCGACGCTTCGACCAGTCGGTGCGCATCAACAGCCAGCTTCCGGCGGCGATACGGCCATGCTTGTCCTCGAACGACTTGATATGCGCAGGCTCCAGCAAGAAGTCGGGATTGACGGCGCAGGCTGCCGAACAATCGATCACCGCCGCCGGCGCGAGGAAATGTTTGGGTTCAATCGTGTCGACGGTGTTGTTGGGCAGATCGCGACCGGTGACCCAATGCACCGGCGCGTCGAAGTGGGTCCCGGTGTGCTCGCCCATGGAGATGTTGTTCCAGTACCAGGCGGGGCCTTTCTCGTCATAGCGGCTGATCGTCTCCATTCGGAACGGCGCCGACGGGCCGAATTGCGGCGGCAACTGAATGGTGGGAAACTCTGCGTCGAGCGTCTGCGTCAGATCGACGACGCGCAGGCCGCCGGATTGGACGCCGGCGGTGAAGGCGCTGAGAATGGCTGTGTCGTTCATATTTCCTCCTGCCGATCAGATCGGATTGTTGATCCGCGCAAGCTTAAGCGCAAACCCTCGAGGCTTCAAGCGACGGCTTGCCGGCTAACGCTCGCGCGGGTTGGTCCTGTCCGCCCCTGCATTTCTCCACAACCAAGCTGGATCGACGCGCGGCGAGGGAATGGCGTCCAACAACGCGCGCGTATATTCGTGCCTGGGCGCCTCAAACACGTCCTCGCAGCGACCCTCCTCGACCACGAGCCCATGGCGCAGGACATAAACGCGATCGCAGACCGCCCGGACGACGGACAGGTCGTGGCTGATGAAGGCCATGGAAAGCCCGAGGTCGCGCGACAGATCTTTGAGCAGATTGAGCGCCTGAGCCTGTGTCGACACGTCGAGCCCGGAGACGATCTCGTCGGCCAGAACGAACTCCGGCGCGAGCAACGCGACGCGCGCAATGCCGACGCGCTGCCGTTGTCCGCCCGACAATTCATGCGGGAATCGCGCGAGACAGGCGACGGGCAAGCTGAACCGATCGAAGATCGCCCGCACGCGCCGCTCGGCGTCGTCGGGATTGCTCGCGACGCGATGAAACAACAGCGGTTCGGTGACGATGCGACGAACCGTATGGCGCGGATTGAGCGACGCCATCGGGTCCTGGAAGATCAGTTGCATGCGCCGACGCAGGGGACGCATGTCGCTCTCCCCCAACCAGGTGATGTCGCGTCCGTCGAATACGATGCGCCCCGAAGCGACGTCGGTCAGGCGCAACAGCGCGCGGCCCAGCGTGGTCTTGCCCGATCCGCTTTCGCCCACGATGCCGACCGTCTCGCCGCGGCCGACGCGCACGGACACGCCGCGCAAGGCCTGGACGCCCTCAAAGCTGCGTCCGAACCAGCCGCGCCGCGCGCCGAGGGCGACCGTCAAATCTTCGGCGATAAGGATATCGTCCGTCATGACGCGGCGACCTCGCAGCGCAGGCGCGCGACAATCTCGGGGGAGATGGGTCGCAAGCCGAGTTCGGGCCGATCGCTGCGCGGGCAGGCGCCAATCAGCGCACGGGTATAATAGTGGCTGGGCGCTTCGAGCACCTCGGCGACGGCGCCGTCCTCGATGACCTTGCCATCGAACAGCAGCGTGACGCTGTCGCAAACCTGCGCGACGACGCCGAGGTCGTGCGTCACGAACAGAACCGCGGCGCCATACGCGGCCTGCATATTGCGGATCAGACGCAATATCTGTTTCTGCACCGTGACATCGAGCGCCGTCGTCGGCTCGTCGGCGACGATGAGGATGGGGTCGAGCGCGAAGGCGGCGGCGATCAGCACCCGCTGTCGCATGCCACCCGACAATTCGTGGGGATAGGCGCGCAGCACCCGCTCCGGCTCGCCGATGCGCACCTCATCGAGCAATTGCAACGCCTTTGTTCGCGCCGCGCTCGCCGACGCGCCCGCCAGCCGCAGGCCGTCGGTGAGCTGCGCCTCAATCCGCCGCACCGGATTGAGTGCGGTCATCGGGTCCTGCGGGATGAGGGCGATGCGCTCGCCGATGAGGCGACGCCGCTCGGGCTCGGGCAGGGTCAGGAGACTGCGGCCCTGGAACAGGATCTCGCCCGAAGCGACACGCACGGCGCGCGGCAGGATGCCGAGAACGGCCTTGCCGACCGTCGACTTGCCCGCGCCACTTTCCCCCACCAGCCCGCGCGTTTCGCCGCGCTGCACGGTCAACGAAACCTGTCGCAGGATCGGCGTCCGGTCACGGTCCGAGACGGCGGACAGATTGTTGATGACGAGGATCGGCTCTTTCATCGCCGCATCACCGGATCGAGCGCGCGGCGTAGACCTTCGCCGAGCAGATTGAAGGCGAGAACGGTGAGGAACAGCAGCGTCAGCGGAGCCGCGAGAATCCACCATCCCTCATGCAGCAATTGCCGGCCTTGCGCGATCATGCCGCCCCAAGTCGGCGTATCCGAGGAGACCGACAGGCCGACGAAGGAAAGGATCGCTTCGACGATGACGGCGATCCCCATTTCCAGGCTGATCAACGCAACCAACACGGGCAGCACGTTGGGGAAAATCTCGCGCATCAGGATGCGCCCTGGCGAAAAGCCGACGGCGCGCGCCGCGGTCACATAGTCGGCGCTCGCCTGCGCCATGGTTTCGGCGCGCACGACGCGGCAAAAGCGCGTCCAATCAATCACGACGATGGCGGCGATCACCGATCCCAGCCCCGACCCGACGACTGCGACGAGCAATATCGACAGCAGCACTGGCGGGAAAGCCATCCAGATCTCCACCAGACGCGAGATCGCCGCATCGAGCCAGCCGCGACGCCAACCCGCGACCAGTCCGAGCGCCGAACCCACCATTGCGGCGAGAGTCGCGGCGACGAACGCGACCGTGAGCGCGACGCGCGAACCAAAGATCGCCCGCGACAGGATGTCGCGTCCGAGGTCGTCGGTTCCCAGCCAATGTCCGGCCTGCGCGCCCCCAAATCCCGCCGGCGGCGTGGCGCCGAGAAGGATGTCCTGTTCGAGCGGGTCGTACGGCGCCAACCAAGGGGCGGCGACAGCCAGCACGCACAGGCAGAAGATGAAGCCGCCGCCGGCGACGGC
>JANYIH010000320.1 GCA_025358745.1 Hyphomicrobiales bacterium | reverse complement strand
GGGGCGTCCTCTCAGAGCGTGGTCAGGCCGGGAATCGACCCTAAGAAGTCGCGCTTGCCGATCTCGACGCCGGCCATCCGTAGCAGGCCATAGGCCGTCGTGACGTGGAAGTAGAAGTTGGGCAGCACGAAATGCAGGAGATAGTCGCCGCCCTTCATCTTCGCCTTGATGGTGGGCCCGATGGGAAAGTTGATCTCGCGCTCCGCGCCCGCCTCAAGCGCCGTCTTATCCACGCTGCCGAGGAAAGCGAGGGTCTTTTCGATGCGCGCCTTCAGTTCGGGGATCGTGGTTTCGGTGTCCTCGAAGCGGGGCGCCTCGATCCCGGCAAGACGGGCCGTGCCATTCTTGGCCTGGTCACAGCACGCCTGCACCTGCCGGGGCAGCGCGAACATGTTGGGACGCAGCCGCAGCGTGGCGTAGATCGCGGGGTCGAATTTCGTCGCCTCGGCATGGGCCGCCGCCTTGTCGAGGATGGCGAGAAGGGGCGTCAAGGTCGCCTGAAAGACGCCGACGCTGGCTTGATGCAGGGAAAGGGACAAGGGACGTCTCCGTGGGTTTGGCCGCGACCTCGGGGCGGGTCGCGCTATTGGCACATATGGGGCGTCAAATACAACTTCGCCACTTCGCGGAGAAAGGGCTTTCCCGCCGCGCGGCCCCGTTTATGCTGCGCCGGCTGCATCGCAAAGGGAATCGCATGGGCGCGTGGGGGCCGTATGTCTGGGAATGGGGTTCGATCCTGATCCGCTGGCTGCATGTGACGGCGGCGATCGCCTGGATCGGCGGCTCGTTCTTCTTCATGCATCTCGACGCGTCCTTACGCAAACGCGCCGGCATGGCCAACGGCGTGCAAGGCATATCGTGGCAGGTGCATGGCGGCGGCTTCTACGAGATGAGCAAATATACGCTCGCGCCGCCCTCGCTGCCCGACGATCTGATCTGGCACAAGTGGCAATCCTACTGGACCTGGATTTCCGGCTTCGTGCTGCTCTGTTGGGTCTACTACGGCCAGTCGAGTTTTTTCCTGATCGACCCGGCCGTGCTGGCGCTCTCGCCCTGGGCTGCGGCGCTGATTGGCGTCGCCTCGCTGGCGATGGGTTGGATCGTCTACGATCTCATCTGCAAATCGCCGCTCGGCCGCAACGATGCGACGCTGCTCGCGGGCGTGTTCGTCTATGTGGTGGCGACGGCTTACGTCTATACGCTCGTGTTCTCCGCGCGCGGCGCGCTGATTCACGCCGGCGCGCTGATGGCGACGATGATGACGGCCAATGTCGCCATGATCATCATGCCCAATCAGCGCAAGTCGATCGCGCGACTGCTCAAGGGCGAGGCGCCCGATCCGAAATGGGGCAAGCAGGCCAAGCAGCGCTCGACGCACAACAATTACATCACGCTGCCGGTGCTGTTCCTGATGCTGTCGAACCATTATCCCGCGCTCTACGCCAATGCGCGGACGATTCCGGCGCTGGTGACCTGCGTCATCGTGGCCGGCGCTCTGGTCCGTTATTTCTACAACAACTGGCACGCCGACCATACCCGCCCGGCCTGGTGGGCGTGGCTGGCGGCGGCGGTCGCGTTGTGGGGCGCGTTCTGGATCGCCACGTCGGGCTCGCCGGGCGTGCAGCCGGTTCTCGGCCTGGCGCCGCCGCTCGTACGTGCGGCGGCGGCGGATGCGCCTAAGGCGCCGGCCGACGTGGTCGAGGTGGTCACGACGCGCTGTTCCATGTGTCATGCGCCCGAGCCGGTCTGGGAAGGCGTCGGCGAGGCGCCGAAGGGGGTCATGCTCGACACTTCAGAGCATATCGCCCGCTACGCGGCCGCGATCCGCATGCAGGCGGTGCTGACCCACGCCATGCCGCCCAACAATCTGACGGAAATGACGGGCAAGGAGCGCGCGGTGCTGGCGCGCTGGCTCGGCGTTCCCGTGACGAACTGAGAGGCGGGCCCATGCTGTTCGACGCCGCCGCCGCCCGCATGATGGCGCGGCTCGACGATTTCGCCGCCTTCACCGACGAGCCGGGCAGGCTGACCCGGCTCTATCTCTCGCCCGCCTATCGCCGCGCGTGCGAGCAATTCGCGCAATGGGCGCGCGAGGCCGGCATGTCGGCGTCGATCGACGCGGTGGGCAACGTGCGCGCCCGCTACGAGGGCAAGACGGCGCACGCGCGAGCGCTGATGCTCGGCTCGCATATCGACACCGTGCGCGACGCCGGGCGCTACGACGGCAACCTCGGCGCGCTGGCGGCGCTGGCCGTGGTCGAACAGTTGCACGCCCAGGGCGCCCGGCTCGATCTTGCACTGGAGGTGGTGGGGTTCGGCGACGAGGAGGGGGTACGCTTCTCCACCGCCATGACCGGCTCGCGCGCGCTGGCCGGCTCGCTCTCGGCCAGCGCGCTGGAGGCGAAGGACCGCGACGGCGTGACGCTAGCCGACGC
>JANYIH010000292.1 GCA_025358745.1 Hyphomicrobiales bacterium | reverse complement strand
GAAACTGGTGTGCAACGGCGCGGGCGCGGCCGGCATCGCCTGCCTCGATCTCATCAAGGCGATCGGCTTTGCGCCGGAAAACGTGATCCTGTGCGACACCAAGGGGGTCGTCTATCGCGGCCGCGCCGAGGGCATGAACCAGTGGAAATCGGCGCACGCCGTCGATACGCCGGCGCGCACCCTGGCCGATGCGATGGCCGGCTGCGATATTTTCTTCGGCCTTTCCGCCAAGGGCGCGCTGACCTCGGAGATGGTGGCGTCGATGGCGCCCAATCCCATCATCTTCGCCATGGCCAATCCCGATCCCGAGATCACGCCCGAGGACGCCCACGCCGTGCGCGACGACGTGATCGTGGCGACGGGTCGGTCGGACTATCCGAATCAGGTCAACAACGTCCTCGGCTTTCCCTACATCTTCCGCGGCGCGCTCGACGTGCGCGCCAAGACGATCAACATGGAGATGAAGATCGCGGCCGCGAATGCGCTGGCCGAACTCGCGCGCGAGGACGTGCCCGACGAGGTGGCGGTCGCCTATCGCGGCGCGCGCCCCCGGTTCGGCCGCGACTACATCATCCCGACCCCGTTCGACCCGCGCCTGATCCATGTCGTGCCGATGGCGGTGGCGAAGGCGGCGATGGAATCGGGCGTCGCCGGGCGGCCGATCGTCGACATGAACGCCTACAAGGCGCAGCTTTCGGCGCGGCGCGATCCGATCGCCGGCGTGATGCAGCGCATCCACGAGCGCGTGCGAAGGATGCCCAAGCGCGTCGTGTTCGCCGAAGGCGAGGAGGAGCAGGTGATCCGCGCCGCCTATTCCTTCGTCACGCAGGGATTGGGAACCGCGATCCTGGTCGGGCGCGAGGACCGGGTGCGGGCGGCGGCGCAACATAGCGGGTTCGATCTCAACGAAAAGGGGATCGAAATCCACAACGCGCGGCTGTCGCAGCGCAACGCCATTTATGCGCAATTTCTCTACGAGCGGCTGCAACGGCGCGGCTTCCTGCTGCGCGACTGCCAGCGCATGGTCAATCAGGACCGCAACTATTTCGCGGCCGCGATGGTGGCGCGCGGCGACGCCGACGCGATGGTGACCGGCGTCACCCGCAACTTCTCCATCGCGCTGGAAGAGGTGCGCCGCGTGATCGACGACAAGCCTGGTCATCGCGTGATCGGCGTGTCGCTGGTGCTGGCGCGCGGCCAGCCAGTCGTGGTCGCCGACACCGCCATCACCGAAATGCCGAATGCGGAAGATCTGGCGCAGATCGCCATCGAGGCGGCAGGCGTGGCGCGGCGGCTGGGTTACGAGCCGCGCGTGGCGCTGCTCGCCTTCTCCAATTTCGGCCACCCCCCGGGCGAACGCACCCAGCGCGTGCAGGAGGCGGTGAAGATCCTCGACACCAAGCGCGTCGATTTCGAATATGACGGCGAGATGGGCGCCGACATCGCGCTGAACCGCGAATTGATGGCGTCCTATCCGTTCTGTCGGTTGACCGACACCGCCAATGTGCTTGTCATGCCCGCGTTCCATTCGGCCGCGATCTCGACCCGCATGTTGCAGGAACTCGGTGGCGCGACGGTGATCGGGCCGCTGATCGTCGGACTTGAGAAGCCGGTGCAGATGGTCTCGCTGGGGGCGAAGGATAGCGACATCGTCAATATGGCGGCGATGGCGAGTTTCAATATCGGGGGGTAGGCCGGCTTCCGCCGGCCCCTTTCTTACGCCGCCCGTTGACGCGGCGCCCGCCACGCCGCCAGCGCGACGGCGCGGGCGTGGCGCTCCAGCGGCGTCTCCTCGACCGGGAGCGCGTGGGGATGGCGGTCCGGCTGGCCCCAGCCGATGTCCTGGAATTCGCGTTCGCTCATGCCGGCGAAGGCGGCGCGGGCGCGGCGGGCGGCCCAGGCTTTGCCGATCCATGCGAAGACATTGCCGAACGAGCTTGAAGCGGGCGTGGCGGTGATCGTCGTCGAGATCGTGGACATGGGCCTTTTCCTGAATGTCGGGCTGACACGACCTATATGGGCTTGCCCTATCAATCGGTCCAACGAATGTTTATAGAGAAACCCATTCCGATTTGAGATCGTTCCCATGCTCGACACCGACCAGCTTCGCTCTTTCCTCGCCATCGTCGACGAAGGCTCGTTTACCCGCGCGGCCGATCGGGTGCACAAGACGCAATCGGCGGTGTCGATGCATGTGCGGCGGCTGGAGGAGCAGCTCGGCTGCCCCCTGTTCGTCAAGCAGGGGCGCGGCGCAAAGCTGACGGCCGAGGGCGAGCAACTGGTCGAATACGCCCGCCGCATCCTGCGCGAGGAAGCCGGCGCGATTGCGGCGCTGTCGCGCAAGGGCTTGCGCGGCGAGGTCAGGTTCGGGGTGCCGGACGACTACGCCGAAGCGTTCCTGTCCGACATCTTGCAGCGATTCAACCATCGCCACCCCCTGGTCGGCCTCGCCGTGAGTTGCGAGAATTCGATCGAACTGGCTGCGCTCGTGCGCGCGGGCGCGCTCGATCTCGCGCTGGTCACCGACTTTCCCGGGCTGGAGGGGTTCGAACTGGTCCGCGAAGAACCGTTGGTCTGGGTGGTCGGCGCCAAGTTCAAGGCGCCGGCGGGCGAGCCGATCCCATTGGCGCTCGGCAGTCCCTCCTGCATCTGGCGCCGCGTCGGCGACGAGGCGCTGGAAGGTCAGCGCCATCGGGTGCGCAGTCTGTTCGTTTCGCGCAACTACAGCGCCATCGGCGCCGTGGTGCGCGCGGGGCTGGCGGCGACTATGCTGCCGGTGGGGCTGGTGATCGACGGCCTGCGCGTGCTCGGCCCCGAAGCGGGCCTGCCGCCGTTGCCGCTGACCCGCATGGGCCTGATCCGCCCCGCCGCGCCTCCCACGGCAGAGGCCGACGCTCTCGCCGAGGCCGTGCGCGAAACCATCGCCGCGGGCGAGCGGAAAGCGGCTTAGCGCCATTTTTCAGCGCGCGCGCCGTCGTTACGTTAGCCCCAGAAGTTCGATTGCGCGCTGGGTCAGCAGAAATTTGCGCGTGCGGCCGGAGGGGTGGGGTGGGCAGATCCTCGTCGCGGATCGGCAGCATATATTTGGGCGTCTTGAACCGCGCCAGTCGTTCGGCGCAGAATTGGATCAATTCCTGCGGCGTCACTTCGGGTTGGGATCGCAGCACCACGAAGGCGGCTCCGACTTCGCCCCTCCTGCGGTCCGGCGCGGGAACGACATGGGCCTGCAACACGGCGGGGTGGCTTGTCAGCACATCCTCGACCTCGGTCGGCATCACCTATTCGCCGCCGCAGCGGTAGGATTCCTTGCGCCGGACCACAAGCGTCAAATAACCGTCGGCGTCGAATTTTCCCAGATCGCCGGTATGCAACCAGCCGTCGGCGTCAAACGCCTCGGCCGTCGCTTCGGGCTTGTTGTAATAGCCGCGCGTGACGCCGGGCCCTTTGGCCATCAATTCCCCGACTTCGCCAGGGGCCAACGTGCGGCCGGTTTCCGGATCAATTACCTTGTAGTCCACCAGCTTGCCGCCGAGCGCGGGATCGCCGGCCGGGCCGACGTCGCGCTTGCGCCCGTTGGTTGACGTCAGCCGCTCGAACGTGTCGTCCGGCTGGGTCAGCGTTGTGGTCGCCGTGACTTCGGTCATGCCATAGCCGGTCGTCAATTCAGCGGGATGCATCAGATCGAAGATGTCTTTCCAGATGCGGGCGGGCGAGCGCTGACCTGAGGGGATGACGGCGCGCAACGTCGGCAGGACGTAGGGACGGGCGCGCAATTCATCGAGCAGGCCGAGCGTCATCGTCGGCGCCAGCAGGACATCGTCGGCCCGATGCGCCTCGATTGCAACCAAAGTGGCCGCAGGGTCGAATAAGAGCGGGGGCACGATGGCGCCGCCGACGAAGGGAACAGTCAGGTCGCCCTCGACATAGCCGTAGACGTGATACATCGGCAGCGAGAACACGATACGCCACGCATCGTCGAAAGCGCGCGCTTAGACGCTGCCGAACGCGGCGCGCAGCAGCATGTCGTGCGTCAGCATGACGCCCTTGGGCGAACCGGTCGTGCCCGAGGTTTAGATGATGTCGCAAACGGAGTGCGGATCGGCGTCGGCGAGGCCGGCGAAATTCTGTTTGGGCGTCTCAAGTTCGGCGCAGGCGACACCGCATACGTTACGCATGGCTATGTAAAGCTAAATATACGTACGTACGAATTCTGGAAAGTGCCCTGAGGCGGCCCTGCCTTGCCGATCTCGCGGCGGCGCTGAAAGGGTGGGTCGTAAATGAACCTGTATGGTCGACTTCGCGAAATATCAGACGATCCGCATCGATCGTCGCGGCCGGGTGCTCACCCTGACGCTCAACCGTCCCGACAAGCTCAACGCCGTTGACAAGGCGATGCACGGCGAGCTTGCGAGCGTGTTCGGCGATGCGGCCGCCGATCCGGGTTCCGATACTGTCGTCGTCACGGGGCAGGGGCGGGCTTTTTCCGCAGGCGGCGACATCCTGTGGATGCAGGAGATGATCGATCACGGATTTGGCCAGACCGCGCGGGAGGCCAAACGCATCGTCATGTCGCTGCTCGATTGCGAAAAGCCCGTCATCGCGAAGGTCAACGGCCATGCGACGGGGTTGGGCGCCACCCTGGCGCTGTTTTGCGACGTCATTTTCGCGGCCGACCATGCCAAGATCGGCGATCCCCACGTTTGCGTCGGCTTCACCGCCGGCGACGGCGGCGCGGTGATCTGGCCACAGCTGATCGGCTACGCCAGAGCCAAGGAATTGCTGATGACCGGCGACCTGATTGGCGCGCCCGAGGCGGCGCGGATGGGCCTCATCAATCACGCCGTCCCCGCGGCGGAGCTGGATGCGCGGGTCGACGCATTCGCCGATCGGTTGGCCGCCGGCGCGCTGGTTGCGATCCGCACGACGAAGTCCTCGCTCAACATCGGCCTCAAACAACTCGCCGCCTCGATCATGGACGCGTGTCTGGCGTTCGAGGCGCAATCTAACGCCAGCGCCGATCACAGGGAAGCCGTTGCGGCCTTCCGGGAAGGGCGCAAGCCCAAGTTCACGAGGCGTTGAGAGGACGAGCGCGCAAAAAAAGCCCGGCCCCGCGGATGCGGGGCCGGGCTGGAAACCGCTGACGCGGCTGAGCTTACTTCTTGTCGCGCGCCTTCAGCGCCGCGCCGAGAATGTCGCCAAGCGAGGCGCCCGAATCGGCGGAACCGTACTGGGCGATCGCTTCCTTCTCCTCAGCCATCTCCAGCGCCTTGATCGACACCGCGACCTTGCGGGCGCGACGATCGAACTGGATGATGCGCGCATCGACCTTTTCGCCGACCGAGAACCGCTCGGGGCGCTGGTCGCCGCGATCGCGGGCCAGTTCGTTGCGCTTGATGAAGGCGGTGAGGTCGGTGCCGATGATCTTGACCTCCAGGCCGCCTTCCTTGACCTCGATCACCTCGCAGGTGACGACCGAGCCCTTGCGCATCTCGCCTTCGCCGGAAACCACGCCTTCTTCCCCGGCCTTCTTGGCGAAGGGGTCGCTGGCGAGCTGCTTGACGCCGAGCGCGATGCGCTCCTTCTCGACATCGACGTCGAGCACCCGGGCGCTGACGGTATCGCCCTTCTTGTAATCTTCCATCGCCTGCTCGCCGGCCTTGGTCCAGTCGAGGTCGGAGAGATGGACCATGCCGTCCACATCGCCGTCGAGGCCGATGAACAGACCGAACTCGGTCTTGTTCTTGACCTCGCCTTCGACCGTCGAGCCGACGGGATGCTTCTCCAGGAAGGCCTCCCACGGGTTCTGCAAGGTCTGCTTGAGGCCGAGCGAGATGCGGCGCTTGGAGGCGTCGACCTCGAGCACCTGAACTTCGACTTCCTGGCTGGTCGAAATGATCTTGCCGGGATGAACGTTCTTCTTGGTCCAGGACATTTCGGAGACGTGGATCAGCCCCTCGATGCCCGGCTCCAACTCGACGAACGCGCCGTAGTCGGTGATGTTGGTGACGCGGCCCTTCAGCTTCTGGCCGACGACGTAACGCGCTTCGATGTTGGACCAGGGGTCTTCCTGAAGCTGCTTCATGCCGAGCGAGATGCGGTGCGTCTCGTGGTTGATCTTGATGATGCGCACCTTCACCTGCTGGCCGATGTTGAGCACCTCGGTCGGATGATTGACGCGACGCCAGGCGATGTCGGTGACGTGCAACAGGCCGTCGATGCCGCCCAGATCGACGAACGCGCCGTAATCGGTGATGTTCTTCACCGTGCCGTCGATCACCTGGCCCTCGGCCAGATTGGCGACGATCTCGTGGCGCTGCTCGGCGCGGCTCTCCTCCAGCACCGTGCGGCGCGAGACGACGATATTGCCGCGACGGCGATCCATTTTCAGGATCTGGAATGGCTGCGGCACGTTCATCAGGGGCGCGACGTCGCGCACCGGGCGGATGTCGACCTGGGAGCGCGGCAGGAAGGCGACCGCGCCGTCGAGGTCGACCGTGAAGCCGCCCTTGACCTGATTGAAGATGACGCCTTCGACCTTCTCCTGCTTCTCGAACGCCTGTTCCAGCTTGACCCAGCTTTCCTCGCGACGCGCCTTGTCGCGCGAGATGACGGCCTCGCCGAGCGCGTTCTCGATCCGCTCCAGATAGACTTCGACGGTGTCGCCGACGCCGGGCGCGGGCTCGCGGCCGTGATTGGTGAATTCCTTCAGCGCGACCCGACCCTCGGTCTTCAGACCGATGTCTATCAGCGCCATGTCCTTTTCGATCGCGACAATGCGACCTTTGACGACCGACCCTTCGAACGCTTCGTCGGCGCCATAGGTCTCGTTCAGCAATGCGGTGAAATCGTCACGCGACGGCGTGAGCGTGTTTGCGGAAGCCATTTAGTCTCCTGGGGGCCCATAGCGGGCGGACGCGCCGGCGGATCGGGTTCGAGTTGCGGAACGCGCGTTCCTCGCCGGCTCGGCCCGTATCGGGCCGCGTCACCTCTATTAAAGGCGGGCCGGCGCTGGGGCCGGCGTAAACGCGCGCATCCCGGGCAGAAGCGGTCCAGGACGCGCGCGATATAACCCGCAAGCGCTTGAGCCGCAAGGCGAGAGTCGCGCGTGGATAAAGCCGAGTCGGCGCGGCGGGGACAAAGGAAAAAAGAGGCGGGAACGCTCAGGTTACTCGCGCGTTGCTTCAGGGTCAGTCACCTAGAGGGAGAAAGATAATGTCAAATTATGATCCCAATCTGCGCGGCCCCGAATACACCCCTTCCCGCGTCACTCCGGCGGGGTGGGGAACAGGATCCTGGATTACCGGCGCGGCGATCGCGGTTTTGCTTCTGATCGCAATCGGTTACGTCTTCAGCGACCGCACCGCGACCAATTCCTCGATGGTTGAGCACCGAGCGGCGGCGACGGATTCCACCGACACGACGGCCCCCACTGCAGCGCCCGTGAAGCCGATGAACCCGCCTGCCGCCGCCCCGGCTGCGCCCGCCCCGTCCACGACGCCGAAGCCGTGAACGACTGCGCGCCCGCGTTGTTCGCGGGCGCGCGCCTCCGCAATTCCGCGTGAACTTGCGCCGCCGGACAAAACCTGCCGCGAAGATTGTTGTAACTCAGGGCTTCCCAAAACGGCCCGCCCCTTGCATGGAAGGGCGGTCTATATCAGCGGAAGCGAACCCATTGCCGATTCTCGTCGGGCTCCATCACGCGACCTCCTACACTTATGACCGCCCGGTTGGTCTGGGGCCGCAATCGATCCGGCTGCGCCCGGCGCCGCATTGCCGCACCAAAATCGCAAGCTACGCGCTCAAAGTCACCCCTGCCGAGCATTTCGTGAACTGGCAGCAGGACCCGCACGGCAATTGGCTCGGCCGTTACGTGTTTCCCGAGAAGGTGACCGAGTTCAAGATCGAGGTCGATCTCACCGCCGAGCTTTCCGTCATCAACCCGTTCGATTTTTTCGTCGAGCCCTACGCCGAATCCTATCCCTTCTCCTACGCCGACGATCTGAAGGAGGAACTGGCCGCCTATCTCCGGCCCGATCCCGCCGGCGCGCTCACCGACAGATACGTGGCCGAGGTCGGCCGCTACACGGGCCGAACGATCGACTATCTCGTCAAGCTCAACGCCGATTTGCAGCGCGAAATCCGCTACGTGATCCGGATGGAGCCGGGCGTGCAGGAACCGGACGAGACCCTGGCCTTGCGCACCGGCTCGTGTCGCGATTCCGGCTGGCTGCTGGTGCAGATCCTGCGCCGTCTGGGTCTGGCCGCCCGTTTCGTCTCGGGATATCTGATCCAGCTCAAGGCCGACGTCGATCCGCTGGAAGGGCCGAAGGGGACGGACAAGGATTTCACCGATCTGCACGCCTGGGCCGAGGTCTACCTCCCCGGCGCCGGCTGGATCGGCATGGACGCGACCTCCGGCCTGCTGTGCGGCGAAGGCCATATCCCGCTCTGCGCGACGCCGCATTACCGCTCGGCCGCGCCGATTTCGGGCACGGTCGATCCGGCGGAGGTGAGGTTCGGCTTCGAGATGAACGTGACGCGACTGCGCGAGGCGCCGCGGGTGACGGCGCCGTTCACCGACGAATCGTGGTCGCGGCTCGACGCGCTGGGCGCGCAGGTCGATCGCGACCTCGTCGCCAACGACGTGCGCCTGACGATGGGCGGCGAGCCGACCTTCGTCTCGATCGACGATCTCGACGCGCCGGAGTGGAACACGGCGGCGGTCGGGGGCCAGAAAGAACCGCGCGCGGAGGAACTCGTCAACCGCCTGCGCGAGCGTTTCGGCCCTGGCGGCTTCCTGCATTTCGGCCAGGGCAAATGGTATCCCGGCGAGAGCCTGCCGCGCTGGGCCTATTCGCTCTTTTGGCGCAAGGACGGCGAGCCGATCTGGTCCGAGCCGTCGCTGATCGCCACCACCGCGCGCGGGCAGGGCGCGGAGGGCGACGCCGAGGGCGTGGCGCTGGAGATCGCCGAGCGACTGGGGCTGGACCGCGACTATGTGCAGGCGGCCTATGAGGATGTGAACTACTGGCTGGTGCGCGAGGGCGAATTGCCGGTCAATGTCGATCCGCTCGATCCCAAATTGGAAGATCCCGAGGAGCGGGCGCGGCTTATGCGCGTGTTCGACCGGGGCCTTGGACGGCCGACCGGCTATGTGCTGCCGATCCAACGCTGGAACGCGAAGGCGTGGCGCAGCGAGCGCTGGCCGATGCGGCGCGGCAAGCTCTATCTGGTGCCGGGCGACTCGCCGCTGGGGCTCCGGCTGCCGATCAAGAGCTTGCCGCATGTGCCGGCTAGCGAGCTTCCCGTCACCTTCGTGCTTGATCCTGTCGTCGCGCGCGATCCGCTGCCGCCGGCCGCGCATTTCCGCGGGCCCGACCGTCAGACGCAGGCGCAGAGCGAGCAGGTCCTTTCCTCCGACGCCGTTCGCACCGCGCTGACGGTGGAGGTGCGCAACGGTTTCCTCAGCGTGTTCATGCCGCCGACCGAGCGGCTGGAGGATTATCTGGAAATTCTCGGCACGGTGGAGGTGATCGCCAAAGCGCGCAACACGCCGGTGCGCATCGAGGGCTACACGCCGCCGCCCGATCCGCGCCTGAACGTCGTCAAGGTGACGCCCGACCCCGGCGTGATCGAAGTCAACGTGCATCCCGCCAATAGCTGGCGCGAGGCGGTCGACATCACGACGACATTGTATGAGGAGGCGCGGCTCACGAGGCTCGGGACCGACAAATATTTGGTCGACGGCCGCCACACCGGCACCGGCGGGGGCAATCATGTCGTGCTCGGCGGCGCGACGCCGGCCGACTCCCCGTTCCTGCGCCGACCGGATCTGCTGGCGAGCCTCGTGCTCTACTGGCAGCGCCGACCCTCGCTCAGCTACATCTTCTCCGGCCTGTTCATCGGGCCGACCTCACAGGCGCCGCGGCTCGACGAAGCGCGCGACGATCAGATCAACGAGCTGGAAATTGCGCTGGCGCAGGTGCCGGGCCCGGCGACGCAGGCGCCGCTGTGGATCGCCGATCGGCTGTTCCGCAATCTGCTGGTCGATCTCACCGGCAACACCCATCGCGCCGAAATCTGCATCGACAAGCTCTATTCGCCCGACAGCGTGACGGGGCGCCTCGGTCTGGTCGAGTTTCGCTCGTTCGAAATGCCGCCCGACGCGCGCATGAGCCTTGCCCAGCAATTGCTGGTCCGCGCCCTGATCTCCTGGTTCTGGCGCGAGCCGCAGGGCGGCGCGCCGGTGCGCTGGGGCACGGATCTGCACGATCGCTTCATGCTGCCGCATTTCGTGTGGACCGATTTTTTAGGCGTGCTCGACGATCTCAAAGGCGCCGGCTACGCCTTCGAATCGCACTGGTTCGAGGCCGCGCGCGAATTCCGTTTTCCGCTCATCGGCATCATCGAACGCGGCGGGGTTCAGTTGGAATTCCGCACCGCGCTGGAGCCCTGGCATGTGCTGGGCGAGGAGAGCATGACCGGCGGCACGGTGCGCTATGTCGATTCCTCGGTCGAGCGTTTGCAGGTGAAGGCCAGGGGGCTGTCCCCCGGCCGGCATGTCGTGACCTGCAACGGGCGCAAGCTGCCGATGACGTCCACCGGCGTAAAGGGCGAGGCGGTGGCCGGCGTGCGCTTCAAGGCCTGGGGGCCTTCCTCGGCGATGCACCCCACCATCGCGCCGCAGACGCCGCTGACCTTCGACCTGCTCGACACATGGAGCGGGCGCTCGCTCGGCGGCTGCGTCTATCACGTCGCCCATCCCGGTGGGCGCAACTATGTCGGCTCGCCGGTCAACGCCTACGAGGCCGAGGCGCGGCGGCTCGCCCGCTTCCAGGACCACGGCCATACGCCGGGGCCGATGACCGCGCCGCGCGACGAATTCTCGCCCGACTTCCCGCTGACGCTGGATTTGCGGCGTTCGCCGTAGCGACTTGCGCCCCGCGCCCTTTTCCCGCTAACGCGGCGCCCATGACAGGCGCGGGAACGGATCGAACACGGGCGGCGAAGAGCGGCGGGCCGGTCGTGGTGCTCGTGCGGCCGCAGCTCGCCGTCAATATCGGGATGTGCGCGCGCGCGATGGCGAACTTCG
>JANYIH010000235.1 GCA_025358745.1 Hyphomicrobiales bacterium | reverse complement strand
ACGCTTTCCTCCAGTCCCGCCGCCTCAAGGCCGCGGGGCGGAAAAAAAAGAATCGGGGGACCGCCGCCGCAACCGAGCCTGCCGGCCATCAGGCAGGCCCTCCTTGACCTCCTCGTTCGCCCTCCGCCCAGGCGATGCCCGCACTGCTCCGGACTCCTCACGAACGCCGGGCATCCAAATCTGCCAAAGTAGTGCTAGGACGTCCAATATAGTCGGAAATTTAAGAAAAAACAGAGATTTAGCTCTTCAGGGGCAGCTCGGCGCGGTGCGCCGGGGTCCGCTTGCGTCCGACACTTTCGTTGTCGCCTCTGTCGGTATGCGGCTTTCTCGCTCCCGTCGCCCGCAACAAGCCCTCGCCCTCGGGGTCTCTCCTGAAGTCGGCTTGATGAAGAACGCCCGCGACGCCGCCCGAAAGCGTCAAATCGCGCGCGGCGCCGACCCTCTGGCTGTCAAAGGCCGCGAAAACACGAGGGCCGACTAGAGTGCGAACAGTTTCTCCGCCGTCGCGACCGACCTGGGACATTTGCGCGCGGCGGGTTTAAAGGGGGGCGGGGAGGGCCGCAGGTGGCGCAGCAACGAGACAGCACGACGACGCTCTCGCTCGCCATCGGCGATTACCCCCACACGCGCGCGCTGAAGGCGGGCGAAGTCGCCTCCGCTCTGTTCTCGCTCGACTTTCCCGCCATCCAGCCGATCAACCGCGCCTTCGCGCCGATGGCGCGCGAGCGCCGCTTCGATGTCAGCGAAATGGCGATCGCGACCGTGTTGCAGGCTTTGGCCTATGGCGTCGAGATCGCGCTGTTGCCGATCGTGATGGCCTCGCGCTTTCAGGAGGCGGCTTTGTTCGTGCGCGCCGACAGCGCGCTGCAAACCCCCGCCGATCTCAGGGGCAAGCGCGTCGGCGTGCGCGCCTACAGCCAAACCACCGGCCTGTGGCTGCGCGGCGTTTTGCAGGAGAGTTTCGGCGTCGCGCCCGCCGACATCGCCTGGATCACGTTCGAGAGCGCGCATGTCGCAGCCTACCTCGATCCGCCCTTTGTCGAGCGGGCCGCAGCGGGTAAAGACCTGCTGACCCTGCTACGCGTGGGCGAGATCGACGCCGCTATCGTCGGCAATGACGTGCCCGACGATCCCGACCTGCGGCTGCTGTTCGCCAATCCCAAGGCCGCCGGCGAGGCGTTTCACGCCCGTCACGGCTTCTTGCCCATCAACCACATGATCGTCGTCAAACGCGAGCTGGCGGCGGCGCCGGGAGCGGCTTGCGAACTCTGCCGGCTGTTCGCCGCCTCGAAGGCGGCCGCGCCGGCGAGCGGGCGCGACCGCGCGCCGATGGGCCTTTCCGCCGTCGCGCCCTGCGTGCGGCTCGCGGCTGAATATGCTGAGGCTCAGGGCCTGCTGCCGCGACGCTTGGCGGAAGACGAGATTTGGCGCTATTGCCCGGACGAATGGCGCTGAGGACAAGCGCCGAACGGAGGAATACGATGAAGGCGGCTATTCTGATTTCGGCTTTGGCGCTTGGCGTCGTCCCGGCGATGGCCGAGGACGTCACGGTCGGCATGATCCTGCCGATGACCGGCCCCTCCGCCTCCACCGGCAAGCAGGAGAAAGCGGGCGCCGAGCTTTATATCGCTCAGCACGGCGACAAGGTCGCGGGCAAGACGATCAAACTGCTGGTCAAGGACGACACCGGCGCCGCCGACGTCACAAAGCGGCTCGCGCAGGAAGCGATCGCCAACGATCACGCCGCCGCTTTGATGGGCTTTGGCCTGACCCCGCTCGCCTTCGCTGTCGCGCCAATTGCGACGGAGGCGAAAGTGCCGGAGATCGTTACGGCGGCCGCGACCGCCGTCATCACCGAGAAGTCGCCCTTCATCGTGCGCACCTCGTTCACCCTGCCGCAGGCCTCGGCGCCGATGGCGCAATGGGCCGCCAAGAACGGGATCAAAAAGGTCGTCACCATCGTCACCGACTACGGCCCCGGCCTCGACGCCGAAAAGTGGTTCGGCGAAACGTTCAAACATGAGGGCGGCGAGATCATCGAGGCGATCCGCACGCCGCTCAAGAACCCCGACTTCGCGCCCTTCCTGCAACGCGTGAAGGACGACAAGCCGGACGCCGTGTTCGTGTTCGTCCCCTCGGGCTTTGGCGCCATGGTGATGAAGCAATTCATCGAGCAGGGCCTGGCCAAGGCCGGCGTCAAGCTGATCGGCACTGGCGACGTGACCGACGACGATCAGCTGAACGGCATGGGCGAGGCCGCGCTCGGCGTCGTCACCGCGCACCATTATTCCGCCAGCCACGATTCGCCCGAGAATAAAGCCTTCGTCACCGCCTTCGAGAAGGCGAACGGCTTCCGCCCCAATTTCATGGGCGTCGCCGCCTATGACGGCATGGCGCTGCTCTATCACGCCCTGGAGGCCACCAAGGGCGCGACCGACGGCGCAGGCCTGATCGAGGCCATGAAGGGCGCCAAATGGATGAGCCCGCGCGGGCCGGTCGAAATCGACCCCGACACGCGCGACATCGTGCAGAACATGTATGTGCGCAAGGTCGAGAAGAAGGACGGCCAGCTCTACAACATGGAGTTCGAGACCATTCCGATGGTCAAGGATCCGTTCAAGGCGACGAAGAAATAAGGCGCCTTCTGTGGAGCGGTTTGCGGGTTCGCACAAAGGCTCGCCGTCTCCTCTCCCCGCTTGCGGGGAGAGGGAAAGGGTGAGGGGCGGTTGCGCTTGGCCTACGCTCGACCAAGCTCCACGGCCCCTCATCCCGGCCTTCTCCCCGCGAGCGGGGAGAAGGAGTGCGCGGCGCCCGTCGCTGCTCGTTCCATGCTGACGCTCCTGCTCGACGGGATCGCCTATGGCATGCTGCTGTTCGTGCTGAGCGCGGGCCTTGCGGTCACGCTCGGGCTGATGAACTTCATCAACCTCGCGCATGGCGCTTTCGCCATGCTCGGCGGCTACGTCACCGCATTGCTGATGAACCGCGCCGGCGTCCCCTTCCTCGCCACGCTGCCGCTCGCGTTCCTGATCCCGGCCGCGGTCGGCGTCGCGCTCGAGCGCACGCTCTATCGCCGGCTCTATGGCGCGAGCCCGCTCGATCAGGTGCTGTTCACCATCGGGCTGGTGTTCATGGCGATGCCGGCGGCCAATTATCTCCTCGGCAATCAGCCGCAGCAGATCAATCTGCCCGATTTCCTGCACGGCCGGCTGGAGTTCCAGGGCGTCGGCATCGGGGTCTACCGGCTGTTCACGATTCTTTTGTGCGGCGCCATCGCGGCTTCGCTGCAAATCTTCCTCGTGCGCACGCGCTTTGGCGCGCAATTGCGCGCGGCGGTCGATGATTCGCGCGTCGCCGGCGGGATGGGGATCAACGTCGATCTCCTGTTCGCCATCACCTTCGCCGTCGGCAGCGGACTGGCGGGCTTAGGGGGCGCGCTGGCGGCCGATGTGGTGGGCGGCGTCGATCCGAGTTTCCCGCTCAAATTCCTGGTCATCATGCTGATCGTCGTCAGCATTGGCGGCGCCAATGGCGTCCTCGGCGCCTTGTTTGGCGCTTTGCTGCTCGGCGTGCTCGACGTGCTGGGCAAATATTACGCCCCCACGATCGGCGCCTTCATCATCTATGCAGTGATGGTGGCGACGCTGACGCTGCGGCCTAACGGCCTGTTCGCCAAAGGCGACCGGCGATGACCGACGTCCTCGCTCATCTGCGCCGGCGTGAGCGTTGGGGCGTGGCCGAAATCGCGTTCTGGCTGGCGCTCGTCGCCGGCATCGTCGCCTTTCCCGCCCGCGCCGGGCTGGTCAACGAGGCGCTGATAGCCGGTCTGTTCGCGCTCTCACTCGACTTGATCCTCGGCCTGACCGGCATCGTCTCGCTCGGACAAGCCGCCTTCTTCGGCGTCGGCGCCTATACCGCCGCGATTCTCGCCAACGCCGGCTATCACGATCCGCTGCTGGGCGTTCTCGCCGCCATCGTCCCCACCGCGCTGATCGGTTTCCTCACCGCGCCGTTGCTGCTGCGCGGCTCCGATCTGACGCGGCTGATGGTGACGATGGGCGTGGCGCTGATGCTGGGAGAGCTAGCCAACCGCGAGGATGGGTTGACCGGCGGCGCCGACGGCCTCAACTTCACCGTCGCGCCCTTGTTTGGCCGCTTCGCGATCGGCTCGTTCGGCGAGGGCCCGCGCAACGCCGCGCTGTTCAGCCTCGCGGTGTTGTTTGCCTTGCTGTTCGTCGCCCGCCGGTTGGCGCGCTCGCCGTTCGGCATTTCGCTGACCGCCGTGCGCGAGAACCGCCTTCGCGCTGGCGCGCTCGGCATTTCCGCCGCGTGGCGGATCGTGGCGATCTACACCATCTCGGCCGCCTTCGCCGGGGTCGCGGGCGCGCTGCTGGCCGAGACGACGCAGATCGCCTCGCTCGACCTGTTCGAGTTCCACCGTTCCGCCAATGTGATGCTGATGCTGATCATCGGCGGCGCCGGCTATCTCTATGGCGGGGTGATCGGCGCGGGCGTGTTCATCCTCGTCCGCGACGTCGTGTCGGCTGAGACGCCGGAATATTGGGAATTCTGGATCGGCCTGATGCTGGTGGCGCTGGTGTTGTTTGGTCGCGAGCGGCTCGCCAATCTTGTAAGGCTGCGCCGATGACCGCCCCGGCTTTGGAGGCGCGCGGCCTGTCGCGTCGGTTCGGCGGCCTCGTCGCCACCGACAATGTCAGCTTCTCGCTTCAGCCCGGCGCGCGACAGGCCCTCATCGGCCCCAACGGCGCCGGCAAGACGACGCTGATCAACTTGCTTACCGGCGTGCTCAAACCAACTCAGGGCGCCGTGTGGCTCGCCGGTCGCGACGTCACTCATGTCTCCGCCAGCCAGCGCGTGCGGCGCGGCCTCGCCCGCACGTTTCAGATCAACCAGCTTTTCCCCGATCTCAGCCCCGCCGAATCGCTTGGCCTTGCGATCTCCGAGCGCGAAGGGCGCGGCTGGGATTTCTGGCGCGCCGCGGGCAAGCGTGAAATTGTCGCCGAGATCGAGGATCTGCTGACCCGCTTCAACCTGAGCGAGGTTTACGACCAACCGACGCGCGCGCTGCCCTATGGCAAGCAGAGGTTGTTGGAGATCGCGCTCGCGCTCGCCTGCCGACCGCGCGCGCTACTGCTCGACGAACCCGCCGCCGGCGTGCCGGAGGAGGAGCGCCATGACATTCTGGCGGCGTTGGCGCAATTGCCGGCCGATGTCGCGATATTGTTGATCGAGCACGACATGGACCTCGTGTTCTCCTTCGCCGCGCGCATTTCCGTGCTCGTGGCCGGGCGCCTGCTGTGCGAGGGAACGCCCGAGGAGATCGCGGCCGACCCACGCGTGCGCGCCGTTTATCTCGGGGAGGACGCGCATGGTTGAGCTGTTGCGCGTCGAGCGCCTCTCGTCCGGTTATGGCGCGGCGCGCGTGGTCAACAATGTCAGTTTCGCGCTCAATCAGGGCCAGTCGCTGGCGCTGCTCGGCCGCAACGGCGTCGGCAAGACGACGCTCATCAATTCGGTGATCGGCGTGACGACGCGCCACGAAGGCCGCTTGTTCGTCGGCGGCGAGGACGTCACGCGGCTTAGCCCCCACTTGCGCGCCGCGCGCGGCATAGGTTGGGTTCCGCAGGAGCGCGACATTTTCCGCTCGCTCTCGGTTGAGGAAAACCTCACCGCCGTCGCTCGCCCCGGCGCCTGGACGCTCGCGCGGGTCTACGAAATGTTCCCGCGCCTGAAAGAGCGCCGTCGCAACGGCGGGCGCCAACTCTCGGGCGGCGAACAGCAGATGCTGGCGATCGGTCGCGCATTGGCGCTCAACCCGAAACTGCTGCTGCTCGACGAGCCGACCGAGGGTCTCGCGCCCATCATCGTCGACGAGCTGCTGGCCGCGTTCCAGCGCCTCGCCCGCGAGGGCCTGTCGATGATTTTGGTCGAGCAGAAGCCGAAGAAGATCCTCCCCTTCACCGACGAGGCGATCATCCTCAACCGCGGCGCGATCGCTTATGCGGCCAAAAGCGCGGAGTTGATCGCCGACCCGGCGGCGTTGGAAGCGCATCTGAAGGCGGCGGGGTAAACGCTTTCGCGCCGCGGGCCTTTGCAGCGAAATCAGGAAGACTCAGTCTGCGGCTGTTGCTCGCGGCTCGATGCGAATATGGTCCTGATTTAAGTGGGACAATCAATATCCAAATCGCTCAAAGTCAATCTTATACAAGTCTTGGCATTTCTTCCAAATTTCTTTTGTTCGATACTCTTCGTGATTTTCCTCTACAGTTTTGTTTTCGTGCGGAATTCCACTCGGCATTCGACGATTTAGCCTATCGCAAAGTTGGTGCGTAAATTCTTCAATGTTTTCCAGCCTTCCTACGATTTCGGGCTGAAATGCTTCCTGCTTCAAACATATGTATTGGGGCCGCCAATGCTCGTTGACATAGTCGCCGCCCACGGTCTCAATCTCTGCTTGAACGTAGTCCAGGAAAAGATTGAAGCCGTAGACGGTGTTCGGATGGACGTCCCAGTCAAATCCGCATATCGCAGTCAAACGCAGTCTTTCAAGCTCCAACCAGCGACTCTTTCTTTCGTGAGAAACGCAAAGGTACCGCCAACTGCTGATCGCGCGTGAGTAAGGGTTTCGCACAAGAGCAAACCTTGCCCCGAATTGTGGACTTGTTGTCAACGTGGACAATGAGAGGCCGTACTCCAACGCTCTGCCGAAAACTCGTGAACTTGCCAGCATATGAGATTCGTGGGAGGGGTTTATGTCGTCCAGCGGGGTCGTCTTAAAAGTAAATTTTGTTTCAAATTCGATTTCGAAAAGAAATCTCAGAATTGAGCTGGTGCCGGTCTTTGCGATAGGTTTATACACCCAATTGAAGGATGGAGGTAATATTACTCTAAATAAATATTGAGAAGCAGTAAATTTGTTCGAAAACGAGAGTGGAAATTTTTCAATTGTTTCTTTAATTGCGCTGTCCCTTTTTTCGGGACCGACCGGAAGGCCAAATATTTTCTTCATGTTGAATTACCTTTTACGGGCGTCGAACACACTTAAAAGGCGAGCGTCTTGTGACTCATATCTCCAGTCTATTTGGTGAGCAAAAAATTCACAACAGATTGATCGGTATATTTCGTACGTTCCACTTGCCTCGCCTCCGGCCGCTGAACGGCGAGGAAAACCGGACAGCTTTTCGCGCCCAACCCCCTGAAACTCCGTCGCGCAGGCCTGTCCTCACCCCTTCGCCAACAGCCGCGTCGTCGATTGCCCCGCCACCGTCTCGACCAGCAGCACCCGGCCGCCGCGCGCCTGCACCACGTCGGCGCCGACGACGTCCTCGATCCGATAATCGGCGCCCTTGACCAGCACGTCCGGCAGCAGCGCGTCGATGATCTCCTTCGGCGTATCCTCTTCAAAGATCGTCACCGCCGCCACGCCCTTAAGCGCCCCCATCACGCAAGCGCGGGCGGCCTCGTCCTGCGCCGGCCGTGACGCCCCCTTCAACCGTCTCACCGAGGCGTCGGAATTCAGCGCCACGATCAGCCGGTCGCAGGCCGACGCGGCCTGCGCAATCAGCGCGACATGGCCGGGATGGATCAGATCGAAACAGCCGTTGGCGAAGCCGACGCTTAAGCCCTCGCGCGCCCAGTCCGCGCGCTGCGCCTTCGCCTCCTCCCACGACAGCAGCCGCCCCGCCGGTTCGGGGCCACGCGGCGGGCGCATCGCGGCGATCAATTCCTCGAGGCTCAGCGTCGCCGTGCCGGCCTTGGCCACCACCACCCCGGCGGCGTGATTGGCGAGCGCGATTGCCTCCGTCATGTCGAAGCCGCAGGCGAGCGCGGTCGCGAGCGTCGCCACCACCGTGTCGCCGGCGCCCGACACGTCGAACACCTCGCGCGCCACGGTCGGGGCATGGATCGCCGGGCCCTCCAGGGGATAATAGGTCATGCCCTGTTCGGAGCGGGTCAGCAGCAGGGCGCCGCCGAACTGGCGCTGCGCGGTGCGCGCGGCCGCTTCCGCCTCCGCGTCCGCGCCGACCTTCATGCCCGTGGCGCGGGCGAGTTCGCCGCGATTGGGGGTGACGAGATCGGCGCCTTTGTAAGCGGTAAACTCCGGCCGCTTGGGATCGACCACCACCCGCTTGCCCGCCGCCTTTGCCCGCGCGATCGCCCCCGCCAGCACGCGATCGCTCAACAGCCCTTTGCCGTAGTCGGACAGCACGAGAACGTCGCACTGGGCAAGCGCACGCTCGACCGCGGCGAGGGCCGCGCTTTCCGCCGCTTCGCTCAGCGGATGCTCGTCCTCATGGTCGAGCCGGACGATCTGCTGCCGGTTGGAGATCACCCGCATCTTGCGGATCGTGCGCCGTTCGGCGTCCTCGCACAGCAGCGCTTGCACCCGCCCGAACGGTTTGAGCAGCGCCTCGACCTCGGCCGCCCCGCCGGCGCCGACAACGCCGATGAGCCAGACCTGCGCCCCGAGCGCGGCGACATTGGCCGCGACATTGGCCGCCCCGCCCGGCGCCGCGCGCATTTCGACGCCGCGCACCACCGGCACCGGCGCCTCGGGCGAGATGCGGTCGACGCGGCCGGTCAGATATTCGTCGATCATCACGTCGCCCAGCACGGCGACGCGCGCGCCCGCCAGCCGCCTCACGCGCTCGGGCGTCATGGCGTCGCGCTTAGACAGTCGCAATTCAGGCAGATCGTCCATCGGCGCGGCGCTCGACTATGGGTTCGCGCGGCAGGAGATAGCAAGAAAATGGCCGTTTGTCTGGCAGGGCCGCGGGCTAAGCGAAGCGCGCCCGCGGCCTCCTCGTCAGTTGTTGTGGGTGCCCTTGATCACGTCGCCTTCGAGCTTGGTGAACGGCACGAACGGCACGATGCGGCCGTTATAGATGTCGGAGCGCGCGACGGTGACCTGCCCGTCCGCTCCCTTGGTCTTGACCACCTTCAGCACGCGCTGCGCGCCGGGCGGCCCGACCGGAATCACCATCGTGCCGCCGTCCTTCAATTGTTGCAGCAAAGGCGGCGGCACATGGTCGATGCCGCAGGTGACGATGATCTTGTCGAACGGCCCGTGCTCCTCCCAGCCGTAATAGCCGTCGGCGTTCTTGGAGCCGATCGCCTTGAACTCGGAATAGCCGTCCTTGATCAGATCGTCGTAGGTGGCCCGCGTCCGCTCGGCCAGCGGCTTGATGATCTCGATCGTGAACACCTGATCGGTCAGGTGCGAGAGATAGGCCGACTGGTAGCCCGAGCCGGTGCCGACTTCGAGCACCTTCTCGCCCTTCTGCGGGTTGATGGTCGAGGTCATGCGGCCCACGATATGCGGGCCCGAGATGGTCACGCCCCAGCCGATGTCGAGAAAGGCGTGGTCATAGGCGCGGCCGAGATTCTGCTTCAGCACGAATTTCTCGCGCGGGGTGCACAGGAACGCGCGCTTGTGGCGCTCGTCGACGATGTCCTCGTTTCGCACCATGGCGAGATAGCGCCCGAAACGCTCGGTCAGGAATTTGGGGTCCTCGCCGCGCGTCTTGACGCCCCATTCGATGAATTTCGCCTCATCGCCGGCGCCCATCGGCGGCGCCATGTCGAAAGTGAACGGGGTCGGCACATTCGCGCGGGCCGCGAAGGACGTGGTCGCAGCGCCCAGCAGTCCGGCGGCGCCGGTCAGAAAATCTCTACGTCGCAAAAGGGCCTCCTCAGGGAATCAGGCGACGCCCGGCGTTCCCGGGGCGTCGCCGTGTAACGCAAATCGCGAACGGACGCGACTGCCGTTTGCCCTAGACGCCAAGCGTGGCGATTATTGGTTTTCCAGCGGAGTGTCAGCCCACTCGCGCAGCGAGCGCTCGTGGTGGCGCTTGTGCGGGGCGTAGGCGAACGCGGCGTCGCGATAATGCTTGCGCCATTTGGCGGCGAGCTTCTGGCCGTGCCGGTGTCGCTCGCGCTCGGCGACAACGGGCTCGCGGCCCGGCGCCGCTCCCGATATGGAGATCGAGGCGCCCTCCTGTTTGACGAGGGAAAACAGCGCCGCCGCGTTTTCCGGCGCCAGCCGGATGCAGCCGTGCGAAGCGACCTGGCCGAGTTGGCCGGTGGCGTAGGTGCCGTGAATGGCGTAGCCGCCGCTGAAAAAGATCGCGTGCGGCATCGGCGCGTTGTCGTATTTGCGCGAATGGGTCATCGTATACATGCGTTGCGCGGCGTAGTGGCCGGTCGGGGTGCGATAGCCCGGGCGCCCCGTCGAGACCGCCCAGTCGTAGTCGCCCTGCGACGACGACACGTGCATGGTTTGCCCCCCAAGATCGACATGAATGCGCACGCGCGCCTGCGCCAAGGGCGCCCCGTAAAAAGCCGCGGCGACCGCAACGGGCGCCAAAACGAAACGCATATTCACCCCTCCACACGCCGGAAACGGACGGCTTGCGCCAATCCGCGCCAAAACCGCCGCAAAGCGGTTCGCTTGCGATATGCGCGCAAGGAATGCGCCCAGCTCTGCGGGAGCCTTGCGCCGGCAAAACCCTTGCCCTAAGCGCAAACATCTCGAACCGAAGGCGTTCCTTGACCCCCGTCGCCGCGCCCGTCGCCATCATCATGGGGAGCCAGTCCGACTGGGCGACCATGCGTCATGCCGCCGACACGCTCGACGAACTCGGCGTCGAGTACGAAGCGCGCATCGTCTCGGCGCATCGCACGCCCGACCGGATGGTCGAATTCGCCAAGGGCGCCAAGGCCGCCGGCTTCAAGGTGATCGTCGCCGGCGCAGGCGGGGCGGCGCATCTGCCGGGCATGACGGCCGCCTTCACGATCCTGCCCGTGTTCGGCGTGCCGTGCCCGTCGCGCGCGCTCTCCGGCCAGGACAGCTTGTTGTCGATCGTGCAGATGCCGGCGGGCGTGCCGGTCGGCACGCTCGCGATCGGTCAGGCGGGCGCGATCAACGCGGCTTTGCTCGCCGCCAGCGTGCTCGCCCTCGCCGACGCCGATCTCAGCCAGCGCCTGCAAGCTTGGCGCGACGCGCGGCGCGACGCCGTGGCGGAGTTTCCCTCGGACGAGGGCGCGCAATGATCCTTTCCCCCGGCGCCACCGTCGGCATCCTCGGCGCCGGCCAACTCGGCCGCATGCTGGCCATGGCCGCGTTGAAGATCGGCCTGCGCTGCCATGTCTATGCGCCCGAGACAGAGGCGCCGGCGCATGACGCGGCGCATGCGCGCACCATCGCGCCCTACGAGGACCGGGCCGCTTTGCGCCGCTTTGTGGAGACCTGCGATCTCGTTACGTTCGAATTCGAGAATGTGCCGACCGAATGTCTGGAATTCCTGCAAACGCTGAAACCCGTGCGGCCGAGCCCGCGCGCGCTGGCCCTCACCCAGGACCGGCTGACCGAAAAGACCTTTCTGCGCGGGCTGGGGCTGGAGACCGCGCCCTTCGCCGATGTCGCCGACGCGGGCGCGCTGATGCGGGCGGTGCGCGAGATCGGCCGCCCGTCGATTCTGAAAACCCGCCGCTTCGGCTATGACGGCAAGGGCCAGACCATGCTGCGCGAGGGCTCCGACCTCGGCGCCGTGCATCGCGCGCTGGGCGCCGGGCCGATGATCCTGGAAGGTTTCGTCGCCTTCGAGCGCGAAGTCTCCGTCATCGCCGCGCGCAGCCTCGAAGGGGCGGTGGTCGCCTACGATCTGTGCGAGAACGAGCACGAGCGGCATATTCTGGCCCGCACCCGCGTCCCCGCCCATGTCGCGCCGGAGCTGTTGCCGCGAGCGCGCGAAATCGCGGAGAAGATCATCGTCGGCCTCGATTATGTCGGCGTGATCGGCGTCGAGATGTTTTGCGCGCGCGACGCGGCGGGCGCCGAGCGGCTGATCGTCAACGAGATCGCGCCGCGCGTCCACAATTCCGGCCACTGGACCATCGAGGGCGCGGAAACCTCGCAGTTCGAGCAGCACATGCGCGCCATCGCCGGCTGGCCGCTCGGCGCGACGACGCGGCGCGGCCTGATCGAAATGCGCAATCTCATTGGCGAGGAAGCCGAGGACTGGCGCGACATCCTCGCCGAGCCGGATATGAGCCTGCATCTCTATGGCAAGCTGCAAGCGCGGCCCGGCCGCAAGATGGGCCATGTGACGCGTGTGTTGCGGCCCTAGCGCTGACTTGCGCCGCCTCAATGCAGGCGCGGGTCGGTTCGGCCGAAATGGCGAGCGGGAGACGAGAAGCCATGATCAAATTGCGTAAAGTGACCCTGAACGCGGCGCGGTCGAAGACCTTTCCCGAGGGCTCGGCGCGGCATGGCTACATATTCTCGGCGCCGCTGACCGGGGACGGCAAGATCGACGCGACCGCCTGGAAGGCGCATCGCGGCGAGTGCATCGTGCATCGCTTCTGGGGCGCTGAACTGGAACAGCACGGCCTGTTGGCGCACCGTCCCGGCGGCCACGGCGGGGCGAACTGGGCGTTCGAACTGGGCGAAGCGCTCGACGAGGAAGAGGCCGGCTTCCGCTTCGCCGATCACGCCTTTCGTCCCGGAGAATATGTGTCGCTGCGCGAAGCGAACGGCGAGTTGACCACCTTCAAGGTGATCTCGGTGGCGTGAGGTGGCAAAGCGGCGATGCCGGCGCTTGGACGGCTCGTGGCGAGAGGGGGCGGCGCTATTTCGGTGTTATTTCCTGAAAGAGCGGAGTGATAATCTCCACGATTATCTGCTTCGCAAGCTCGTTCGAGCGGTTCTGCATGCTTTGACCGACCTTTGGTCCCGCTGAGATGAATTTTTGATAGTAAGGCGAAGCTTTCTTCTCCTTTAATATCGACTTGAGCTCATCGGTGGTAAAATATTCCAGATAAGAAGCCGCGAGATTCTGGTCCCATCGCTCCAGGTAGCGAGGCACTACGATTGCGATCTGTTCGACAAGCATCCGATGCGCAACGGCGCCACCCTTATTAAGCGCAACCATTCGATATGTTTCGGTATTTGAAGCCGCTGCGAACGCGATGAATTTGAGATTGTCGTCCATATGTAATTGTTTTATTATTTCCACCACTTCGGCATTGCGCTCCTCGCAGAGCGCGGGCGTCGCAAGCGTTGCCTGCGCAATGTATATTGTGGCTATAGCTGCTATAACTGATTTATTCAAAATCTTTTTCATACGATATTCCTTTGGATATGACCGCGAGTTGTTTTAGTGCAAGATTCGCCCTATTCGCGCACGCCGCGAATCGCCGCCGCGCAGGCGAACGGGGCCGCCGCTAGCGTGAACAGGGTCAAACCCGTGAGAACGGCGAAAGGCGTCGCGAACGGGACCAGGCCGCCCGAGGCGGCCGAGGCCGCCGCCACGCCGAAAATCAGCACGGGAATCGCCAGCGGCAACACCAGCACCGCCATCAACAGGCCGCCGCGCCGCAGCGAGGCGGTCAGCGCGGCGCCGATCGCGCCGATCATCGTCAGGGCGGGAGTGCCGGCCAGCAGCGTCAGCGTCGTCAGGCCGAGCGCCGGCCCGTCCATCGCCAGCATCAGGCCGAACAAAGGCGCGGCGACGACCAGCGGCAGGATCGAGGTCGTCCAATGCGCGGCGCATTTGACCAGCACGATCGCCTCCAGCGGCGCGCTCGCGTGGCATATCAGGTCGAGCGAACCGTCCTCGGCGTCGGCCTGAAACAGCCGGTCGAGCCCGAGCAGGGTCGACAAGAGGGCGGCGATCCAAAGGATCGCCGGCCCGAGCTTGGCGAGCAGCCGTAGATCCGGCCCGAGTGCGAACGGCATCATCGCGACGAGAATCAGAAAGAACACCGCGCCGACCGAGGCGCCGCCGCCGATCCGCCGCGCCGTCCGCCATTCGCGCGCGTACAACGCCGTGAGCGCCCTCACGCCATGTCCCCGAAGGCGATTTGCCTCGCCCCTTCGAGCCGGATTTCGCGCGCGCGCTCCAGCCCCAGCGGCGCGTGGGTCGCGGCGAGGATGACGCCGCCCTGCGCGAGATGCGCGCGCATGACGTCGCCGAACAGGGCCTGCGCGCCGACGTCGAGCGCGGTGGTCGGCTCGTCGAGCAGCCACAGCGGGCGCGGCGCGACAAGGAGCCGCGCCAGCGCCACGCGCCGCTTCTGCCCCGCCGAGAGCGCGCGCACGGGGAAATCGGCGACATGGGGAAGGCCGAGCCGCGCCAAAGCGGGGGCGACGAGACCGGGCGTCCCGCCGAGCAGAGCGGCCCAGAAATCCAAGTTTTCGCGCGCCGTCAACGCGCTTTTCAGCGCATCCGCATGGCCGAGGTAATGTACGCATTCTTCCAGTTCGCCGCCCTCGAACGTCACGCGGCCCTCGCCGAGCGGCAGAAAACCGGCGATCGCGCGCAACAGGCTCGACTTGCCCGCCCCGTTCGGCCCTGTCACGACCAACGCCTCGCCCGCGCTGGCCGTGAAGCTCAAGCCGGCGAACAGCCGTCGGCCGCCGCGCTCAAGACCTAAATTCTCGGCGGAGAGGCGCATGACTCCCTTAAGGGCAGGACGTTAGTTGATGTAGCCCGCGCCCGTGGAATTATCTATAAGCGCCCCGACATTTATCCCCACGCATCGGAGCAGCCCTTTGGCCAGCCTTGACAGTTTCAAATGCCGTAAGAAACTTACCGTCGGCGCCAAGACTTACGAGTACTTCTCCTTGAAGACGGCCGAGAAGAACGGGCTGGCGGGCGCGTCGAGCCTGCCGTTCTCGATGAAGATCGTGCTCGAGAATCTATTGCGCAACGAGGACGGGCGCAGCGTCACCAAACACGACATCGAGGCGGTGGTCGGCTGGCTCGGCCATCGCGGCAAAGAAGATCACGAAATCGCGTTTCGTCCGGCGCGCGTGCTGATGCAGGATTTCACCGGCGTCCCCGCCGTCGTGGATCTGGCCGCGATGCGCGACGCGATGGTCGCGCTCGGCGGCGATCCCGCCAAGATCAATCCGCTGGTGCCGGTCGATCTCGTGATCGACCATTCCGTGGTGGTCGATTTCGCCGGCACGTCGAAGTCGCTGGGGCAGAACGTCAAGCGCGAATTCGAGCAGAATCAGGAGCGTTACCGCTTCCTTAAATGGGGCCAGCAGGCGTTTGAGAATTTTAAGGTCGTGCCGCCGGGCGCCGGCATCTGCCATCAGGTCAATCTCGAATATCTCGCCCAGACCGTCTGGACCAAGAAAGAGAAGGTCGGCCGCACAACGGTCGAGACCGCCTATCCCGACACGCTGGTCGGCACCGACAGCCACACCACCATGGTCAACGGTCTGTCCGTGCTCGGCTGGGGGGTCGGCGGCATCGAGGCGGAAGCGGTGATGCTCGGCCAGCCTTTGTCGATGCTGCTGCCGGAGGTGATCGGCTTCCAGCTGACGGGCGAATTGCGCGAGGGCGTCACCGCGACCGATCTCGTGCTGACGGTCACGCAAATGCTGCGCAAGAAGGGCGTCGTCGGCAAGTTCGTGGAATTCTACGGCCCCGGCCTGACCGAAATGTCGGTCGCCGACCGAGCCACGCTCGCCAATATGGCGCCCGAATATGGCGCGACCTGTGGCATCTTCCCGATCGACGGCCAGACCATCGCCTTTCTGAAAACCTCCGCCCGCAAGAAGGCGCGCATCGATCTGGTCGAGGCTTACGCCAAGGCGCAGGGCATGTTGCGCACCCGCGCCACGCCCGATCCCGTCTTCACCGACACGCTGGCACTGGACCTGGGCGAGGTTTCGCCCTCGCTCGCCGGGCCGAAGCGGCCGCAGGACCGGGTGCTGCTCGCCGACGCCAAAGAGGGGTTCCTCGGCGCGATGACGAGCGAATTCAAGCAGGGCGACAATACGGAGGCGCGCTATCCCGTTGCAGGCAAGAACTTCGATCTCGGCCAGGGCGACATCGTGATCGCCGCGATCACCTCCTGCACCAACACCTCCAACCCCAGCGTGATGGTGGCGGCCGGGCTCGTCGCCCGCAACGCTGTCGCCCGGGGGCTGACCGCCAAGCCATGGGTGAAGACCTCGCTGGCGCCCGGCAGTCAGGTGGTCGAGGAATATCTCAAGATGGCCGAATTGCAGAAGCCGCTCGACAAGCTCGGTTTCAACATCGTCGGCTTCGGCTGCACCACCTGCATCGGCAATTCCGGGCCTTTGGCGCCCGAGATTTCGGCGACTATCGGCAAACACAATCTGGTCGCCGCCGCCGTGTTGTCGGGCAATCGCAACTTCGAGGGCCGCGTCAACCCTGACGTGCGCGCCAACTACCTCGCTTCGCCGCCGCTGGTGGTGGCCTATGCGTTGGCGGGCTCGATGCAGGTTGATCTGACGCATGACCCGATCGGAACCGACAAGCAGGGCAAGCCCGTCTATCTGCGCGACATCTGGCCGAAAACGGAAGAGATCCGGGACATCGTCGACGGCGTCGTCAAGGCCAAGATGTTCAAGGAGAAATACGCCACCGTGTTCGCCGGCGACGCCAACTGGCGCAAGGTGCGCGTGCCCGCCGGGCCGTCCTACGCCTGGGACATCGGCAGCACTTACGTGCGCAACCCGCCCTATTTCGAGGGCATGACCATGACGCCCAAGCCTGTCGAGGACATCGCGGACGCGCGCATCCTCGGCCTGTTCCTGGATTCCATCACCACCGACCATATCTCGCCGGCCGGTTCGATCAAGGCGGCCAGCCCCGCCGGCGCCTATCTGACCGAGCATCAGGTGCGGCCGATGGATTTCAACCAATACGGCACGCGGCGCGGCAATCACGAGGTGATGATGCGCGGCACGTTCGCCAATATCCGCATCAAGAACCAGATGGTGAAGGACGGGGCGGGCGGCGTCGTCGAAGGCGGCTTCACGATCCATCATCCCTCGGGCGAGCGCATGGCGATCTACGACGCCGCGATGCGCTACCAGGCTGAAGGCGTGCCGCTGGTGGTGTTCGCCGGCCGCGAATACGGCACCGGCTCCTCGCGCGACTGGGCGGCCAAGGGCACCAAGCTGCTCGGCGTGCGCGCCGTGATCGCGCAGAGCTTCGAGCGCATCCATCGCTCCAACCTTGTCGGCATGGGCGTGCTGCCGCTGGTGTTCGAGGAGGGGACGTCATGGCAGACGCTGGGCCTGAAGGGCGACGAGACGGTGGGAATCGCCGGCCTGACGAGCGATCTCAAGCCGCGCCAGACCTTGCACGCTGAGATCAAGTCGGCGGCGGGGAAGGCGACGCGCGTGCCGCTGATCTGCCGCATCGATACGCTGGACGAGCTGGAATATTTCCGCAATGGCGGGATTCTCGCCTACGTGCTGCGGCAGTTGGCGGCGTGAAGTTGATCGGCCTTCTGACGGCGGCCGGCGTCGCTATCGCGATGCCGGCGCAAAAGCCGGTCAAGCTGGTGCTGAAGGCGGGGCAGGCGGTCAGCTTCCCCGCTTCGGTTGTCGAGGGAAAAGTGGTGCTGGGGCCAGCGCGGCTGGGGCGGTTCGGCGAGATGCCGCCCGGCGAAGGCGAGATCACCGTCGGCCTGTCGCCCAAGGACAAGACGCTGTACGAAAATGTCGTGGTGGTTGAACGGACAACCAGGCCGATCGATTTCCTCGCCACCGGTCTGATCGGCGAAATCAAGATCGACGAGCGCGTCCTGCACGGCCGGCTCGACGCGCCGGTCATCCAGCGCATCGGCGCGACGTCGTGGACGGTGTGGCTGAACGGGTTCGAGGTGGGGGCGAAGTGAAGGCGCTGTCGCCATCTTTGCGAGTGGCCCAGACTAACAACGAAGCGATCCAGCCTACGTTAGCCTGGCGCAAAGCGTCTTCTCGCGGAAAGATGGATTGGATCACTTGTCGTAAATCCACGTCAACTCTGCGTTCTCCGCTGCAACATAGACGAACGAATTCCAATCATTGACGTAGAGTCAGTTCCCAAAGACATTCTGCGGGACGGAGGGCAGCGCCGGTTGCTCCTTTGGAACCGAATCCGTTAGTCGCCCTATATCGATTTTGACCGGGCCCGGCTTTTCGATCGCTACGTGTGCGTCCGGCGGCTCACACACCCAATATGATACTTCCGTCAATACGATTGCAGCGCGGCGGTAAGCTTCCCTCTCCGTCTCGTCGCCGATCCAAATATTGACGTCTAGCCGGACTTCACGTGCGACATAGTCGATAGCCACTCTTTGAACCGCCCCGGGTTTGCCGGAGGCCGTTTCGTTTGAGTTACGCGGCGATTTCCGCCTCGTCCATCATAGCGTAGTAGCGTAGCTCCGCCTCGGCTGGCGGGATATTGCCGATGGGCTCCAGCAGCCGGCGATTATTGAACCAGTCCACCCATTCGAGCGTCGCGAACTCGACGCTCTCGAAGGAGCGCCATGGCCCACGGCGAT
>JANYIH010000163.1 GCA_025358745.1 Hyphomicrobiales bacterium | reverse complement strand
CGCTCGACAGGACCTTCTCCAATCTTCCCGCCGACGCCCGCGCGGTGCTGATCCACGCCACCGGCCCCAATTTTTCCGCCGGCCTCGACCTCTCCGAGATCGCCGAGCGCGACGTGCATCAGGGCGTCTTACATTCGCGCTCCTGGCACGCCTGTTTCGAGCGAATCGAGTTCGGCCCGCTGCCGGTTGTCGCCGTGTTGCGAGGCGCGGTGGTTGGCGGCGGGCTGGAGCTGGCCTCGGCCGCGCATATCCGCATCGCCGAGCGCTCCGCCTTCTACGCCCTGCCCGAGGGCCAGCGCGGCATTTTTGTCGGCGGCGGCGGCTCGGTCCGGGTGCCGCGCCTGATCGGCGTGTCGCGTATGGCCGACATGATGCTGACCGGCCGCGTCTACACCGCCGAGGAAGGCGCGCCCCTTGGCTTCGCGCAATATCTGGTCGAGGACGGGGCCGGCTACGCAAGAGGCCTCGCGCTGGCGCATAAAATGGCCGGCAACGCGCCGCTCACCAATTTCGCCGTCATTCAGGCGCTGCCGCGCATCGCCGAGGCCGATCCGCGCATCGGCTATGTCATGGAATCTTTGATGGCGGCGGTCGCGCAGGGATCGGACGAGGCGAAAGCCCGCGTGCGCGCCTTTCTCGACAAGCGCGCCGCCAAGGTCGAACGGCCCGACTGACCGGTCCGCGTCCAAAGGGAGGATACAATGCTGTTCGGTCGTTTGACGCCGGTGGTCGACGCCCGCCCCGACGGCGTGACCTATGTCAGCGCCGCCGAGCCGCTGCCCGCCCACCCCGACACCTGGATCGACCGGCTCGAACATTGGGCGCGCGTCGCGCCCGACCGCCCGTTCCTGGCCGAACGCGACGCTGACGGGGGCTGGCGCACGCTGAGTTACGCCGACGCGCTCGACAAGACGATGCGGATCGGCTCGTGGTTGCTCGCCCACGGCGCCAGCGTCGAGCGGCCGCTGCTGATCCTGTCCGGCAACAGCATCGAGCATGGGTTGATGTCGCTGGGCGGCATGGCCGTCGGCGCGCCGACCTGCCCTGTCTCGACCGCCTATTCGCTGGTCAGCCAGGACTTGAGCAAGCTGAAGGGCGTGATCGACCTGATGACGCCGAGCCTCGCCTTCGCCGGCGACGCGCGCGCCTTTTCGCGCGCGCTCGCGCTGGCGAAAGCGCGCGACATCGGCTTGATAACAGGCGAACCCACACCCGATGCGACGCCGTTCAGCGCTCTGCTCGCCACGCCGATCTCGGCCGCCGCCCGCGCGGCGCGCGCCGCTCTGACGCCGGATTCGATTGGCAAGTTCCTGCTCACCTCCGGCTCCACGGGCACGCCAAAAGCCGTCGTCAACACGCAGCGCATGTTGTGCTCTTCGCACGAGATGCTGCGCGAGGCGCTGCCGTTCTTCAAGCAGGAGCCGCCCGTTCTGGTCGAATGGCTGCCGTGGGCGCACACCTTCGGCTCCAATTCCAGCTTCGGCCTGATCCTCTATAACGGCGGCACGTTCTATATCGACGAAGGCCGCCCGACTCCGGCCGGCATCGCGACGACCCTCAAGAACCTGCGCGAGGTGTCGCCGACTATCTTCTTCAACGTGCCGAAAGGCTTCGAGGCGCTGCTGCCGCATCTGGAAAGCGACCCGGCGCTGCGAAAGACGTTCTTCTCGCGGACGAAAATGTTCTTCTACGCCGGCGCCGGCCTCAACCAGTCCCTGTTCGTGGCCTACAACGAACTTTCCGCGCGCGAGACGGGCGCGCCCGTGCCGTGGACCACATCGCTCGGCTCGACTGAGACCGGCCCCGGCGCCATCATCAACGTGCGCGGCCTCACCCGCACGCAGATCGTCGGCGTGCCGCATCGCGGCGTCGAACTGAAACTGGTTCCCAACGCGGGTAAACTCGAACTGCGGTTGCGCGGCCCCAACATCATGCCCGGCTATTGGCGCCGGCCTGATCTCAACGAGGCTGCGTTCGACGAGGAGGGCTTCTACAAGATCGGCGACGCCGTGAAGCTCGCCGAACCCGGCGACTGGGACGCCGGCTTCATATTCGACGGCCGCGTGGCGGAGGATTTCAAGCTCGCCACCGGCACCTGGGTCAGCGTCGGCCCGCTCAGGATCGCGCTCCTCAACCAACTTGAACCGCTGGCGCAGGATGCCGTCATCGCGGGCCCTGACCGCGACGAAGTGGTCGCGCTGGTGTTCCCCAATTTCGCGGCACTCGCCCAACTCGCGCCGGGATTGCCGCCCCAGGCCGCCGTGCGCGACGCGCGGGTGAAGGCCGCCTTCGCCGAAAAACTGCGCGCCATGGCCGCCGCCTCGACCGGCTCCTCGACGCGCGTGACGCGTCTCGCCCTGCTGACCGAACCGCCCTCGATCGATCGCGGCGAAGCGACCGACAAAGGCTCGCTCAACCAGCGGCTGCTGCTGGCCAACCGCAAAGCGGACGTGGACGCGCTTTACAGCGCCGAGGCCGACGTCAACGAAGTCAGATTGTCACAGGAGCAGCTCAGATGAACATCAACGGCGCGGCGGCGATCGTCAGCGGCGGCGGCTCGGGCCTCGGACGCGCGACGGCGGAAGCCTTGGCGGCCAAGGGCGCCAAGGTCGCCGTGTTCGACATCAACCAGGCCGCAGCGGAGGAGGTCGCGCGCGCGCTTGGCGGCGCGGCTTTCAAATGCGACGTGGCGGACGCCGCGTCGGCCGAGGCGGCGGTCGCGGCGGCCGAGGCCGCGCATGGCCCCGCGCGCATCCTCGTCAATTGCGCCGGCATCGGCACGCCCAAGCGCGTGGTCGGGCGCGACGGCGCGCAGCCGCTCGCCGATTTCCAGCGCGTCATCAACGTTAATCTGGTTGGATCGTTCAACCTGATCCGTCTCGTCGCCGCCTCGCTCGCGCGCGGCGAAACGCTGCCCGACGGCGAGCGCGGCGTGATCGTCTCGACCGCCTCTGTTGCGGCCTATGAAGGCCAGATCGGCCAGGCCGCCTATTCCGCCTCCAAGGGCGGCGTGATGGCGATGACGCTGCCGATCGCGCGCGAGCTGGCGCAGTTCAACATCCGCGTCAACACCATCGCGCCCGGCATCTTCCTCACGCCGATGTTGCTCGGCTTGCCGCAGGAAGCGCAAGAGTCGCTCGGCCGCTCGGTGCCCAACCCCGCCCGCCTCGGCAGACCCGAGGAATATGCGGCCCTCGTCATACATATCTGCGAGAACGCCTATCTCAACGGCGAGACGATCCGCCTCGACGGCGCGCTACGAATGGCGCCGCGCTGATGTTTTCCAACCGCCGCACGGTTCGTGTCGAATGGGGCGACTGCGACGCCGCCGGCATCGTGTTCTACCCCCGCTACTTCCAGATGTTCGACGCCTCGACGCACTATCTGTTCGAGGCGGCGGGCTGGAAGAAGTCGGACCTGCGCAAGAAATTCGAAATGATCGGATTTCCCATGGTCGACACGCGGGCGAAGTTCCTTCACCCCTCCAGTTTTGGCGAAGATATCGTCATCGAGACCCGCGCCGCCGCGATCCGCAATTCGAGCTTCGACATCGAGCACCGCGTCTACAAGGGCGAGACACTCGCCATCGAGGGGTTCGAAACCCGTGTCTGGTCCGGGGCGCACCCGGAAGATCCCAAACGGCTGAAAGCGCGCAAGATCCCCGATGAAGTCGTGCGCCGATTGAGCGAGCCGCGCGATGATTGAGGCGGACGAGGCGATCCGGCTCGGCCTGCTGAGCCAGGCCATCGGTTATCAGTTGCGCCGCGCGCAACTCGCCGTGTTCGAAGATTTCGCGCGCCGCTTCGCCGCGCTCGATCTCAGCCCGGCGCAATTCTCGGCGCTGGTCGCGATCCGCGAAAACCCGGCCCGCCGCCAGTCCGAAATCGCCGCCGCGCTGGGCGTGCAGGGACCCAATTTCGTCGCGTTGATGGATGGGTTGGAGCGACGCGGGCTCGCCGAGCGCCTGCGTTCGGGCGCCGACCGGCGCGCCAATGCGCTGCAACTGACGCCCGCGGGCGCCACGTTGCTGAAGCGCGCCGAGGCGACGCAGGCGACTCAGGAGGCCGCCATCCGCGATCTCATCGGCGAGACCGAGCATCGTCGATTGGTTGAAACGCTCGAACGGCTGAGCCAGCTCTAGAGCCAACAGGGGAGGAAACACATGAACCGTCGAGAGATCCTGCTGGGCGGCGCCGCCCTGGCGCTGACGCCGCGCCTCGCCCGCGCGGCCAGTGTGAGGCCGCTGAAGATCGGCGTGATGAACGATATGTCAGGCGTCTACGCCGACTACCAGGGCATCGGCTCGGTGATCGCGGCGCAACTCGCGGTCGAGGATTACGCGAGCAAACTGGGAATCAGCGTCGAGATCGTCTCCGCCGATCACCAGAACAAGCCCGACGTCGGGGCCGCGATCGCGCGCAAATGGATCGACGAGGACCACGTCGACGTCATCATGGACCTGCCCAATTCCTCCGTCGCGCTCGCCGTGCTCGCGGTCGCCACCGAGAAGAACAGGTGCGTGATCGGCTCGGGCGCGGGCTCCTCCGTGATGACGGGGCCGAAGTGCTCACGCGATTTCGTTCACTGGACCTACGACACCTACGAAGTCGGCCACGCGCTCGGCCACGCCGCGGTCGCGCAGGGCGGCAAGAGTTGGTATTTCATCAGCGCCGATTACGCCTTCGGCAAGGATTTGCGCGACAATTGCGCCGACGCCGTCATCGCCGCCGGCGGCAAGATTCTGGGCGACGCGCGCCACCCCCTCAACACGGCGGATATGTCCAGCTTCGTCCTGCAGGCGCAGGCCTCGGGCGCCGACGTGATTGCTCTGGCCAACGCCGGCGGCGATCTCAACAATGCGCTCAAGACCGCGCATGAGTTCGGCGTCACCCCGAAGCAGAAGCTCGCCACCTTCGTGCTCAACATCACCAACATTCCCAGCCTCGGCCTTGGCCCCACCGCCGGCACGCTGATCGCCACGCCGTTCTACTGGGATTTGAACGACGGCGCGCGCGCCTTTTCCAAACGGTTCCAGGAAAAGGACCCGAAGAAATTCATGCCCAACGACATGCAGGCGGGCATGTACGCCGCGACCGCGCATCTGATGAAAGCTTACGCCGAATTGAAGAGCGCGGACGATGGAATCAAACTGGTCGACGCGATGAAGGCTATGCCGACCGACGATCCGCTGTTCGGCAAGGGCGTGATCCGCGAGGACGGGCGCCACCTGCATTCCGTCTATCTGATGTCGATCAAGTCGCCGGCGGAATCGAGCGGCCCGTGGGACGCGTTCAAGATGATCTCGACCATTGCGCCCGAGGACGCGTTCCGTCCGCTCGCCAAGGGCGGCTGCCCGTTCATCAAGGCCTAGCCGCGTCCGAACCGTGCCGCGCCTGGCGTGCGCGCAAAATCGCGATGGCGAACAGCGCCATCGCGATGACGCCGAACGACACGCCGGTGGTGGCCGTGCCGAGCGCGTAAATCTCCGGTGTCGTCACCGTCGTCGTCAGACCCTGCAACTCCATCGGCAGCGTGTTGTGCTCGCCCATCACCTGACTTGAGCGCGCGATCTCGTCCCACGACAGGGTGAAGCCGAACAGGCCGACGCCAACCAGCGACGGCAGGATGATCGGCAGGATCACATAGCGCAGCGTCTGCCACGGCGTCGCGCCCAGATCGCGCGCCGCCTCCTCATAGCGTCCATCGAAGCGATTGAAGATCGCGAACATCACCAACAAACCGAACGGCAAGGTCCAGGTAAGATGCGCGCCGAGGCCTGAGGTGAAATTGCCGAGCGAGGTCTGGAAGCCGTCGGCGAGCCACGCGGGCCCGTGTTGTTTGATGAGGTCGTCGATCAGCCGGAACTCCAGCGCGATGCCGAGCGAGGTGACGATCGAGGGCACGATCAGGCTCGCCACCGTGACATAGAACAACAGGTCCGAACCGAAAAAACGCTTGCGGAAAGCCAGCCCCGCCAACAGCGACAGCACGACGGTGAGGATCGTCACGACGAGGCCGAGCGCGAGCGAGCGTTTGAACGCGCCCGCTATGTCGACAATGCCGCCGCCTGCCCGCAGTTTCTCGAACCAATGCACCGAGACGCCATTCAGGGGAAAGGTGAGGCCGCCGGTCGGCCCCTGGAAAGACAGGATGAATATGACGATGGTCGGCCCGTACAGAAACAGCACGAACAGCGCGAAGAACAGGCTCAAGGCATAGAAGGCGGGCGAGCGTCCCTCGTTCATCGCTCTAGAGTTCCTTGCGAATGTCGACGATGCGATTGAGCACCGTGATGATGAGCATGGTCGCGCCGAGCAGGATCACGGCGTTGGCGGCGGCGGGCGGGAATTGCAAGGCGTTCAACCGCGCCTCGATCGCCTTGCCGGCGGAGGCGATCTGCTGGCCGCCCATCACGCCGAAGGTGATGAAATCGCCCATCACGATGGTGACGACGAAGATCGAGCCGATCGCGATGCCCGGCTTCGACAGCGGGATGATGACGTTGGTCAGCATCTGCCAACCGCTCGCGCCCCCGTCATAGGCGGCCTCGATCAGGCGGCGGTCGATCCGCATCATCGAATTGAATATCGGCGCCACCATGAAGAAGGAGAAGAGATGCACGAAGGCCAGCGCGACCGAGAATTGCGAATAGAGCAGCCACTCCACCGGTCGCTCGACGACATGGCCGCCAATCAACATCTGATTGACCAGCCCATTGCGTCCAAGCAAAGGAATCCAGGACACCATGCGGATCACGTTCGAGGTCCAGAACGGGATGGTGCAGACGAGAAACAGCACCATCTGCGTCGTCTGGGTGCGGATGTGAAAGGCGAGAAAGTAAGCGACGGTGAAGCCGATGACGAGCGTCAGCGCCCAGACGATCAAACAGAATTTCGCGGTCGAGAGATAGGTTTTGAACAGGGTGCAGAGGTCGGGCAGCCTGGTCAGACAACCCTCGAAGCTCTCGGTGTAGCTGCGCGTGATGAAGGCCGGCATCATCTGGTAATCGTTGTAATCCCAGAAACTGACGATCACCACCAGGATCAGCGGCACGATGAAGAACGCCGCGAACACCAGCCCGAACGGCAGCGCCTGCAGCCAGCCGGGAACGCCGAAACGGTCGAGATTGCGCGAGGACATGAGATCAGTCTTCCAAAAACTCGGCGTCCGTCATTGCGTGCGAAGTTGGATTGCTTCGCTTCGCTCGCAATGACGGCGCGCTCCCCGCATCGCGGGGAGCGGCCAAACTACCTCACGCCGCGATGAACTCGTTCCACTTGCGCACCATATAATCGTTCTCGTCCATCACCGCGTTCCAGCACGCAACATTGCCCATGCGGTCGTCGTAGGAGCCGCCGTCGCGCGTGGCGCCGGCCTTTTCCAGCAACGAACCGTCGGGGGCGTGAATGTCCTTCTCCGCCTTCTTGCCTTCCATCCAATAGGCCCATTCGTAGGGCTCCATGTTCGACTTCGCCGTCGACAGCACCGCCGAATAATAGCCTTGCCGGTTCAGATAGGCGCCGGCCCAACCGGAGAGATACCAGTTGACGAATTCATACACCCATTCCTGCTGTTTGGAGGTCGTGCCCTTCGACATGCAGAAGCCCGACGCCCAGGAGCGATAGCCCTCCTTCAGCGGCTGGAACACGCAGGGAATGCCCTTCGAGCGCACCGCCGTCACCGCCGGCGACCACATCGACTGGATCACCGTCTCGCCCGCGGCCATCAGGTTGACGCTCTCGTTGAAATCCTTCCAGAACGCGCGGAACTGACCGGCCTTTTTGGCCTCCGTCAGCACCGCCATCGTCATGTCGATCTCTTGTTTGGTCATGTTTCCCTTGTCGGGATATTTGTATTTGCCGGTCGCCTCGACCACCATCGCGGCGTCCATGATGCCGATCGAGGGAATGTTGAGGATCGCGGCTTTGCCTTTGAACTCGGGGTTCAGCAATTCGGCCCAGGAGCCGATTGGCCGTTTGATGAGGTCGGGGCGGATGCCGAGGGTGTCGGCGTTGTAGACCGTCGGGATCAGCGTCACCCATTGCGTCGGGGTCTTCGAGAAGGTCGAGGAATGCTCGCCCTCGACGAACATCACCTTCTTGGGCGCCGTGCCCTGATCGCCGATCACTTTGCCGTTGGGCAACTGGCCCTTGGTGAAGATCGGCGTGATATTGTCGAATTCCTTAATCTTCTTGGCGTCCATCGCCAGGATGTTGCCCGACGGCACCAGCTTCTTCAGGCTGAAATATTCGGTGTCGAGAATGTCGAACGAATTGGGCTGCGTGATGACGCGCTTGGTCACGTCGTCGGTGGTGGCGACGATGTTCTGGATGGTGATGCCGGTCTCGGCCTTCACCCTCTTGGTGATGTCGTCGGATTGATTGACGGCGGTGCCGAGATAACGCAGAATCTTCTCCTCCGCCGCCCACACTGCGGGGGCGGGGAACGAGCCGAGCGCGCTCGCCGCGACGAGCGCGCCGCCCTTCTTGATGAGATCGCGGCGCGAGACGCCGGTCGAAAAATCGTTGCTGTCTGTCACTGGTGACACCCTCCTCACAATCCCCTCGGGCTTCAAGCCGAGGGGGAAACTGGTTGAACGTCGGCCTCGCTCCAGACGAGACCGACGCAATCGCCCACGGCGACCGGCGCATTCAGAAAATCAGCGTCGCCGAGAACCGCCGAGAGATCGTTCGCGCCGCCGCCTTCCAGCGCAATCGCGTAGGAAGCGCCCTGATATTCGACGCCGGTGACGATGGCTGCGAGCTGCGCTGGCGCCTCGCCGGCGAAACGCACCCGGTCGGCGCGCACCGCGATCAGGCCGCCTGGCGTGCGGATCACATTATGGCCGCCCAGAAAGCGGGCGACGAATTCGGTCGCGGGCCTTTCAAACACGTCACGTGACGAGCCCGCCTGTTCGATTTTGCCTTTGTTCATGACGACGATCAGGTCAGCCAAAGCCAGCGCTTCGTCCTGGCCGTGCGTGACGTGGATGAAGGGGATGCCGAGCTGGGTTTGCAGCCGCTTCAACTCGATCCGCATCCTCACGCGCAAAAACGTGTCTAGCGCCGACAGGGGCTCGTC
>JANYIH010000159.1 GCA_025358745.1 Hyphomicrobiales bacterium | reverse complement strand
GTGATCAAGATCGGCGTCGAGCCGGACGGCCTCAACATCAACCACGACGTCGGCTCGACCTCGCCCGAATCGCTCGCCCGCAAGGTGCGCGAGATGCGCGCCGACATCGGCGTCGCGCTCGACGGCGACGCCGACCGCATGATCATCGTGGACGAGAAGGGCCATATCGTCGATGGCGACCAGATTCTCGCCGTCATCGCCGAGAGCTGGCGCGCCGACGGGCGGCTGTCGAAACCCGGCGTCGTCGCCACCGTGATGTCCAATTTCGGGCTGGAGCGGCATCTCGCCGGTCTCGGCCTCACGCTGGAGCGCACCGCCGTCGGCGACCGCTACGTGCTCGAACGGATGGTCGAGAAGGGCTACAATGTCGGGGGCGAGCAGTCCGGCCACATGATCCTGACCGATTATTCCACCACCGGCGACGGCCTCGTCGCGGCGATGCAGGTGCTGGCGATGGTCAAGAAGCTTGGCCGCCCCGCCAGCGAGGTCTGCCATCGATTCGAGCCGCTGCCGCAGGTGCTGCGCAACGTGCGCTTCAGCGGCGGCCGCCCGCTGGAGAGCGAAAACGTCGTCGCCGCGATCGCCTCGGCCAAGGCGAAGCTCGGGTCCAGCGGCCGGCTGGTGATCCGCCCCTCCGGCACAGAGCCCGTCATCCGGGTGATGGCCGAGGCGGAGGATCGCGCGCTGGTGGATAGCTTGGTGGCCGAAGTTTGCGAAGCCGTCGCCAAGGCGGCGGCCTGATTCGCCCACCCTTTGGGCGCCAAGCCGGGGAAAACGGCGCCAAGCTCGCAATCAGGGCTTGGCGTAAGCAGAATTCGCGCTAATCTGCCCCCTGTCGTCAACAACCGAAAGGAGGTGATCCAGTGTCTCATTGTCACTCGCCGAGCGAGTCCGGAAGGCCCTGGAACCTCTGTGCGCGGGATTGCCGCGGATAGAGACGATTGCAGTGGATTTTGCGGCTTGAGTTCGGTCGCGACAATGGAAGAGCCGTTTCCCCTGGGGAAGCGGCTCTTCTCCTTTTTGGGCTTGTTTGGCCGGGCAACTTGTGCGGGGCGCGCGCTTCGCCTATGAGGCGCGCGAGCTTGCCGACTTTGCGTCGACGCGGCTCAGCGGATGTCTAACGTTCGGAAAGATTCAGCCCCCATGAAGACCTCGATCATCGCCGTCCTGTTCGGCGTCGTCGGTTTGGCGTCCACTTCGGCTTTCGCCCTCGACGCCGCCGCGCCGGCGAGCCCGACCGCGACGCCAAAGGCTGCGACCGCGACCCCCACGCCGATCCCGACCATGACGGCCAAGCCCGACAAGGCCGAGACCCACGCCCGCTCGCAGGAATGCTCGAAAGAAGCCGACGCATTGGGCAAGCACGGCGCCGAGCGCCGCAAGTTCCGCGAGAAGTGCAAGCGCGGCGAGAAATAAGCCGCCCCCCCCGCTTTGCCTTGAAATCGGCCGGCGCAAGCCGGCCGCCGCGTTTGAGGGGCGCCCGTGCCGGATGCCGTTGAGGAAAGACTGGCGACGCTGCGAACGCCGCGCGACTGGTTCCGCTACGCCGTCAGCCGCTTTTCCGCCGCCGGCCTCGTTTTCGGCCATGGCGCGAGCAACGCGGTCGACGAGGCCGCTTTCCTCGTGCTTGAAGGCCTGCATTTGCCGATCGACGCGCTCGATCCCTTCGCCGACGCGCGGCTGCTGCCCTCCGAGCGGCGCCGGCTGAACGATCTGATCGAGGCGCGCATTGTCACGCGCAAGCCCGCCGCTTATCTGCTGCAACGCGCCTATATCCAGGGCGTGCCGTTCTATGTCGACGAGCGCGTGATCGTGCCGCGCAGTTTTATCGGCGAATTGCTGTTTGGCGGGATGATCGGCGAAGGCGGACTGATCGAGGCGCCTGAGCAGGTCGGGCGCTTGCTTGATCTGTGCGCCGGCGGCGGCTCGCTGGCGATTCTTGCCGCCCGCGTGTTTCCCAACGCCGAGATCGACGCGGTGGACGTCTCCCCCGACGCGCTCGCCGTCGCGCGCCGCAATGTCGAGGAGCACGGGCTGGAGGCCCGCATCCGACTGTTCGAGGGCGACCTGTTCGCGCCGCTCGGGGATGCGCGCTACGACGTCATCCTCACCAATCCGCCCTATGTCGAAACCGCCGCCGCGGCGGCTTTCCCGCCCGAATATGCGGCCGAGCCAAAACTCGCCCATGTCGGCGGCGAAGACGGGCTCGATCTCGTGCGCCGCATCGTGGGCGCCGCGCGCGCGCATCTGACGCCGCAAGGCGCGCTGATCTGCGAACTCGGCCAAAGCCGCGCCGCCTTCGAGACGTCGTTCCCTGCGCTCGCCGTCGTCTGGCTCGACACGGCCGAGAGCGAGGGCGAAGTGTTTTACGCCGCCGCCGGCGACCTACCCGCAAGCCCGCGCCGCCGCGCGAAATAGCTCACTCTCCGACCTGCCGCGTCGCCTCAGCCAGCGCAATTCCCGCCGCGACGCCGATGTTGAGCGAGCGCAAGCTGCCGCGAATCGGTATTCTCACCCGCGCGTCGGCCAGATCGTGCACCGCTTGCGGGACGCCGGCCGATTCGCGCCCCACCATCAGCACATCGCCGTCTCGAAAGCGGAAATCCCAGAGATCGACGGCGCCGCACGTCGTCAGCAGCGCGAGCCGCCGCCCTTCAGCGGCCCGCCACGCCTCGAACGCGGCGAACGAGGCGTGCCGCTCCAGATGCAACGCATCGAGATAATCCATGCCGGCGCGGCGGAAACGGCGGTCGGAGAACACGAATCCGGCCGGCTCGATCAAAGCCGCGTCGGCGCCGAAACAGGCGCAGCTGCGCAGCATCGCCCCGGTGTTGGCGGCGATGTCGGGCTCGTAGAGCGCGAGAACGAGGTTGCGGCGCGGCATCGACAGGGCTCCGGGCGCCGCAGCGGCGTGCGAGGGTTTGCCGGTGTCGCCGAAATCGCAGGCGCCGACAAGCCCGCCCAAAAGCCCTGTGTGCGACCAATTCTCGCGCCTTGAGCCTATGGACAACCAAGGGGATCGGTGCGAAATAGCGGCCGAAATTGGGGCGCAATAGGGCCCCGGAGCCGCTTAAGACGGCTCCAACCACACTGGAAATGCGCGTTACGCCGCGCGAGCGCACGGGGGTCGAATTGTCGCACGCGGAAGCTATCAATCCCAGCCGCCGGGACTTTCTTTTTCTGACCACCGGCGCCGTCGCCGCGGTGGGCGCGGCTTCCGTCGCCTGGCCGCTGATTGATCAGATGAACCCCGACGCGACGACGCTGGCCATGTCCTCGATCGAGGTCGATCTGGCCCCGATCCAGGCGGGGCAGATCCTCACCGTCAAATGGCGCGGCGGCCCGGTATTCCTGCGCCATCGCACGGCCAAGGAGATCAAGGAGGCCGAGGCGACGCCGTTGGCCGACCTGAAAGACCCCGCCACCGACCAGTCGCGCGTGCAGAAGCCGGAATGGCTGATCGTTGTGGGCGTCTGCACGCATCTGGGCTGCGTGCCGCTCGGCCACGAGGGCCAGTACGACGGCTGGAAATGCCCGTGCCACGGCTCGATCTACGACACGTCCGGCCGCATTCGCTCAGGACCGGCGCCGCTCAACCTCGCCGTGCCGGAATACAAGTTCCTGTCCGCTACGAAGGTGAAGATCGGCTGAAGCGCTTCTCGCCCGGCGCCTCGTTTTCCCCAGACATTCCAGAGATCGCAACATGGACGGACATTCGACCTACGTTCCCAAGAGCGCGATTGCGCGCTGGTTCGAGGCGCGCCTGCCGATCGTCGGCCTCGTGCATTCCTCGTTCGTCTCCTACCCGGTGCCGCGCAACCTCAACTATTTCTGGACCTTCGGCGCCATCCTGTCGTTCATGCTGATCATTCAGATCATCACCGGCGTAATCCTGGCGATGCATTATGTGCCGAGCGCGGCGATGGCCTTCGTCTCGGTCGAGCACATCATGCGCGACGTCAATTACGGCTGGCTGATCCGCTATCTCCACAGCAACGGCGCGTCGTTCTTCTTCCTCGCCGTCTATATGCACATCTTCCGCGGCATGTATTACGGTTCCTACAAGAACCCGCGCGAAGTGCTGTGGATCCTCGGCGTCATCATCTATGTCCTGATGATGGCGACCGCCTTCATGGGCTATGTCTTGCCCTGGGGTCAGATGAGTTTCGCCGGCGCGACCGTCATCACCAACCTGTTCACCGCCATTCCGCTGGTCGGCACGGGCGTCGCGCATTGGCTGTGGGGCGGCTACGCCGTCGGCGATCCGACGCTGAACCGCTTCTTCGCGCTGCATTACCTCCTGCCGTTCATGATCGTCGGCGTCGTCGTGCTGCACGTCTGGGCGCTGCATGTGGTGGGACAGAACAACCCCGACGGCGTCGAGGTGAAGGACGTCAAGCGCGACACCGTCGCCTTCACGCCCTACGCCACGATCAAGGACATGTTCGCGGTCTGCGTGTTCTTCGTCTTTTACGCCTGGTTCGTATTCTTCATCCCCAACTATCTGCTCGACGCCGATAATTTCAACCCCGCCAACCCGCTGGTGACGCCCTCGCATATCGTGCCGGAATGGTATCTGTTGCCGTTCTACGCGATCCTGCGCGCCATTCCCAACAAGCTGATGGGCGTGGTGGCGCTTGCTCTCGCCATGGCGTTGCTCGCTTTCCTGCCCTGGCTCGACACTTCGCCGATCCGCTCGGGCAAATATCGGCCGATGTTCCGCTTCTTCTTCTGGATCTTCGTGATCTGCTGCGTCGGCCTTGGCTATCTCGGCTCGCAGGAAGTGACGGATTCGGCGACGCTGGTCGCGCGCATTCTCTCGCTCGGCTATTTCGGTTATCTCATCGTCGTCCTGCCGGTGCTGGGTCTGGTCGAAAAAACCAAGCCGGTTCCCGTTTCGATCGCCGACGCCGTGTTGCCCCCGAGCGCCGCGGCGGCCGAATGAGATCGACAAGAGACGCGCCCAAGAGGACAAACACGATGAACCGTTTCAAAGCGTCCTTCCTTGCGCTTGCCCTGCTCGTCACCGGCGCCCAGCTCGCCGTGGCGCAGGACGCGGCGGAGGATCAACCCAAGCCCGCGCGCCAGTCGTGGTCGTTCAGCGGCGTGTTCGGCAAGTTCGACCAGGCGCAGTTGCAGCGCGGCTTCCAGGTCTACAAGGAAGTCTGCTCCAACTGCCACCGCCTCAGCATCGCCTTCCGCACGCTGGAAAACGAGAACGGCCCCGGCTTCTCCGAGGAGCAGGTCAAGGCGCTGGCGGCGAGCTACAATGTCACCAACGACGAGCCCAACGATTCCGGCAAGATCTTTCAGCGCCCCGGCACGCCGGCCGACCTCTTCCCGCCGCCGGAGGCCTTCCCCAACGATCAGGCCGCCGCGGCGGCGATGGGTAAAGCCCCGCCGGACATGTGGCTGCTCGCCAAGTCGCGCAAATACGAGCGCGGCTTCCCCTGGTTCGTATTCGACGTCTTCGACGCCTACCAGGAGGTCGGGACCGACTACATCTACGCGATCCTGACCGGCTACACGCACAAGGACGACCCGCAGTGGAACCTGTATTATCCCGGCCATAAGATCGCGATGCCGAATCCGTTGCAGGACGGCGGCGTCAAATACACCGACGGCACGCCGGCCACGACGCAGAATTACGCCAGGGACGTGGCTGCGTTCCTGAGCTGGACGGCCGAACCGAGCCAGACCGAGCGCAAGAACATCGGCTTCCGCGCCATCGTGTTCCTGCTCGTGTTGTCGGCGCTGATGTACATGGTCAAGAAGCGCGTCTGGGCCGACGCGCACTGATTTCGCGCGCATCGCGAAAGCCTAGCTTCCCCCCGGCCCCTCCGCCGGGGTTTTTGTTCGCCTGGCCCGCCTCGTGCTAGCCTCGCGCGTCGGCTTGAGGGCCTCAGGAGCGCAGCGGCATGAGCAAGGCGGTTATCGGGATCATCGGCGGGTCGGGGCTCTATTCGCTCGCCGGCTTCGTGGCCGAGCGAGACGAGCGCGTCTCCACGCCCTGGGGCGAACCCTCGGACGCGCTGCGCTTCGGCCGCGTCGGCGAGACGGATGTCGTGTTCCTCGCCCGCCACGGCCGCGGCCATCGCTATTCGCCCTCGACGATCAACTATCGCGCCAACATCGACGCGCTGAAACGCGCCGGCGTCACCGACATTGTCGCCGTCTCCGCCTGCGGCTCTTACAAGCGCGAGTTTTACCCCGGCCTGTTCGTGCTGGCCGACCAGTTCATCGACCGCACTTTTAAGCGCGAGACCAGTTTTTTCGGCACGGGCCTGGTCGCCCACGTGCCCTTCTCGCAGCCCACCTCCAGCGTGTTACGCAAGCGCATCGCGGAGGCTGCCGCCCGTGAAGAGATCCCCCTGCAGAGCGGCGGGACTTACGTCTGCATGGAGGGGCCGCAATTCTCCACCTATGCCGAATCGCTGCATTATCAGAGCCTCGGCGCCTCGGTGATCGGCATGACGGCGGCGACCGAGGCGAAACTCGCGCGCGAGGCCGAGATCGCCTATGCGGTGGTCGCGATGGTGACGGATTTCGACTGCTGGCACGACGAGCAAGGCCCGGTCGACGTCGCCTCGGTCATGAAGGTGATGCACGACAACGCCGACAAGGCCAACCGCCTGATCGCCCGCGCGCTGACCGATTATCCCGCCACGCGCGAGTCCTGTCTGGCCTCGGATCGCGCGCTCGACGGCGCGATCATGACGGCGCCGGAGGCGCGGGACGCGGAACTGGCGCGCAAGCTCGATGCGGTGGCCGGCCGCGTGCTCAAGGCCGGCTAGCGCCTTGGCGCGGATGCGTAGCATGCTAGACTTGCGGTCGGAGGTCGGGTAGTCCGGCTCGCAACACAACAATATCGCGCCCTGCAATCGAGGCGCGCCAGGGAGGGAACATGTCCGCCATCACTCGACGCGCCCTTGTCGGCGGGGCGCTCGCCGCGCTTCCGATGCCCGCGCTGCTGACGCGCCCGGCCGGCGCCGCCGAATTCTCGCTCAAACTCGGCAATAACATGCCGATGACCCATCCCATGAACGTGCACGCCACCGCGGCGTCCACCCGCATCCGCGAGGCGACGGGAGGCCGGGTCGAGGTGCAACTTTTTCCGTCGAGCCAGCTCGGCTCCGACACCGACATGCTGACCCAGATCCGCTCGGGCGCCCTTGAGATGTTCTTCTGCTCGGGCCTGATCCTGGCCACGCTGGTGCCGGTCGCCTCGATCAACGGCATCGGCTTCGCGTTCAAGGACTACCCGCAGGTCTGGGCGGCGATGGACGGCAAGCTCGGCGCGCTCGTGCGGGGCGAGATCGCGAAGCGCAGCATCTTCGCGTTGGAGCACATCTGGGACAATGGCTTCCGCAACGTGACCAACAGCGTGAAGCCGATCGTCAAGCCCGAGGATCTGGCCGGCCTGCGGATCCGCGTGCCGGTGAGCCCGCTGTGGACCAGCATGTTTTCCGCGCTCGGCGCCTCGCCCGCCAGCATCAATTTCAACGAGGTCTATTCCGCGCTGCAGACGCATATCGTCGACGCGCAGGAAAACCCGATGGTCGTCATTCACTCCGCAAAACTCTACGAGGTGCAGAAATATTTGAGCCGCACCAAACATATGTGGGATGGCTACTGGGTGCTGGCGAACACGCGGGCGCTCGACCGTCTGAAACCCGAAGATCGCGACATCGTGGTGCGCGAGATCAACCAATCCGCGCTCGACCAACGCGCCGCCGCCGAAAAACTCAACAACGATCTCGGCAAGACGCTGGAGGGCTTAGGGTTGCAATTCAACGACGTCGACCCCGCCCCGTTCCGCGAAAAGCTGATCGCGGCCGGGTTCTACAAAGGCTGGCAAGCCAAATATGGCGACGCGGCCTGGAGCGTGCTTGCGGAGGCGAGCGGAGGCGGGCTGCCGTGAGGACGATCAGGCGGCTCGCGGCTTGTTGAGGGTTTCGATGCGGTCGAGCCCCTGCCCAAGATTTCGTTTTGCGATCTGCAGATCGTAGTCGGTCTGCAAATTGAGCCAAAGCTCGGCGCTTGTGCCGAGCGCCTTGGCCAACCGCAGCGCGGTGTCGGCGCTGACGCCAGTTTGCTCGCCGGCGATGCGCTCGATCCGCGTACGCGGCAAACCGCAAGTTTTGGCGAGCGCGCCCGCAGACATCTTTAGCGGGACCAGGAACTCCTCGCGCAGCACTTCGCCGGGATGCATCGGCATGAGTTTCCTGGGGCGATGCGACTTGACCATGGTGCGTCCTCTCAATGGTAGTCCACGATCTCGACTTCCGCAGGGCCTTGCGGCGTCCAGATGAAGCAGAGCCGAAATTGCTGGTTGACCCTGATCGAATATTGTCCCTTACGATCACCGGCCAGCGCTTCGAGACGGTTGCCGGGCGGCGACCGCAAGTCGCCGAGATCAGCGGCGGCGTGTAGGAAACGCAATTTCCGGCGCGCGACCGCAACCAGATCGGCGGGAAATCCCTTCGGCGCCTCGCCGTTGAACACCGCCACGGTGAACTTGTCGCGGAAGGATTGGATCACGAGGAATATGTATCATTTTATGATACAAAAGTCAAAGGGAACCTCGGCGGCGGCAAACACCAATTGCGATAACGGCGCGCAAAGAAAAGATCGTGATTTGCCGCCCGCCCCCTCCTGTCCCCGTCGCTCCCCTACTGCCCCCGCATGTCCTCCCTTTTCACCCCCGCCACGACCTGCGGCTTCTTCATCGCGTCGCGGCGGAACGGCTCGCCTAGCTCCTGGTTGAGCATCACTTCGAGGAAGGTCGTCACGCCCCGCCCCTGCGCCTCCACCGCCTCGCGCAAAGCCGCCTCCAGCGCCGCCGTCGTCTCGACGCGGCGGCCGACAAAGCCGCAGGCCTCCGCGATGCCCGCGTAGGATACCTTGGGGTTCAACTCGGTGCCGACAAAGTTGTCGTCGTACCAGAGCGTCGTGTTGCGCTTCTCCGCGCCCCACTGGAGATTGCGGAATATCACCATCGTGATCGCCGGCCAGCCGTCGCGGCCGAGCGCCGTCATCTCGTTCATGGAAATGCCGAACGCGCCGTCGCCGGCGAAACCCACGACGGGCGTGTCCGGGCAGCCGATCTTCGCGCCGACGATGGCGGGGAAGCCGTAGCCGCACGGCCCGAACAGGCCCGGCGCCAGATATTTGCGGCCCTGCTCAAAGGTCGGATAGGCGTTGCCGATGGCGCAATTGTTGCCGATGTCGGAGGAGATGATCGCTTCGCGCGGCAGCGCGCGCTGGATCGCGCGCCACGCCTGCCTCGGCGTCATCAAATCGGGGTCCTTCGCCCGCGCGCGTGCGTTCCAGGTGGTGCCGGGGTCGTCGTCCTCGTGATCCATCGAGGTCAGTTGCTGCGCCCAGGCGGACTTTGTCTGATGTACGAGCGCCCGCCGCGCTTCGCGGTCGCGGTCACCCGCGCCCCGCGCCAGCGCGCCCAGCAACGACGCCGCCACAAGGCCCGCATCGCCGCAAATGCCGACATCTACGCGCTTGGTCAGGCCGATCCGATCCGGGTTGATGTCGACCTGAATGATCCTGGCTTGTTTCGGCCAGTAGTCGACGCCATAGCCCGGCAGCGTCGAGAACGGGTTGAGCCGAGTGCCGAGCGCCAGCACCACGTCGGCTTTGGCGATCAGCTCCATCGCCGCCTTCGAGCCGTTGTAGCCAAGCGGCCCCGCGTGCAGCCGGTGCGATCCGGGGAAGGAATCATTGTGCTGGTAGCCGGAGCAGACCGGCGCATCGAGCCGTTCGGCCAGCGCGATCGTCTGCGGGATCGCCTCGCCCAGCACGACGCCGGCGCCCGAGATGATGACGGGGAAGGCGGCGTCCGACAGGAGCTTGGCGGCCGCCGCGATTGCCGCCTCGCCACCCGCCGGCGGCTCGAACCGCACGATCGCCGGCAGGTCGATGTCGATCACCTGGGTCCAGAAATCGCGCGGCACATTGATCTGCGCCGGCGCCCGCAGTCGCCACGCCTTGAGGATCACGCGGTTCAAGACTTCGGCCATGCGCGAGGCGTCGCGCACCTCCTCCTGATAGCCAACCATGTCCTGGAATAGCGCCATCTGCGGCGCCTCCTGGAAGCCGCCCTGCCCCATCGTCTTGTTGGCGGCCTGCGGCGTCACCAGCAGCAGCGGCGTGTGATTCCAATAGGCCGTCTTCATCGCGGTGACGAAGCCGGTGACGCCCGGCCCGTTCTGCGCCACCGCCAGCGCCATTTTCCCCGTCACGCGCGCGTAACCGTCGGCCATGATGCCGGCGTTGGATTCGTGCGCGCAATCCCAGAACGTGATCCCGGCCTTGGGGAACAGGTCGGATACCGGCATCATCGCCGAGCCGATAATGCCGAAGGCGTGTTCTATGCCATGCGCCTGAAGAACCTTGATGAACGCTTCCTCGGTGGTCATTTTCATCGGAGGCTACGCCTTGCTTGTCGTCTGAGTGACCTGTAGCCGATCGGGCGAGGTGAAGGAAAGAGCATGCAGGTCGGCAATTTTCTCATCGACGAGCGCGAGCTGATCGAGACGTTCGCGCGCGCCTCGGGGCCCGGCGGGCAGAATGTCAACAAGGTTTCGACCGCGGTCGAATTGCGCTTCGACGCCCGCCGCTCGCCCGCCCTGCCCGCCGATGTCGCGGCCAAGCTGATCCAGCTCGCCGGCTCGCGCGCGACGCTGGAGGGGGTGATCGTCATTTTCGCGCAACGCTTCGCCAGCCAGCCGCGCAATCGCGAGGACGCGCGGGCGCGGCTCGCCGCGCTGATCGAGCGCGCCGCCCACCGCGACAAACCGCGCCGCCCGACGCGGCCGACGCTCGCCTCGAAGAAACGCCGGTTAGAGGCAAAGGGGCGACGCGGCGACATCAAGGCGCTGCGCGGGCGAACAGGGGAGGACTAGCGCGCAGATTTGCATTTGCGCGCCGACGTAATAGCGTCCGCGCCATGGGAGCGACCGACACCTTCACGATTGCCCGCCCCGACGGGCATGCGATCTTCACCCGCCTCTGGCGCCCCGACTTGGCGCCGCGCGCCGTCGTGCAGATCGTGCACGGTCTCGCCGAACATTCCGCCCGCTATGCGCGGCTGGCGCAAGCGCTGACGGTGCATGGCTTCGCGGTCTATGCGCACGACCATCGCGGCCACGGGCCGACCTGCCCTCCCGCCGATCTCGGGTTTTTTGCAGACACCGACGGCTGGCGAAAATTGCTGGACGACATCGACGCCGTCGCCGCCCGGATCGGCGCCGATTTTTCCGGCCTCCCCCGCGTTTTTCTCGGCCATTCGATGGGATCGTTTCTCGGCCAGACCTACATCGCCGAGCGCGGCGCGGAACTCGCCGGCGCTGTCTTGTCCGGCACATCAGGGCCGCCGCCGGCTATTCTGCCCATCGGCAAGCGCATCGTCGCCTTCGAACGCTGGCGGCTCGGACCGCGCGGCAAAAGCCCGCTCGTGCAGGCGCTGCTGTTTGGCGAGCAGAACAAGCCATTCCGCCCCGCCCGCACGCCGTATGACTGGCTCTCTCGCGACCCGGATGAAGTGGATAAATATGTCGCCGACCCCTTGTGCGGCTTTGCGCTGACCAACCAACTCGCTGCCGATCTTGTCGACGCGCTTGGGCGTCTCGCCTCGCCGCAACTGGCCGCGCGCATCCCCAAGGCGCTGCCGATTTATGTCTTCAGCGGCGCGCGCGATCCCGTCGGGGCCAAGTTGCAAGGATTGCTCGACGTCTATCGCGCCGCAGGCCTTAACGTGACCGCGAAGATCTATCCCGATGCGCGTCACGAAACGCTGAACGAAACGAATCGCGACGAAGTCACGCGCGAATTGATCTCGTGGATCGAGGCGACGCTAACCGGCAAATAGCGAGAGTCCCCCATCGACCCGCAACACCTGCCCGTTGATGAATTTCGCCCGCGGGCCAGCCAGAAACGCCACCGCCTCGGCGATCTCGTCGGGCTCGGCGTAACGGTTGAACGACCTTTGCTCCGCGTCCATCCGGTTGGCGTCGACCACGCGCGTCGCCTGGAATCGCGCAGTCTTGGTGGGTCCGGGGCTGACGGCGTTCACGCGCACGCCATCATCGAGCAGTTCCTTCGCCAGGCAGCGGGTGTAATGCACGACGCCGGCCTTCAGCGTCGAATAGACCACTTCCGGCGAGCATCCCATATGGGCGGCGACAGAGGCGATATTGACGACCGAGCCCGATCCCGCCGCCTTCATGTCAGGCACGAAGGCCTGACACACCAGCATCGTGCCGATCAGATTGTTCTCGGT
>JANYIH010000153.1 GCA_025358745.1 Hyphomicrobiales bacterium | reverse complement strand
CGGCAGATGGTCGAGATCGCCAAGGCGGTCAGCTACGACAGCGATATCCTGATCATGGACGAGCCGACCTCGGCGATCACCGACAGGGAGGTGGCGCATCTGTTCCGCATCATCCGCGCCTTGAAGGCAGAGGGCAAAGGCATAGTCTACATCACGCACAAGATGAACGAGCTGTTCGAGATCGCCGACGAAGTTTCGGTGTTCCGCGACGGCCGGTTCGTCGGCGAGCACCCCGCCGCCGACGTCACGCGCGACGACATCATCAAGCTGATGGTCGGGCGCGAAGTCACTCAAATGTTCCCAAAGACGAACGTGCCGATTGGCGAAGTGATCCTGTCGGTGAAGAACCTGACCCTCGACGGCCGGTTCCACGATGTGAGCTTCGACCTGCGCAAAGGCGAAATCCTCGGGCTGGCGGGGCTCGTGGGGTCCGGGCGCAGCAATGTCGCAGAGACGATTTTCGGCGTGACGCCGGCGAGTTCGGGGCAAATCTTCGTCGACGGGCGCGAGATGAAGATTGGGAACCCGGGCGTGGCGATGGACGCCGGCATGGGATTTTTGACCGAGGACCGCAAGGAGTCGGGCTGTTTCCTGATGCTCGACGTCACCGCCAACATGCAGGCCGCCATATTGCGCAACGGCTATACGCGCGCTGGAATCGTGCAGGAGCGCGAAATCGAGCGCCTGTGCGAGGACCAGAAGGCGCAACTGCGTGTGCGCACGCCCGATCTCCATGAGCCCGTCATCAATCTCTCGGGCGGCAACCAGCAGAAGGTGCTGATCGCGCGCTGGCTGCTGACGCAGCCCCGCATCCTCATCCTCGACGAGCCGACGCGTGGCATCGACGTCGGCGCCAAGGCGGAAATTCATCGCTTGATCTGCGAACTCGCGGGTCAGGGCGTGGCGGTGCTGATGATCTCTTCCGAACTGCCCGAGGTGCTGGGCATGAGCGACCGCGTGCTGGTGATGCACGAGGGCCGCATGACCGGCATTCTCGACCGGCAGGAGGCGACGCAGGTTCGCGTCATGGAACTCGCAGCGCGTTAATTTAAGGAAGCGACGTTGTCCAATAAGACTGTCCTGACAAGCGAAGCCGCGCCGCGCGCGCGCCGCCGCTTGCCGCCCGAGATCAGCATTCTCGGCGTGATGATCGGCATGATGCTGCTGTTCGAGGCGCTCGGCTGGATGTTCGAGGGTCAGAGTTTCATCGCCAATCCGCTGCGGCTGAAGATCATGATCCTGCAGGAGGCGGAGATCGGCATCATCGCCGTCGGCGTGACACAGATCATCATCATGGGCGGCATCGATCTGTCGTCGGGCTCGCTGGTCGGCATGACGGCGATGATCGCGGCGAGCCTGGCGCAGGCCGCGGGATACACCCACGCCATCTATCCAAGCCTGACCGGGCTCAACCCGATCTTCCCCGTCATCGCCGGGCTTGTGGCGGGAACGCTCGCCGGCCTGCTCAACGGTTCGTTGATCGCCTATACCAAGATTCCGCCGTTCATCGCGACGCTGGGAATGATGGTGTCGGCGCGCGGCGTGGCGGACTGGTACACCAACGGCGAGCCGATCGGCAATCTCTCCGAGGATTTCGGCGTGATCGGCTCGGACTGGTGGCCAGTCGTCATCTTTCTTTCGATGGCGATCCTGTTTCATCTGGCGCTGCGCTACACGCGCTATGGCAAGTTCACCTACGCCATTGGCGCCAATCCGCTGGCGGCGCGGGTGTCGGGCATCAATGTCGAGCGCCACATCGTGCTGGTCTATGCGGTGGCGGGCCTGATGTCGGGGCTGTGCGGCGTGGTTCACACCGCGCGCGCGATTTCCGGTCAGGCTGGGGTCGGCATGGGATTCGAGCTGGACGCAATCGCGGCGGCGGTGATCGGCGGCACGTCGCTGTCGGGCGGCGTCGGCCGGCTGACCGGCACGATCATCGGCGCGGTGATTCTCGGCGTGTTGACGTCGGGCTTCACGTTCCTGAACGTCGACGCGCATTATCAAGAAATCATCAAGGGAGGCGTGATTGTCGCCGCCGTGATCGCCGACCAGTACCGGCAGCGTAAGCGCCGCTCGGTGTAAGGCTCAAACGGTTTCCCACCGCCCCGATTTGGCGGCGCGGAAACAGGCCTCGATCACCTTGATGTTGGCGAGCGCGTCCTCAATGGGAAATTCGAGCACGGCCTCGCCCCTGATCGCGCGCCCGAAATCGTCGCCCTGGAGGGCGTATTGATCGCAGACCGCGAAGGTTTCGACGCGGGCTCCGCCGCCCAAGAGATCGGCGCCGCTGTCGATCACGATCTCGGTCGGCCGGTCGATCGGCGCGTTGAACGGTATTTTCACCTCGACCCGCCCGGCGGTTCCCACGATCGTCACGCGCTGCGCGGCGGCGAGTTGGGTGGCGGTGGTGAAAGTGAGATGTCGGCCGCCGGGAAATTCGACAATCGCGCTGGCGAGCCGGTCGGTGCCGAAATTCGGATCGACATCGAGGCAGGCGGCGACGCGGATCGGCTCCGCGGCGAAGATATAGCGCGCGGTCAGAATCGCATAGCAGCCGATGTCATAGAGCCCGCCGCCGCCCGGAGGCTTGTTACGCACATTGTCAGCGTCGAGCAGGCGATAGGTGAACAGGGTCTGGATTGCGCCGATTTCGCCGATCGCGCCCGCGCGCACGATCTCGCGCGCGCGCCGCCATTGCGGGTGATGGCGCACCATGAACGCCTCCGCCACCAACTTTCCCGATTTCGCGCGCGCCTCGATCAACTGGGCCGCCTCCGCGGCGTCAAGCGCAACCGGCTTCTCGCACAGAACATGCTTGCCCGCCGCCAGCGCCTTCAGCGTCCAGGGCACGTGCAATTCGTTGGGTAGCGGGTTGTAGATCGCCTCGATCTCAGGATCCGCGAGCATTTCCTCGTAAGACCCGTAAGCGAGGGGGATGCCTAGCGTCACGGCGGCCGCCTGCGCGCGCGATAACTCGCGCGAGGCGATCGCCTCGATTTGGCATAGGCTCGCGCGCTGCATCGCCGGGATCACTTTTTCCGTGGCGATCTTGGCGACCCCCAACACGCCCCATTTGATTGGCTTGCTCATGTTCACTTCCCCGCTTCCGGCACGCGCCCCTGCGCCTGCCGCTCCAACATCCAGCCGGGATATTCCGGCGCCAGGGCGCTGACCGCGTCGAGCGCGGTCAAATCTTGCGCCGTCAGTTTCAGCGCGGCCGCGGCGAGATTGTCGTCGAGTTGCTCGACCGTCTTGGCGCCGACGATGACGCTCATCACGCCCTTGCGCTGGAGCAGCCAAGCGAGCGCGACGCGTGCGACCGATACGTCGTGCGCTTTGGCGATCGGACGCATGACGTCGATGATGTCGTAGCCGCGTTCCTTATCGACGGGCGGAAAATCGAACGTGACGCGGCGTGCGTAGTTGCTGTTGACCCCATTGCGCGTGTATTTGCCCGAAAGGAAACCGCCCGCGAGCGGGCTCCACACCATCACGCCCATGCCCTGGTCCTCGACCAGCGGCAGCACCTCGCGCTCCAGATCGCGCCCGGCGATGGTGTAATAGGCCTGTACGGTCTCGAACCGGGCAAAACCCCGCCGCTCGGCGATCCCTTGCGCCTTCATGATCTGCCAGGCCGCGAGATTGGAGCAACCGATCGTCCGCACGAGCCCGCGCGCGACGCAATCGTCGAGCGCGCGCATCGTCTCCTCCAGCGGGGTGACCGGGTCAAAGCCGTGGATCTGGTAGAGATCGACGTAGTCGAGCTTCAATCGCTTCAGGCTGCCGGCGATCTGGTCCATGATATGGCCACGCGAGAGGCCGACGGCATTGGGGCCGGAGCCCGTGCGTGCGCGCACTTTCGTGGCCACAATCACGTCTTCACGCGCGACCTTGAGATCGGCGAGCGCCTGGCCAAGCAACACTTCCGAGCCGCCCTCGGAATAGACGTCCGCCGTGTCGATGAAATTCACGCCCGCCTCCAGCGAGCGCGCGACCAGCGCGGTGGCGCCGGTCTGGTCGAGTTGTCCGATATTGCGCCAATAACCGGCGCCGCCGTGGAACGTCATCGTCCCCAGGCAGATTTCCGAGACGAACTGGCCGGTTCGGCCAAGCGGGCGATAGCGCATGAGGAACTCGCGGGAGGAGAGGCGGCAAGGTTAAGACGCGGGCGCCGCGCGCGCAAGGACGAAAGGCGCCGCAGCGTCGCACGCGACACAATCGCGCCAAGCAACTCATTAACCAAGCTTTCTAAGCCGGCGTTAACGCCATTTGTTTAAGTCATGTTGGGCAAGCCGTGTGAAAGGCGAAGCCCGTGATCAAGTCCCCGATCAAGTTCCAAGTTGATTCCGAATTCACCAGCCGCGCGCACGGCTCGCTCCGGTCGTTGCCGACCGTCGTGGCGGGGCTGCCCTCGCGTCTCGCCGGCAGCCTCGGCAATACGCTGGTCGGCGGTTTTGCCGGTTGGGGCGCGGCAGTCCTGTTCGGGGCGTTGCTAATGAGCCACGCAGCGCGCGATGCGTATCCCGGCGGGCATTCCGCGCCCGTCGCCGCGATCGAGGCCCCCAAAGCCGACGCTGTCGCCCCGACGCCCAAGGTCGAATCCGCCGCGCTGGCGGCTGAAGCCGCGCCCGCGCCGGCGCCCGCCGCGGCGGCCGCGCCGAAGGTCGTGGCCAAGACGACCGCGCGGGTCGACATGACCCCGACCGGCGCCATTGCCGAGGAGAGCGCGGCCAAGCCCAAGCACAAGCCGCACAAGAAAAAGCCGAAGGCGCTCGACAGTCAGCAATAGACCGGCGAACCTGACCCAATGAAGGGCGAATCGCCCCAGGGCCTGACCGAGATCGTCGTCGCTTGGCTGAGTTATCTCGGGCAAGAGCGCCGGCTCGCGGCCAAGACGCTGGAGGCCTATGGCCGCGACGTCAGGCAATTCGTCGAATTCCTGCACGCGCGCCTCGACCGCACGCCGCTTGCGGCCGATTTCGCCGCGATGAAGCCAGCGGACCTGCGCGCTTTTCTCGCCGCCCGGCGCGCCCAGGAGATCGATCCGCGCTCGCTGCAACGCGCGCTCTCCGCACTGCGGGGCCTGGCCAAATATATGGAGCGGATCGGCGCCGGCCGCGCCTCGGCCTTTTCCGCCATTCGCTCGCCCAAGGCGGGGCGTCGGCTGCCGCGTCCGCTGCGGACCGACGACGCGCGGGCAGTCGCGGATGTCGAGACCCGCGCGGGGGATATACGCGACCCCTGGATTCTTGCGCGCGATGCGGCGGTGCTGGCGCTGTGCTACGGCGCGGGCTTGCGCATCAGCGAGGCGCTGTCCATTGCGCGCGGCGACGCGCCGATCGGCGCGGTGGACGAAGTGCGCATCACCGGCAAGGGCGGCAAGACCCGCATCGCCCCGGTGATCGGCCCCGTCCGCGCCGCTATCGAGGATTACATCTCGCGCTGTCCCTGGACGCTGAAGCCCGACGGGCCGTTGTTCGTCGGCGCGCGCGGCGGGCCGCTGTCGCCCCGCATCGTGCAACTCGCGATGGCGCAAATGCGAGGCGCGCTGGGCCTGCCCGACAGCGCGACGCCGCACGCGCTACGCCATTCCTTCGCCACCCACCTCCTCGCGCGAGGGGGTGATTTGCGCACCATTCAGGAATTGCTCGGCCACGCCTCGTTGTCGACGACGCAAGTCTACACCGCCGTCGATAGCGCGCGACTGGTGGCGGCTTATAAGGCGGCGCACCCGCGGGCGTGATCAGCCGGGCGGCGGAAGCCCGCCGCCCGGCGGGTTCAGCCGCCAACTTTCAGGATCGACAGCGCCGACTGAACCTTGCCGGAGCTTTGCGCGGCGGGGGAAGCGGCCAGCGGCTTGTAATCGCCGTCCTTGTCCTTGACCTGCGAACTCTGGGCGTTCGCGACCTTGTAATCACCATCGGCGGCGCGTTGGACTTTCGCGGGCGCGGGCGCGGTTGTGGCGGCGGGGGCCGACGCTGCGGCCGGTTTGGGCGGCGGCGGCGGGGCGGAAGTGACGGAAGTGACGGACAAGGCAGGCTCCACTTGGCGAGGCCGCCAGCGCGGGTTTCAAGCGCACGCGCGTCCCGCGAGGACATGATGAGGAAGGGGGACATGGCGCGGGCGCCGGCGGGCGGATCGGCTTCATGCCGCCATCGAGAAAGCTCGACAGTCCGCGCGCGCTCCCATCGTTATCATCGGGGCGCTAACAGAATTGCAAGGTTACTCCCCGGCGCCTTTCCCCATTGGGGACACGCAGGGTCTTGCCCTGCGTAACGGAGCGGCGCCTTTCGCGTCAGCCTCAATACGCCACGACGCTGCGGATCGACTTGCCCGCGTGCATCAGGTCGAAGGCGTCGTTGATCTTTTCCAGCGGCAAGACATGGGTGATGAGATCGTCGATGTTGATCTTGCCCTCCATGTACCAATCGACAATCTTCGGCACATCGGTGCGCCCGCGCGCGCCGCCGAACGCCGAGCCTGTCCAGACGCGGCCGGTGACAAGCTGGAACGGCCTTGTCGAGATCTCGGCGCCCGAGGGCGCGACGCCGATGACGATCGATTCGCCCCAGCCGCGATGACAGCATTCGAGCGCCTGCCTCATCGTCGTCGTATTTCCGATGCACTCGAACGAGAAATCCGCGCCGCCGCCGGTGAGATCGACGATCGCCTGCACGACCTTGTCGCGTCCGACCACATCCGGGTTGACGAAATGCGTCATGCCGAATTTGCGCGCGATCTCCTGCCGCGCCGGGTTGAGGTCGACGCCGATGATCTTGTCGGCGCCGACCATCCGCGCGCCCTGGATCACGTTGAGGCCGATGCCGCCGAGGCCGAACACGACGACATTGGCGCCGGGCCAGACTTTCGCGGTGTGGACCACGGCGCCGACGCCGGTCGTCACGCCGCAGCCGATGTAGCAGATCTTGTCGAACGGCGCGTCCGCGCGCACCTTGGCCAGCGCAATCTCCGGCAGCACGGTGAAATTGGAGAAGGTCGAGCAGCCCATATAATGGAACACCTCGGCGCCCGAGCAGGCGAAGCGGCTCGTCGAGTCCGGCATCAAGCCCTGACCCTGCGTGGCGCGGATCGCGGTGCAGAGGTTGGAGCGTTGCGACAGGCAGGTTTTGCAATTGCGACATTCCGGCGTGTAGAGCGGAATGACGTGATCGCCCGGCTTGACGCTGGTCACGCCGGCGCCGATCTCGCGCACGATTCCAGCCCCCTCGTGGCCGAGAATGGCCGGGAATTTGCCCTCCGAATCCAGCCCCGACAGCGTGTAGGCGTCGGTGTGGCAGACGCCCGTCGCCATCACCTCGACCAGAACCTCTCCGGCCTTGGGGCCCTCAATTTCGATGGTTTCGATGGTGAGCGGCTTGTTGGCCTCCCAGGCGACGGCGGCGCGTGAACGCATGATCTTTCCTCCTCAGGCGCCGCCGCGCGGACGCTTCGCGAAGCCGAGCTCGGCTACGTTCCAGACAATGACGGCGAGGGCGAGGGCGCAGAACGGCCAGACAGCCCATTCCGGCATCGCCCCTTCGGAGCGCGGTTGAAACCACGCGGCGGCGCCGGCCAGCAGCAGCGCGAACGGCGCAAGACCGGCCCGGGCCGTTGACTTGCCGAGGTCGAGGAAGCGCTTGGCGCTGACGAAATATTGCATCACGGCGAGAAAGATCAGCGCAAAACCGTAGACCAGCAGATAGGCGTGAACGGCGACGATCGAGACGGCGATGAAGGGTTGCGACGCCAGATCGCGCGGGCCCGGCGCGATTATCCAGGCGATCGCCGTCATGGCCAGCGCCGCGCCGACGGGAAGCGCGCTCGCCCGCGCCCACAGACCGGGGCCAATCGGCCGCTCAGCCTCGCGATAGAGAAACCGGAACGTCGGGTCCGCCATCAATCTCTCAGGAGATCGTTGATGCCGGTCTTGGCGCGGGTCTGCGCATCCACCGTTTTGACGATCACGGCGCAATAGAGCGACGGCCCGGGCGAGCTGTCCGGCAGCGGTTTGCCGGGCAGCGAACCCGACACCACCACCGAATAGGGCGGGACATAGCCGACATGGATCTTGCCGGTGGCGCGGTCGATCACCTTGGTCGAAGCCGAGATGAACACACCCATCGACACCACCGAACCCCGGCCGACGATGACGCCCTCGACCACCTCGGAGCGGGCGCCGATGAAGCAATCGTCCTCGATAATCGTCGGATTGGCCTGCAACGGCTCCAGCACGCCGCCGATGCCGACTCCGCCGGAGAGATGGACATTGGCGCCGATCTGCGCGCAGGAGCCCACCGTCACCCAGGTGTCAACCATGGTCTTCGCGCCGACATAGGCGCCCAGATTGACGAAGCTCGGCATCAGCACCGCGTCGCGGGCGATGAAGGCGGAATGGCGCACGATGGCGCCGGGCACGGCGCGAAAGCCCGCCGCGCGGAAGCGGTTCTCGCCCCAGCCGGCGAACTTCGAGGGCGCCTTGTCCCACCACGTCGCCCCGCCGGGGCCGCCCTCGACAATGGCGTTGTCGTTGAGGCGGAACGAAAGCAGCACCGCCTTCTTCAGCCACTGGTTGACCTTCCAGGAGGCAGGTCCCTCCACGCCTTCGATCTTTTCGGCCACGCGCGCGCGGCCCGCATCGAGCAAATCCAGCGCGCGGCCGACCGCGTCGCGCACGTCGCCGTGCGTGTTCGCGTTGACGTTAGCGCGATCCTCGAATGCGCGTTCGATGAGGGCTTGCAGATCAGCGTCGGACATGGGTCGGCCGGGTTGGGAAGAAAGCGGGTCTTTCCCCTCCACGGCCGCGATTGTCAATGGCGGCCTCAGGCCGCCGTCTTGACCGACGAGGCGCGATAAATCTCGTCGATCGAGCGAGCCAGCGCCGCATTGAACTCGTCGTCGCTCATCGACGCCCGCAGGTCTTCGGCCAGGGCGCGCGAGAAGCTCGCGACCATGCCGTGATTTTGCGCCAGCAGGCGGCACGCCTGGGCGCGACTGTAGCCGCCCGAGAGCGCCACGACCCGGGCGACATTGGGATGTTTCGTCAGGCCGGCGTAGAGATCCTTCGTCGTGGGGATGGTCAGCTTCAGCATCACGCGCACATCCGAGGGCAAAGCGTCGAGCCGCGAGCGCATCGCGTCGAGCAGGAGCGTTTCGCAGGCCGCTTTATCGGTCGCCTTGATCGAAACCTCGGGCTCGACGATCGGCACAAGCCCGCGTGCGGCAATCTCGACGGCGACGTCGAATTGCTGCGCCACGATGGCGGCGATGCCGGTCGGCGATGCGCGGTGGACGACCGAGCGCATCTTGGTGCCGAACATGCCCTTCGCCACCGCCCGGTCGAGCAGTTTGCCGAGATCGGGCATCGACTTCAGCAGGCTGACGCCGTCCTTCTCCTCATCCAGCCCTTTGTCGACCTTCAATATCGGCACGATTCCGCGCTCATTCCACAGATAGGTCGGCGTCGGCTCGCCCAACACCTCGCCGTCCATCGTCGCTTCGAACAGGATGGCGGCGAGCACCTGAGGGCCTTGGAAGGCCGGCGCGGTCATGATGCGCACGCGCATTTTGTGGACGAGTGCAAACATCTCCTTGTCGCCGTTATAGGCGCTTTCGGGAACGCCGTAGAGCCGCAGCGCGCCCGGCGTCGATCCGCCGCTCTGATCGAGCGCTGCGATGAAACCGTCTTTCACGGTCATTTGCCCGAGCATCCCGGCGTCGATCATCTCTAGGCTCCCATGGATCAGCTATCGCGAGAAGTCAGTTTGCCGCGCGACCGCTCCTGACGCAAGTTGGACCGGAAACCGGAGCGCGGCATCGCTGAGATCGTTTTTCTATTCGATGTCGACAATACATTGTTGGACAACGATCGCATCAGGGCCGACATGAGCGCGCAACTTACGGCGGCCTATGGCGTCGCGACGCACAACCGGTATTGGATGATTTTCGAGCGATTGCGCAGCGAACTGGGATACGCCGACTATCTCGGCGCACTCGAACGTTGTCGCCTCGAAGACATGCACAATCCAAATCTGTTGGACATGGCGCTCTGGCTGATCGACTATCCCTTCGCCGATCGGCTGTATCCCGGCGCGCTGGAAGCGGTGCGTCATGCCGCGCAGCTGGGGCAACCCGTCATACTCTCTGACGGCGACGCGGTGTTTCAGCCGCT
>JANYIH010000093.1 GCA_025358745.1 Hyphomicrobiales bacterium | reverse complement strand
GTTCGGCAAGCCCTATCCCGCGATATACGAGGAGGCGATGCGGCGGCTTGGCGACATCGCTCGCTCGCGCGTGCTGGCGGTCGGCGACAGTCCCGCGCACGACATTCTCGGCGGCGCGCGCGCCGGCTTCGCCACCGCGCTGGTCAGAACCGGCGTCCACGCGCAGGAGAGCGAGGCGGAATTGCTGGCGCGCTGCGAGAGCGTCGGCGTCACGCCCGACGCGATCCTGCCGCGCTTCGCGTTCTAGGGGACATCATGGCGTTCACGCTGTCGCTCAACACCAATCCGCTGGTCAATCGTTTCGCCGAGCCCGAGGATTTGATCGAGACTGTCGCGCACAAACTGCGCATCCGCGATCTGCAACTGACGCACGAGTTCATCAACCCGTCCTGGCCGGCGCCCGTCACGCGCGCGCTGACGCGGCGGATGGGGGCGGCGCTGCGGCGCACCGGCGTGCGCGTAACCAGCGGCATGACCGGGCCCTACGGCCGGCTCAACCATTTCGGCCATCCCGAGCGCGAGGTGCGACGCTACTACGTCGATTGGTTCAAGGGCTTCGCCGATATCGTCGGCGATCTCGGCGCCGTGTCGCTGGGCACGCAATTCGCGATTTTCACCTATCGCGATTTCGATGAGCCCGCGAGGCGGGAGGCGTTGATTGACGCCGCGATCGATTGCTGGGGCGAGTTGGCCGAGCACGCCAAGGCGGCTGGGCTCAAATATCTGTTCTGGGAGCCGATGTCGGTCGGGCGCGAATTCGGCGAGACAATCGCCGCCTGCCTGAGCTTGCAACAGCGGTTGAGCGCGGCGGGCTTTGCGATCCCGATGTGGATGATGGCCGACATCGACCATGGCGATCTCACCAGCGCCAATCCCGACGACTTCGACCCCTACGCCTGGGCGCGCGCCGTGCCGCGTCTCTCGCCGATCATCCACATCAAACAATCGCTGCTCGACAAAGGAGGGCATCGCCCGTTCACGGCGACGCACAACGCGAAGGGGCGCATCCAGCCCGAGCCGCTGCTCGCGGCGTTTCGCGAGGGAGGCGGCGTCGACAACGAGATTTGTCTGGAGCTGTCGTTCAAGGAGCGCGATCCGACCGACCGGCAGGCAGTCGACGACATCGCGGAATCAATCGCGTTCTGGGCGCCCTATACCGACAGCGGCGCGGGCGATCTGCGGAGTTGATGCGATGGATGCGGCGTCGTCATCGGCGGATGGCAGTTGAGCCTAGCTGAGCGCCCGCAACTTCAACTTCAACCCGTCGCGCGGCTTGGGGATCGGCCACATCTGCCATGTCGGCGCATAGCCCGGCGCGACCGTCGCCTCGACCTTCGACAGGAAATGCACGGCGAAACATTTGGCCTGCATATAGGCGAAATGCAGTCCCAGACACATATGCGCGCCCCCGCCATAGGGCACGTAGGCGTATTTGTGCCGCCGCTGCGCATTGGCGTCGGTGAAGCGCAGCGGGTCGAACTTTTCCGGCTCGGGCCAGATTTCGCCCATGTGATGGGTGTAGAGCGGATTGACGCTGACGCGCGCGCCCGCGGGGATTTTGAAGCCGCGAAATTCGGCGTCGCGCAGCGTGCGGCGGGGAATCGTCGGCACGGGCGGAATCAGGCGCAACGATTCCTTGAACGCCATTTCCGTCAAAGGCAGCTCGTCGAGCCGTTCGTAGGGCAGCGCGCCGCCGCTCAGGCCCAGCGCCGCGATCTCCTCGCGCAGCCGCGTCTGCCAGGCGGGATGGGCGGCGAGGAACCAGACGAACGAGGTCAGCGACGAGGTCAGCGTGTCGTGCGCGGCCATCATCAGGAAACTCATGTGGTCGACGATCTCCTGCGCGCTGAGCAGGCGCCCGTCGTCGGTCGATGCCTTGCAGAGCTGGCTGAACAGGTCGTCGCCCTGCGCCCGGCGGCGCGCTTCGATCTCGCGGCCGAGAAACTCGACCATGAACTTGCGGCCCTTGACGCCGCGCGCCATCAGCGTGCCGGGCAGGGGGACGCGCACAACGGCGATCGACGCGGCGACCATGTCGATGAACGCGCGCTTCAGCGCGTCCATGTCCGGCCCCAGTTCGCGGCCGAAGAACGAAGTCGCGGCGAGATCGAGCGTCAGTTGTTTGATGGCGGGATAGAACAGCATCTCGCCCGCGCCCCACGCCGCGACGCCCTTGGCGATGCTGGCGTTGAGACCGGCGAGATAGGCCCGCATCGGTTCGGTCTTGAAGGCGACCGAGAGCGCCTTGCGGTGGATGCGGTGCTCGTCGAAATCGAGCAGCATCAGCCCGCGCGGAAAAAGCTTGCCCAGAAACGGGTTCCAGCCCTGCGTCGACGAGAACAACTTTTGTCGGTCGAACAGCACGAATTCGTTGGCCTCGGGGCCGAGCAGCGTGATGATCCGCAGGCCGAAGGCGCGGCTGCGATAGACCGGCCCGTAGCGCTCGGCCAGCCGCTCCACCTCACCCTTGGGATCGGCGAGCAGGCGGAACGTGTTGCCGATGAACGGCAGGCCGTCGTCGCCGGGGATATGGGAGAGATCGGCGCCGCTGGGCTCGGCGAGCGGAGCAATCTCAACGCCTGCATGGGCAAGGGACATTTCGCGCCTCCCGGAAGGCGGCGAGACTAACGCTGTGGCGCCGAGGTGGCAATGCTCTCGCGCCCGGCGAACCGGCGCAGGATTTCCGCCGCGATCTCGCCGCTGGCGTCGATCGGCGCGTAGGAGAAACGCTCCAGCCGTCCGGCCCAGCGCCGCGCCGCGCCGCGCGCGACCAGCGTGTCGATGGCGCGGGCGAGTTTGGCCGAGCGGCCGCCCGAAGGCTCGAACACATGCACCGGCGCGCCGGTCGCGGTGGCCTCGCCCACCATATTGGCGCTGTCGCCCGTCACCAGCACGGCGTCGGCCAGCGCCAGCATCGCGGGATAGGGGTTCTCGCCGCTCCCGTCCCAGAAGAAGCCGTCGCCGATGTTTTCGCGCACCGCCGCCGCCAGCGCGGGCGGGGTGCGGCGCGAGGGCGTCGCCATCACGCTGAAGCCTTGCGCGCGGATGGCGCGGATCGCCTCGCCGAGGCGGGCGTGATCGTCAGCCGTGAAATGCTGCGCGCCGCTGGGGCCGCCAAGCGAGACGGCGCAGCGCGGGCCGGGCAGGGCGGCAAGGCGCGAGTCGGGCGCGGCGCGGGCGGCGGCGAGCCGGGCCGGCGAGAACGGATGCGGCGAGGTCAGCGACGCCATCACATTCGGCCCCCGAAAGGAATCGTGCTCGGGAACCCAGATCAGGTCCATTTCGCCGCGCGCCCAGCGCGGGTCTTGCAGGAAAACGACGAAAGCGCCCCGCCGCTTCCACGCCCTCGCGTAGGGCACGGTGACGCGGCCGCTGGCGATGACGATATCGGGCGCGGGCCCGGCGAAAGGCGCGTCGTCGCGCGGATCGAGCGGGCCCCAGGGCGCCAGTCTGCCGCAAAGGTAGCGGGGCGCGACGCGCCGCAACTCATGGGCGCCGCCGAGCGCTTCGACGACGCCGAGCGCGTTGACTTCGTGGCCGATGCGGCCGGAACCCAGGACGACGACGCGAAAACTATCCGCCGTCAATGGCCCAGGCGCCCCGGCAGCCATTGCGCGAAGCTGCGGGCGAGTGTGTCCTGGCGCATCCGCGCGCCATAGCCGCCGATGTCGGGCAAGGAGACCGTGGCGACGACGGAGCAGGTGAGCGCCGCCTCGCGCCCGTCGAGCCAGCCGACGCCTTCGATCGTATCGATCGCGCCATTGCCGCTCTGTCGGCCGTCGCTGCCGGGCGGGCCGTAATAGAGGCTGTCGATGCGCACGCGCACGTCGCGGCCGGGGCCGAAGGCTTGGCGCAGATAGCCCGGCAGCGCCGCCTCAAGGAAATCGGCGTCGGTGTTGTCGCCGTTGCGGCGCAGCGGCGAGACATCCACCCCAGGGTTCCGCGCGAGGGCGAGGCCGGGCGCGGCCAGCAGGGCGCCGAGTGTGGCGCGGCGCGTAAGTCCAGGAGGAGACATACCCGCCGCCCTACTTGAACTCAACCTTGAGGATCTCGTAGCTCTTGCCGCCGCCGGGCGTGGTGACCTCGATCGTATCGCCGGCCTTTTTGCCGATCATCGCGCGGCCGGTCGGTGAGGAGACCGACATGCGGCCGTTCTTTACGTCGGCCTCGGTCTCGCCGACGATCTGGAACGTCTTTTTCACCTCGGTGTCCTCGTCGAGCACGGTCACGGTCGCGCCGAACTTGATCGTCGCGCCGGAAAGCTTGGTGACGTCGATCACTTCGGCGCGCTGGAGCAGATCCTCAAGTTCGACGATGCGGCCTTCGTTGTGCGACTGGGCTTCCTTGGCGGAGTGGTACTCGGCGTTTTCCGAGAGATCGCCGTGCGCGCGCGCCTCCGAGATCGCCTGGACGATGCGCGGGCGCTCGACTTGCTGGCGATGCGCGAACTCCTTCTCCAGCGCCGCGTGACCTGCAACGGTGACAGGAAACCGTTCCATATCCAAGTCCTACCTTGAGCTATCAAAAAGCAACGTCCGGCGCGGGGCGCCGGACTGTCTAAGCGAAATAGTCTTGCAGCGCCCGGACTTCAAGGTCGCCCGAGGCGCAGGCCCGCACACCTTCGACGGCAGCGATCGCGCCGGAGAGAGTGGTGTAGTACGGGGTCTTTTGCAAGAGGGCGGCGCGGCGCAGCGGCTTGGAATCGGCCAGCGAAGTTGCGCCGTCGGTGGTGTTGAACATCAGTTGCACGCCGCCGTTGCGCACGACGTCTCCCGCATGGGGGCGCGCCTCCGACACCTTGTTGACCTTGGTCGCAGCGACCCCGTGCGCGGCCAGGTATTTCTGCGTGCCGCCGGTGGCGATGATCTTGAAACCGAGTTCGGCGAGCCTTTTCAGCGGCTCGACGATGCCGGCCTTGTCGGCCTCGCGCAGCGAGACGAACACCGTGCCGGAAAGCGGCAGGCTGGCGCCGGCGCCGATCTGACTCTTGGCGAATGCGCGGGCGAAATCGCTCGCCATGCCCATCACCTCGCCGGTCGAGCGCATCTCCGGACCAAGCACCGTGTCGACGCCGGGGAAGCGCGCGAACGGGAACACCGCCTCCTTCACCCCGACGTGGTTGAGCGGCGTCTTCTCCAGCCCGAACGAGGCGAGCGGCTCGCCCGCCATGATGCGGCTGGCGATATTGGCGATCGGCTTGCCGATCACCTTGGCGACGAAGGGCACCGTGCGTGACGCGCGCGGGTTGACCTCCAGCACGTAGATATGGCCGTCCTTCAGCGCATATTGCACGTTCATCAGGCCGCCGACCTGCAGCGCCAAGGCGAGCTCGCGGGTCTGGCGCCCGATCTCGGCGATGATCTCGGGCTTGAGCGAGTGCGGCGGCAGCACGCAGGCGGAATCGCCGGAATGGATGCCGGCCTCCTCGATGTGCTCCATGATGCCGGCGATCACGGTGTCGGTGCCGTCGGCCAGGCAGTCGACGTCGACCTCGATGGCGTCCGACA
>JANYIH010000070.1 GCA_025358745.1 Hyphomicrobiales bacterium | reverse complement strand
GGCGAAAAGCTCGCACAGGATCATCAACCGGGGGCGACTGGCCATCGCCTTCAGCAGATTTTCCGCCTCGCCGACCTGTTTTTGCAGTCTCTCTAATTTCATGCTTGCTACATTAACATTTCCTGATATGTATGTCAAGTCCGACCAGGAAACCCTCATGCGACGCCTCGCCCTTCTCTTCGTGCTCGCCGCAACGCCCGCGCCGGCGGGGGAGCCGATCGTCATCCACCCGACGCAAGTCAGCGACCGCAAGGCGGTGATCGCCACCGTCGAGCCGGTGCATCAACTGATGGCGCGGGCGCGGATTGGCGGCACGATCGCGGCGCTGTCAATCAAGGAGGGCGACGACGTGACCGCCGGCGAGACGATCGCGCAGGTGACCGACACCAAACTCGCGTTGCAGATGCAGGCGCTCGATTCGCGCATCGCCTCACAAAAGGCGACCCGCGATCAGGCTAGGACCGATCTGGACCGCATCGCCGAACTCGCGCGGCGCGGCGTCTCGACGCCAAAACAACTCGATCAGGCGAGGACCGATCTCGATGTCGCCGAGCGCAATCTGGCGGCGATGAAGGGCGATCGCGACGTGATCGCGCAACAGGCGTCGGAGGGCGCGGTGCTGGCGCCGGGCGCGGGCCGGGCGCTGAGCGTGCCGGTTTCGGTCGGCCGCGTCGTGCTGCCAGGCGAAACGATCGCGACGCTGGCGGCGGACAAATATATCCTGCGTCTGCAACTGCCCGAGCGACATGCGCGCTTCTTGCGCGCAGGCGACAAGGTGTCGATTGGCGCGCGCGGGCTTGCCGCCGACGATTCAGGCGCGACGCGGCAGGGCAGGGTGCGCCTCGTCTATCCCGAGATTCAGGGCGGCCGGGTGATCGCCGACGTCGAGGTCGAGGGGCTCGGCGATTATTTTATCGGCGAACGCACGCGCGTTTATATTGACGCCGGAAAACGCAAGGCGGTAAAGCTTCCCGCCGCTTACGTCTACCGCCGCGCCGCTGTCAACTACGTGAGGCTCGCCGACGGCGACGAGGTGGTGGAGCCGGGCGAGGCGGATGACGTCAACGGCGCGCCAATGGTTGAAATTCTTTCGGGGCTGGTAGACGGCGACAAGGTCGTCGCGCCATGACACTGGGCCTTTCCGGCATCCTCACGCGCACGTTCATCCGCTCGCCGCTGACGCCGCTGTTGCTGATCGCGGCGCTGGTCGCCGGCGCCATCGCCGCCGTCTCGCTGCCGCGCGAGGAGGAGCCGCAGATCAGCGTGCCGCTGGTTGACGTATTGGTCGCCGCCAATGGCTACAAAGCGAGCGAGGCGGTCGAACTCGTCACGCGGCCGCTGGAGGACATCGTCAAGGGCATCAACGGCGTCGAGCATGTCTATTCGCAGACGCAGGACGATTCTGTCGTCGTCACCGCGCGCTTTCTCGTCGGCGTCGACGAGGATGTCGCGGTTTTGCGCATACACGAGAAGATCCGCGCCGCGCTCGACCATATCCCCAAGGGCATTCCCGAGCCGCTGATCGTCGGGCGCGGCATCAACGACGTGCCGATTCTGGTGCTGACGTTGTCGGCCAAGGCCGACAAGGCGGGGGAGTGGAACGACAACGCCTTGCATCAGGTCGCCGAAGAATTGCAGCACGAACTGACCAAGGTCGGCGGCGTCGGCGAGACGTTCATAGTTGGAGGATCAGCGTCCGAGATTCGCGTCGAGCCGGACCCTGAGAAACTAGCGCTCTATGGCGTCACGCTGGCGCAGGTGATCGCCAAGGCGCAGAACGCCAATCGCGCGTTCCTGGCCGGCGCGTTGCGCGAGGACGGCAAATCCGTGCCCGTGGTGGCGGGGCAGACCTTGCAGGGCGCGCCCGACATCGGCTTGTTGTTGATCACCACGCGCGACGGGCGGCCAGTCTATCTCAAGGATGTCGCCACCATCGTCGTCGGCTCGGCCGAGATCGATCATCGCGCTTGGACGATGACGCGCGACAAGGCGGGCAAGCTCGACCGCCGCCCCGCCGTCAGCCTCGCGCTCGCCAAGCGCCGGGGCGAGAACGCGGTCAACGTCGCCGCCAACGCACTGGAGCGGCTGGAGCTGATCAAAGGTCGGATCGTGCCGGCGAACCTCGACGTCGAAGTGACGCGCGATTTTGGCGAGACGGCCAACGAGAAGGCGAACGAATTGTTGTTCCATCTCGCGCTCGCCACCGGCTCGATCGTCGTGCTGATCACGCTGGCGATCGGCTGGCGCGAGGGAATGGTGACGCTGATCATCATCCCCACCACCATCCTGCTGACACTGTTCGCCTCCTGGATGATGGGCTACACGATCAACCGCGTCTCCCTGTTCGCGCTGATCTTCTCAATCGGCATTCTCGTCGACGACGCCATTGTCGTGGTCGAGAACATCGTCCGTCATTGGGGCATGCGCGGCGAGCGCGGTCTGGTGGAAGCCGCGATCGAGGGCGTCGCCGAGGTCGGCAATCCGACGATTGTCGCGACGCTCGCGATCGTCGCGGCGCTGCTGCCGATGATGTTCGTCAGCGGGTTGATGGGCCCGTACATGAGTCCGATCCCGGCCAACGCCTCGATGGCGATGCTGTTCTCGTTCTTCGTCGCGGTGATCGTGACGCCTTGGCTGCTGCTGAAGCTCGCGGGGCCCCATTTCGAGCGCCTGAGCGGGTTGGGGGGCTCTCATCACGACGTCGGCGCGATGGGGCGGTTCTATGTCTGGATCGCGACGCCGCTGTTGCAAGGGCGCTGGCGCTCGTGGGCTTTCCTGCTGACGGTCGGCGCGGCCACAGCAGCGGTCTGCGTGCTGTTCGCGACCAAGGACGTCGTGGTCAAGCTGTTGCCGTTCGACAACAAGTCGGAGCTGCAAGTCGTGCTCGATCTCCCGCGCGGCGCGACGGTGGAGTACACTGACCGGATGTTGAAGTCCATCGCCGACCGGGTCGCCGATCTTCCCGAACTGGTGTCGATCCAGGCCTATGCGGGCACGGCCTCGCCGTTCAACTTCAACGGCCTCGTGCGCCATTACTATCTGCGCGACCAGCCGCAGATGGGCGATCTCTCGATCAATCTCAGTCCCAAGGCCGCGCGCAAGCGGGCGAGCCACGACATCGCGCTCGACATCCGCAAGCGCCTCGTCGGCCTGCCGCTGCCGCCTCACGCAGCGTTGAAACTGGTCGAGGTTCCGCCCGGCCCGCCGGTGCTGGCGACGTTGCTAGCGGAGATCTATGGCCCGGATGCACAGACGCGGCGGGACGTTGCCGCCGGGGTGCGCAAAGCTTTCGAGAGCGTCGATTTCGTGGTTGACGCCGACGACAGCTTCGGCGCGCCGACGCAGCGGCTGCGGGTCGCGATCGATCAGGAGGCGCTGGAGTTTCACGGCGTCGAGGAGCAGGCGGTCTACGACACGCTGGCCGCGCTGATCGGGGGAGCGCAGGTGGGGTATTCCCAGCGCGGGGCGGGGTTGAAGCCGGTGCTGATCAATGTGGCCTTGCCGCGCTCCGGGCTGACGCTGGACGAAAAGCTGCTGTCGACGCCGCTGCCGGCCGGCGGCACGGCGCGGCAGGGCGCCAATGTCGAACTGGGCGACGTTGTCAGGATCAAACACGAGACGAGCTCCTATCCGGTCTTCCGCCACAACGGCCGCTATGCGGAAATGGTGAGCGCGGAACTGGCGGGGCGGTTCGAGGCGCCGATCTACGGCATGCTGGCGGTCGACGACGCGCTGGGCAAGATCGACTGGGGCGGGGCGGGCAAACCCTCGGTTGACCTGCATGGACAGCCGCTCGACGAGTCGAAGCCGACGCTGCTGTGGGATGGCGAGTGGGAGGTGACCTATGTCACGTTCCGCGACATGGGCGCGGCGTTCGGCGTGGCGATTCTGGCGATATATCTGCTGGTGGTGGCGCAGTTCGGTTCGTTCACTTTGCCCCTGGTTGTCCTGACGCCGGTCCCGCTGACGCTGATCGGCGTCGTGCTTGGCCATTGGGCGCTGGGCGCGCCGTTCACCGCGACCTCGATGATCGGCTTCATCGCACTGGCGGGCATCATCGTGCGCAATTCGATCCTGCTGGTCGATTTCATCCGTGCGCGCCGGACGCAAGGCGCCGCCTTGCGCCCGGCCTTGATTGAGGCGGGCGCGACGCGGTTCAAGCCGATCGTGCTGACGGCGGCCGCAGCCGTGATTGGCGCGGCGTTCATCCTGACCGACCCGATCTTTCAGGGGCTGGCGATCTCGCTCGTGTTTGGCCTGGCCTCCTCCACGGCGCTGACGCTGCTGGTCATTCCCGCCCTCTATGTGGTGTTGCGTGACGACGAACGGCGTCGTCGGCAAACAGAAGGAAAGCAAACATGACTCCGACCCAATGGCCTGAACTCGCGGCGATGCTGACCGGCGAGTTGAAGAACCTGCGCGGCGGCGCGGGCGATGTGATGAAGGGCTTTTCCGCCCTCACGCAGGCGGCGCTGAAGCCCGGAGCGCTCGACGCCAAAACCAAAGAGCTGATCGCGCTGGCGATCTCGGTGGCGGTGCGTTGCGACGATTGCATCGCCTTCCACGCAAGGGCCGCGGTGGAGCACGGCGCGACCCGCGAGGAAATCCTAGAGACGCTGGGGGTCGCGATCTACATGGGCGGCGGTCCCTCGGCGATGTATGCGAGCCACGCGCTCGGCGCAGCAACCCAATTCGCGACGAAGAACTGATCTTAGCAAACAAGGAGACGAACATGAGCTATCACATCTCGCGCTTGATTGACGGCGGCTTCGACGCGGCGATCGCCCGCGTCACCGAGGCGCTGAAGGCCGAGGGTTTCGGCGTGCTGACGCAGATCGACGTCACCGCGACGCTGAAGGCCAAACTCGGCACGGACTTCCGGCCCTATCGCATCCTGGGCGCCTGCAATCCCGCCCTCGCCCTGCAAGCGCTGAGCGCGGAGGACAAGGTCGGCGTGATGCTGCCGTGCAATGTCGTGGTGCAGCAGCGCGACGACGGCAAGATCGAGATCTCCGCGATCGACCCGGCCGCGCCGATGCACGCGATCGGCAATCCCGCGCTCGATGCGGTGGCGGCGACCGTGCGCGACAAGCTGCAAAAGGTGGTGGCGGCGGCCTGAGCGCCGCCCGATGCGGGCAAAACGAACTTCTCATATCGGGCGCACGTGATACAAGCACGCTGCACGCGGGCTATAGGGAAGGTGAATGTTCAGGGAGCCGGATATCGACCTTTCGCCAAAGGTGGCTGACGAGGTCAAATTCTCCACCTGCTACATGTGCGCGTGCCGCTGCGGCATCAAGGTGCATATTCGCGACGGCCAGATTCGATACATTGAGGGCAACAAGAACCACCCCGTCAACAAGGGCGTGCTGTGCGGCAAGGGCTCGTCGGGCATCATGCAGCACTATTCGCCCGCCCGGCTGCGCAAGCCGCTGAAGCGGGTCGGCGAGCGCGGCGCAGGCGAATTCGTCGAGATCGAGTGGGACGAGGCGATGGAGATCGCACGCGCCCGGCTCGACCACATCCGTGGCGCCGACCCCAAAAAGCTCGCCTTCTTCACCGGCCGCGACCAGAGCCAATCGCTGACGGGTTGGTGGGCGATGCAATTCGGCACGCCGAATTTCGCCGCTCATGGCGGCTTCTGCTCGGTCAATATGGCGGCCGCCGGACTCTACACCATCGGTGGCTCGTTCTGGGAATTCGGCGAGCCCGACTGGGACCGCGCCAAATATCTCTTGATGTTCGGCGTCGCCGAGGATCACGATTCCAACCCGATCAAGATCGGCCTCGGCAAGATGAAGGCGCGCGGCGCCAAGATCGTCTCCGTCAACCCGATCCGCACCGGCTATTCCGCCATCGCGGATGAGTGGATCGGCCTGCGGCCCGGCACAGACGGGTTGTTCGTGCTGTCGCTGGCGCATGAACTGCTGCACGCCGACGCGATCGATCTCGACTATCTCGTGCGCTACACCAACGCCGGCTGGTTGCTGATCGAGGCGCCGGGCGCGCCCGATCACGGCCTGTTTGCGCGCGACGCCGACGGCGATCCCCTGAGCTTCGACCAGAAGGCGGCCGCCTTCGCCAAGGCGAAGGCGGCCGAGATCGCGCCGGCCGTGGTGGGCGTATTCACGCTACCTGATGGCCGCCGCGCCGTGCCTGCGTTCCAGCGCATCGCCGAGCGCTACATGGGGCCGCAATACGCGCCCGAAGCGGTGGCGGCGGCCTGCGGCATCGAGGCGCAGGTGATCCGCCGGCTGGCGCGCGAGATCGCCGACATTGCATTCTCTCAGGCGATAGAACTCGACGTGCGCTGGACCGACTGGGCCGGCCGAGTGCATGACAAAATCGTCGGCCGGCCGGTGGCGATGCACGCGATGCGCGGCATCGCCGCCCATTCCAACGGCTTCCAGACATGCCGCGCGATCCATCTGCTGCAATGTTTGATTGGCGCGGTCGAATGCCCCGGCGGCTTCCGCTTCAAGCCGCCGTTTCCAAAGCCCATCCCGCCGGCGCAGAAACCGGCCGGCAAGACCACCGCGCCGATGACGCCGCTCAACGGCATGCCGCTCGGATTCCCCACGGGACCGGAGGACTTGTTGATTGATGCGGACGGACGGCCGATCCGCATCGACAAGGCCTATTCCTGGGAGGCGCCGCTCGCCGCGCACGGCCTGATGCATATGGTGATCTCCAACGCCTGGGCGGGCGACCCGTATAAGATCGACACGTTGCTGCTGTATATGGCGAACATGAGCTGGAACAGCTCGATGAACACCAAGCGCGTGATGGAGATGCTGACCGACAAGGAGCCGGACGGATCTTACAAGATCCCCTACATCATCTATTCCGACGCCTATGCCTCCGAGATGGTGGCCTATGCCGATCTGGTGCTGCCCGACACGACTTATCTGGAGCGCTGGGATTGCATCTCGCTGCTCGACCGGCCGATCTGCGACGCGGACGGCCCGGCCGACGCGATCCGTCAACCCATCTTGCAACCCGACCGTGACGTGCGCGCGTTCCAGAGCGTGCTGCTCGATCTGGGCGCGCGGCTGCAACTGCCGGGCATGACGCGCGAGGACGGGACGCCGCTCTATCCCGGCGGCTATCCCGACTACATCGTCAACCACGAGCGCATGCCCGGCATCGGCCCGCTGGCGGGCTTTCGCGGCCCGGACGGCGGCGCCAGCGGGCGCGGCGCGGTCAATTCCAAACAACTCGACGCCTATATCGCGCAAGAATGTTTCTGGCGTAATGAGCTAAAGCCGGATCAGAAGTTCTACAAGTTTGCTAACAAGTCTTATCTGGAGTTCGCCACGCATATGGGCTTCGTCGCCACGGCCGAACCTATCGTGCTGCAACTCTATTGCGAGCCGATGCAGAAATTCCGCCTCGCCGCGCAAGGCCACGGAGCGGTGCAGCCGCCCGAGACGATGCGAGAGCGGTTGCGAGAAGCGTTCGATCCGCTGCCGATCTGGTACGCGCCTTATGAGGAAGTCGACGTTGACCGCAACACCTATCCGCTGCACGCGCTGACGCAGCGGCCGATGATCATGTATCATTCCTGGGGCTCGCAGAATGCTTGGCTTCGGCAGATTCTGGGCCGCAACAAGCTCTATCTCGCGACCTCGAAAGCGCGCGAGCTGGGCCTGGTTGACGATGATTGGGCGCGCGTGACGAGCCACAACGACTCCATAAAGGTGCAGGTCAAGACCATGGACGGCGTCAATCCCGACACGGTGTGGACCTGGAACGCGATCGGCAAGCGGGCGGGCGCGTGGAACCTCGATCCGCAAGCCGCCGAAGCGCGCAAGGGCTTTCTGCTCAACCATCTCATCAGCGAACTTCTGCCCGGCGAAGAGGCGAAGGACCGCCGCTCCAATTCCGATCCCGTCACGGGTCAGGCGGCGTGGTTCGACCTGTGCGTGCGGGTGGAAAAATGCGAGCCGGGCGCGGAATTGACCGAACCGCAATTCCCAGATCTGCCGCCATTGGTTGGATTGAAGCCCGCGCCGACAATCAGCCAATATGGGGCGAACTTGAGCCAACGCCGGACTCCTGCGAAATGACGAGCCTTCCCTCAAATCCCAGCCAGAAGCGGCTTGGCCTCGTCATCGATCTCGACACCTGCGTGGGCTGTCACGCCTGCGCCACCAATTGCAAGGAATGGAACGCCAGCGGCCACAGTGCGCCGCTGACCGACGTCAACGCCTATCAGGCCGAGCAGCGCGGTGTCTGGTTCAACCGCGTGTTCACCTACGAGGCGGGCGGATGCGGCGCGGATGCGCGCACGGTGCATTTCCCCAAGAACTGCCTGCATTGCGAGACGCCGGATTGCGTGACCGTGTGCCCGACCGGCGCATCCTACAAACGCGCCGAGGACGGCATCGTGCTGATCGATCACGACAAGTGCATCGGTTGCAAGCTGTGCTCCTGGGCCTGCCCCTATGGCGCGCGCGAGGTCGACGAGGTCGAGGGCGTGATGAAGAAATGCACGCTCTGCATCGACAAGATCTACAACGAGAACCTGCCCGAGCCGGAGCGCGTGCCGGCCTGCGTCTCGACCTGTCCCGTCAACGCGCGTCATTACGGCGATTTCAACGATCCGGCTTCGAACGTGTCGCGCCTCACCCGCGAGCGCGGCGGCTTCGATCTGATGCCGGAGACGGGCTACAAACCAACCAGTAAGTATCTGCCGCCGCGTCCAGGCAGGCGCGGGACCGCGGCGTCAACCAAGCCCGCCGAACGCGCCGCCGGCGAGCCGACCGGGCTGTTGCGCTGGGTTGACCGCATCCTCTCCCGGTAGCTTCGATGCATCCCGCCGCTTCCGTCATCCTGTTCACCACCGCTTCCGG
>JANYIH010000085.1 GCA_025358745.1 Hyphomicrobiales bacterium | reverse complement strand
CCGGCGACCGTTGCCGCACATACCCGGGCGGCAACGAGAACCGGCACATCTTCGAGACCGTCTCTCCGCTTAACCCAAAAACACGAGCCGCTTCCCGTCGGCTCTTGCCGTCGTTGAAAACAAACTGACGGACCGCCGCGTAAACCTCCACGACAAACATCCCTTCGGCCCCAGGACAAAGAAACGCCTTACCACTGGCACGATTTTACTCCGCCGCGGTCGCAAATCCCGCCGCTCCAGCGGCCAGCTTTGTCACCGCCGCGCACAATCGCGAACGTCTGGCCAAGCCGAAACCCTGATGAAGGCCTACGCGGTCGTCTTCACGCCGCGCGCGGAGCGCCGGCTTGCCCGGCATTGCCTCGACATCGCCGATGACGGGGGCGAAGCGCGGGCGCAGGCTTATGTCGGCAAGATCGTCGCCGCCTGCCAGGCGCTGGCGAGCTTTCCCGAGCGGGGCGGCAAGCGCGACGACGTTCGGCCGCACTTGCGCACGATGGGTTTCACACGGCGCGACGGACATTCTCGCCATCCACGGCGTGTTTTATGGCGGGCAGGAGACCTTGCCGCGCGACGGCGAGGTTAGACGAAATCGCGGGCCGCCCACTCTGCTTGATTTTGCGCGCGACATTCTTTACGCACACTCATCAATCCGTAAAGTTACGCCTCACGAGGACGCGCCCTTGCCGACCGGCCATCCGCCCAAGCCGCAATTCGCCGCGAGGTTGAACTCGTTTCGCGTCCGCGAGCGGGAGTATTGGCCGAGGCGCAACGGCAAGGCGACCACGCTCGATCTGGTCGAACGGGCGGCGCGGGTGGCGGGGTTGAATTGCGTCGATCTCAACTATCCCGACCACCTGGTCTCCTTCGACGACCGTCATCTTGTTGAGAAAATGCAGGAAATGGGCGTGGCGCTGAACGGCTACGCCATGCGCTACTACGATGACGACGCGTTTCGGCTCGGCGCTTTCACCCATCCCGATCCGGCCATCCGCCGCGCGGCGATCGACCTCACCAAGCGCGGGCTCGATTCGCTCGCCACCGTCGGCGGGCGGCTGATGACGCTGTGGATGGGGCAGGACGGGTTCGACTATTCGTTCCAGGCCGATTATGAGCGGCAGTGGCAGCACACCATCGACGCGATGCGTGAAGTCGTCGACCATAACCCCGGCATCGACATCTCGATCGAATACAAGCCCAACGAACCGCGTTCGTTCAGCCTGATGCCCAATGTCGCGACCACGCTGCTGGCGATCGGCGACATCGATCGGCCCAATCTCGGCGTGACGCTGGATTTCGCGCATGTGCTCTACGCCGACGAGATGCCGGCTTACGCGGCCGCGCTCGTGACGCGCCATTCCCGCCTGCTCGGCGTCCATCTCAACGACGGCTACGGCAAGCGCGACGATGGGCTGATGGTGGGCGCGGTGCATCCGATCCAGACGCTCGAACTGTTCTATGTGCTGAACCGCTGCGGCTACGACGGCGCGATCTATTTCGACACTTTTCCCGACACCACCGGCCTCGACCCCATCGCGGAATGCGAGGCCAATATCGCGACGGTGACTGCGCTGCGCCGGGCGGCGGCCAAGCTCGACGGCGACCAGGCGCTGGCCCGCGCGATCCTCAACCAGGACGCGGTGACGAGCCAGACAATCGTGCGCAAAGCGCTGTACGGGTCGTGACAGCGACGCCGTTCGATCCGCGGACCGTCGGCCCCCGGATTCGCATGCTTTTGCCGGAACTGACCGCCTCCGAAGCGCGCATCGCCGAAATCGCGCTGCGCGCGGAAGCCGGCGCCGAGCCGGCGCTGAAAGCGGTGGCGCGGGAGGCCGAGACTTCCGAGGCGATGGTGGTCAAGACCGCCAAGCGGTTGGGCTTCAGCGGCTACAAGGAATTGCGCGCCGCGCTCAAGGCCTACAAGAGCCAGCCGCACGTCGATCTGCACCAGGACGTGACGGCCGATGACACCGCTGAGACCATCGTGCAGAAGGTGTTCCACACCTCGATCCAGGCGCTGGAGGAGACGCTGGCGATCCTCGACATGGCGGCGTTCGCCAACGCGGCCGAGTTGCTGCACGGCGCGCGCCAGCGCGATTTCTACGGGCTGGGCGGCTCGGCGCAGATCGCGCGCGACGTCGCGCACAAGTTCCTGCGCATCGGCATCCGCGCCGGCGTGCAGGACGACACGCATATGATGGCGATGTCGGCTTCGCTGTTGCGCGCGGGCGATGTCGTGGTCGCGTTCTCCCATTCCGGGCGCACGGCGGGCTTGCTCGACAGCGTCGCCATCGCGCGCGCCAATCGCGCCAGCGTGATCGCACTGACCAACTACGCCGCCTCGCCGCTGGCTGAATTGAGCGACGTCGTGCTGTGCGCGACCGCGCGCGGCTCCTATCTCACCAGCGAAAACGCGGCGGCGCGGATCGCCCAGCTCAACATCATGGACGCCGTGTTCATCGCCGTGGCGCAAAAGGGCCTGCAATCGGCGGAGGCGAGCCTCATCAAGACGATGGCGGCGGTCAGCGCCAACCGGAAGACCTGAGAGGCGAACCCGATGTTCGACGTCATCGTCTGCGGCAGCCTGCATCTCGACATCATGCTGCATGCGCCCCATCTGCCGCGCCGCGACGAAACGGTGCCCGGCCATCGCTGGGGCCAACAAGCGGGCGGCAAGGGCGGCAATCAGGTGGTGATGGCGGCCCGCGCCGGCGCGCGCACGGCGATGATCGGCCGCGTCGGCGACGACGATTTCGGCCGACACTTGCGCGCCCATCTCGACGCGGCGGGGGTGGACGCGAGTTGCGTTGGCGTCGACGCGGCCGCCGGCTCGGGCATGAGCGCGGCGATCGTGCAGGACGACGGCGACTACGGCGCGGTGATTGTCTCGGGGGCGAATCTCAACATCGAGCCGGCGCGGCTGGCGGCGATCTGGCGCGGGCTTGGTGGGGCGCGCGTCGCGGTGTTGCAGAACGAAATTCCCGAGGCCGCCAATATCGCCGCCGCGCGCGCGGCCCGGGACGGCGGCGCGAAAGTGATCCTCAACGCCGCGCCGGCGCGCTCGATGACGGCGGACCTGCTCGACCGCGTCGACGTGCTGGTGGTCAACCGGATCGAGGCGGCGATGCTGAGCGGTTGCGACGACCCGCTCGCCGCCCTGCCCCGGCTCGCCGCGCCCGGCCGCGCGGCGATCGTCACGCTGGGGGGCGAGGGACTGGTGTTGCAGGAGGCCGGGGCGGAGCCTTTGTTCATCGCGCCGCATAAGGTGAGCGTGGTCTCGACCCATGGCGCGGGCGATTGTTTCGTCGGCGCGCTGGCGGCGCGGCTTTCGCGCGGGGAGGCGCTGTACGGCGCCGCCGAGGCCGCCAATTTCGCCGCCGCCCGTCATGTCGCCGCTTTGGCCTGGGGCGCGGATATGACATAAGTTCGCGCGGGTTGGTTGTTGCGAGGGGTGCAGGCATGGCGGCGGTGACTTTGCGCGGCGTGACCAAATCGTTCAACGAAGTGGAGGTCATCCGCGGCGTCGATCTCGACATCGCCGACGGCGAATTCTGCGTCTTCGTCGGGCCGTCGGGCTGCGGCAAATCGACGTTGCTGCGGCTGGTGGCGGGGCTGGAGACGCTGAGCGACGGGGTGATCACGATTGGCGATCACGATGTAAGTTGGCTCGCGCCGGCCGAGCGCGGCATCTCCATGGTGTTCCAGTCCTACGCGCTCTATCCGCATATGAGCGTGCGCGAGAATATCGGCTTTGGCCTGAAAATGGCGGGGCTGCCGAGCGCGCAGATCAAACAGCGCACGAATGCGGCGGCCGATCTCCTGCAACTCAGCGCGTTGCTGGAGCGCCGCCCGGCGCAACTCTCCGGCGGCCAGCGCCAGCGCGTCGCGATCGGGCGCGCGATCGTGCGCGACCCGGAGGTGTTCTTGTTCGACGAGCCGTTGTCGAACCTGGATGCGGCGCTGCGCGTGCAGATGCGGATCGAAATCTCGAAGCTGCACAACAGCCTCAAGGCGACGATGATCTATGTCACGCACGATCAGGTCGAAGCGATGACGATGGCGACCAAGATCGTCGTGCTCAACGCCGGCC
>JANYIH010000020.1 GCA_025358745.1 Hyphomicrobiales bacterium | reverse complement strand
TCCTGGCGCCCCAGCCAACTTTGCCAAGGCTCTAAAGACCTTTTCGGGGAAGCCGAGGGCGCGCCGCCGCCTCTATCTGTTTGCGAACTTCCGTTCTAAAGTGCTTGCGATAAAATGGAGATACGCGAGACGATGGGGGCGCCGGGGGATTTCGAAACGCTCAAGCAGAGACTGGTCGAGATCGAACCGAGCCTGCCGAAGCGGCTGAAGCAGACCGCCGCGTTCGCGCTGCAACATCCCGACGAGATTGCGCTGGGCACCGCTTCCGGCGTCGCGCGGCGCGCGCATGTCCAGGCCTCCACTCTGGTGCGTTTCGCGCAGGCGCTGGGCTTTGCCGGCTTCACCGAGTTGCAGGGCATCTTCCGCACCCATCTTCGCACTCGCTGGCCCGAATATCCCGAGCGTCTGAAGGCGCTGCACGCCCGCGCGCCCGACCCCGGCGACCCGATGAGCCTGTTGCTTGGCTTTTCCGAATCCGCCGTGCGCTCTGCGACGGCGCTGCGGGCGCAGATCGAGCCCGAAACGCTCCAGGGCGCGGTGGAACTGCTCGCGCAAGCGCGCGTGGTGTTCCTGCTGGCGCAGCGGCGTTCGTTTTCGGTCGCCCATTATCTCGGCTACGCCTTCGCCCAGCTCGGCGCTCCCGCCCTGCTCGTCGACGACGTCGGCGGTCTCGGCCGCGAGCAACTCGCGCTCGCCGGCCCTCAGGATGCGGCGCTGGCGATCAGCTTCGCCCCCTATTCGCCCGTCACCCTGTCGCTGACCGCGGCCGCGCGCGCACACGGCGCGAAAATCGTCGCCATCACCGACAGCGCCCTGTCGCCGCTGGCCGCGCTCGCCGACCGGCGGCTGGAGGTGGTCGAGAGCGATTTCGGCGCCTTCCGCTCGCTCAGCGCCACTTTTTGCCTCGCCATGACGCTGGCGGTGGCGGTCGCGGAGCGGCGCGGGCGTTAGAGCGCCAGTTCGTCGTTGACGCCCAGGAGGAAGGCGGTGAGGTCGTCGGTGATGAAATCGACGAAACCGGCTCCCGCCTCGCGATCCTCCGCCTGGCGATGATCCATCTGGCCGGGCCTGGCGGTCACCATCACCGTCGTCATGCCGCGCGCGCGCGGCACGATCAGGTTTTTCGCGATATCCTCGAACATCGCGGCTTGCGCCGGCTCGACTCCATGCGCGCGGAAGAAGGAATCATAGGCGGCGTCGCGCGGCTTCGGGACCAGCCCGGCGTCGACAATGTCGAACGTCGCCTCAAACAACCCGCCGAGGCCCAATTGCTCGACGGTGGCGAGCGCGTGGCCGCGCGAGCCGTTAGTGAAGATCAGCTTCCGCCCCGGCAGCCGCGCGATCTCGCGCGCCAGCGCCGGATTGGGCGGAAGCTCGGAGCGGTCGATGTCGTGCACGAAATCGAGGAAATGCTCGGGCGCGACGCCGTCCTCGTCCACCAGCCCGCGCAAGGTCGTGCCGTGCTGGTGGTAGTAATAGCGCTGCAACGCCCGCGCGGAGGCGCCGTCGAGGCCGCTGTGCTCGATCAGATAAAGCGTGATGCGGTCCTCGATCGCCGGCCACAGCCCGCAGTCCTGGGGATAAAGCGTGTTGTCGAGATCGAAGATCCACGACGTCACGTGGGCGAATTTGGCGCGCAAAGGCAGGCGAGCGGCGGCGTTCATGCGACACGCTTCAGGAGAAGTGAGGCGGCAACATGCCCGAACATGGTTAAGAGACTTCGCGCGTCGCGAACATGCCGTTCAGTTCGCGCGACGGCGCGCCGCTCGCCAGCGCCGCGAACGAGCCGCCCATGATCCCCTGCGCCGCCGCGCGCACCGCCGCCCAGCCGACTCGCGCCAACGCGCCGCCGACGCTGACCCGCCGCACGCCGAGATCGGAATATTGCGCCAGCGACATCGACAGATCGAGCGCAAGCACGTTGAGCGGCTTCGGCGCCACCGCCTTCACCATGGCGCGGATGTCGTCGGGCTTGCGTACGCCTGGCGCATAGAGGCAATCCGCGCCGGCGTCGGCGAAGGCGACGAGGCTGTCGATCGCGGCCGAGACCTGGGTCGGGTCGTCGAGCAGAATTTCCGTGCGCGCGACGAGGATCGCGTCACCCACGGCGGCGAGGGCGGCGCGTAGCCGCTCCAGCGCGGTCGCCCGGTCGTAGAGCGCCCCGCCCGCCTCCAGATTGCGGTCCTCGATTGAAAGCCCGGCCACGCCTGCCTGCACCGCCAGCCGCACGCTCTCGGCTACGCCTTCCGGCGTCGCGCTGAAACCGGATTGGAAATCGGCGTTGACCGGCAGATCGACCGCGCCGCACAGCGCCGCCAGATGCGCCAGCGTCAACTCGCGCGTCATCCCGTAATCGGACTGCGCCAAAGTCCAGGCGAAGCCGCTGCTCGTGGACGCCAGCGCCTTGAAGCCGAGATGTTCGAGCATCCGCGCGCTGCCGATGTCCCACGGGTTGGGCAGCGCGAAGCAGCCCGCCTCATGCAGCGCCCGAAACGTGGCGCGTTTTTCACTCACATCAGCCATGCCGCCCCTCGACCACCCATTGCGCCGCCCGCACGCCGGAGCGGATCGCCCCCTCGATGGTGGCCGGCAAGCCCGTCTGCGTCCAGTCGCCGGCCAGCGCCACGTTGCGCCACGGCGTCTCGACGCCCGGCCGCAGCGCGTCCTGCTCCGGCGAAGCGGCGAAGGTCGCGCGCCGCTCGCGCACGATCTGCCACCGCGCCGGCATCGCCGCCGGCAGGCCCGCAATAGCGGCGACATCGGCCCAGATGCGGGCGGCCAGCGCCTCGCGTGGGGTGTCGAGCCACGCCTCGCCCGCGCTGATCGTCACCGACAGCCGCTCAGGAAAGGCGAACAGCCATTGCGCCGTGCCGCCGACGACGCCCATGATCGGCGGCAGACCTTTCGGCGGCGCGACGCGATAATGCGCGTTGACGATGGAGCGGAACTCGGTCGGCGTGGAAATTCCCGGCAACAGCGGTCCGGCCGCCTGCGGCGGCGTCGCCATCACGACCGCCTCGTCGGGTCCGACCGCGATCCGCTCGTCGCCGAAATCGAGCGCGGTCGCGCGCTCGCCCTCGAAGCTCAGCGCCCGCAGCCGGCGCCCATAGACGATTGTACCGCCGCGTTGCTCCAGCCAGCTCAGCGCGGGTCGCACCAGCGCGTTCGACAGCCCCTCGCGCGCCACCAGCGGGTGATAGTTGCGCCCGCCCGCCGCCAAGGTCTCGCGCACCACCTGCCCCGCCAGCGCCGCCGAGCCCTGGCCCGCTTCGATGTTGAGCGCCGCGACCAGAAACGGCTCGATCAGCCGGTCCCACAGCGCGCCCTTGCAGGCGAGCGTCCCGGCAATGGTCGCGCTGCGACCCGCCCACAGCAGCTTGCCCAGTTCGGCGTATTCGCTCAAGCCCGTGTCGGGCACGCGACGCGAGCGCATCAGCATCCAGTAGGGGATCAGCCCGTCGTTGGCGCGCAGCGTCCAGCGCTTGGCGCTGGCAAGATCGACGAACGGGAACGTCGCCGACCCCGGCCCGACCAGTTTCGCGCGCGTCCCGATGCGATCCGCGTAAGCCAGCGTGGCGCGATTGCCCGACAGCACGAGATGGTTGCCGTTGTCGATCTCCATGTCGAGCGCGGCGTCGAAATAGGAGCGGCAGCGCCCACCCGCCTGCGGGCTCGCCTCGTGCAGCACGACCGGCCGGCCGGCGCCGGCGAGTTCGACCGCCGCCGACAGGCCAGCCAGCCCCGCGCCGATCACATGCACGCGGCTCATGCGAGAAAGCAGCGCACGACGATGCTGACGAGTTTTAGCTTGCCCAGCTTCAGCGGCGCGCGGGGGGCCGTCCAGCCGCGCGCGAGGAGCCGGTCGAGGATGTATCGGTAGGCCTCGCCCATGATGCGCGGCGTGCGCGCCACCCGCGCCGGCGTGCGCGCGAAAATCTCCTGCGCCGCCTTGAAATGCGCTTCCGCCCGTGCGGCGACGGCGAGGCAGGCTTGATGGATGCGTGGATCGTCGATCACGCCGCGCGCGCCTGTCGCCGTGACGCCGGCCTCGCGCAAAGCCTCGACCGGGAGATAGAGCCGGTCGATCGCGGCGTCCTCGTCGAGGTCGCGCAGGATGTTGGTGAG
>JANYIH010000015.1 GCA_025358745.1 Hyphomicrobiales bacterium | reverse complement strand
GGAATCGCCGTTGGTTTCGCTCTTTTTCGCGGTGTGGGGCAACGATCAGGACGACGCGGGCGTATATATCGTCCGTCGGCCCGCATCCGCGAGCAAGCTGGCGCCCAGCCCCTTCAAGGCCAACGAAGTTGGTTTCGTCTTTCCCGGCTACGTCACGGCGAGACTGGTTTCGCAACGGGGCCTGTTCACCGTCCATCCCCAGCCGGAAGATCCTTACAATCCTCCCGAACTGAAACAGATCATCATTCTCAACGGCGCGAAAATGGACTTTCGCCGCAAGCTGGATACCTACGGCATTCATCATGGGGCGGTCATGGCCGACCTTGACGGCCTGTGCCGACGCGTGGTCGCTGTGCAAGGCTACAGGGGCGCCCCAGCCGCCCCTTCCGTTCCGGCGCCGACAACGCCTCCGCGGCCCCGGATCCGACCTGACGATCCGCAGAAGGGACAATGGGGCGGCAAATCGGCGGTTGGGCCGTGGACCCTGTCGGCGGAGGTGACGCCAAAGGAAATCCGGCCGGGCTGGTTCAGGATCGATGTTGAGATCAAGAACGAGGCAGGAACCGGAGAAGGCGAAGTCGAATTCCACTTCCACGATTCCTTTCGCGAGCCGGTCAAGAAAAAAGAGATGAAGGACGGCCAGGCCAGCGTCTTCGTTGTCGCCTACGGCGCCTTTACCGTCGGCGCCCGCGTGATGTCGACCGGCACGGAACTCGAATTGGATTTGTCGGAACTGGCCGAAGCGCCGGTGGAATTTCGCAATCGTTGACAGCCCCTCGGAGATCATTCCGCCTGAGATGATCATTCCTCAAAAAAGCGGCCTCGCCTGGGTCGCCTGCCTGCAATTCTTTGTCGCGGAGGCGATCGCGGCGGCGGCGGCGCCCGGCTACAGCTATCGCTTTGGTTATATCAGCGATCTGGGCGCGCAAGCCTCGCCGCGCCACGCGGTGATGAACGGCTCGTTCGTGTTGCAGGGCGGGCTGATCGCGCTGGGGCTGGCGCTATCGTGGGGGCCGCTCGGGCGGGGGCCGCGCGCGTTCGGCGGCAAGATCAGCCTCGCGGTTTGCGCGCTGGGCGTCGCGCTGGTCGGGCTGGCGCCCGAGGATATCGCCTCGGGCTGGCATTATGCGGGGGCCGCCGCCAATCTCGTCGGCTGCAATGTGGGGGCGCTTTTAATCGGGCGGCGCGGCGGCGTCCCAGCGGGCGCGATCGGCTTTTGCGCCTGTCTCGCGCTGGGCGCCGAGGCCTATGGCGGGCTGGGCGTCGGGACGGTCGAGCGGCTGGCGTCCTATCCGTTTCTGATCTGGCTCGCGGGATTTGGCGCCGCGGGTTTGATCGCGCCGCGATAGGCGCGCGCCGCCGCCGCGTGCTACAGCGCGCCCATGACCGACGCCAACCGTCCGCTCGATCTTGAGCCTGTCGTGGAGCGCAAGCCGCCTTACGGCATCGTCGATATCGGCTCCAATTCGGTTCGCCTCGTCGTCTATGACCAGTTGGGCCGCGCGCCGCTGCCTCGTTTCAACGAGAAGTCGCTGTGCCGGCTCGGCGAGGGGCTGGCCGAGACCGGGGCGATCCGGGCTGACAATTTCCGCCGCACTGTCGAGGCGACGCGCCGATTCTCTGCGATCGCCGAGGCGATGCATGTGGGCGAACTCGACGTCACCGCGACCGAGGCGATCCGGCGCGCCGCCAACGGCCCCGAACTCGCCGCCGCCATCGAGGCCGAATCGGGCCTCAAGGTGCGGGTGCTGACGGGCAAGGAGGAGGCGCATTATTCCACGCTCGGCGTGATCTCCGGCTTCTTCCGACCCGTGGGCACGGTCGGCGACATGGGCGGGGGCTCGCTCGAAGCGGCGCTGGCGCTGGACGACAAAGTGGGCGAGGTCTCGGTAAGCCTCCCGCTCGGCGCGCTGCCGGTCGAGGCGATGCTGGCGCAGGGGCGCGAAGAGGCCAAGCGCGAGATCGACGAGCGGCTGCGCAGCGGCCTGCCGATGTCGCTGTCGAAACCGGTTTTCTACGCCGTCGGGGGCGGCTGGCGCGCGCTCGCCAAGGCGCATATGGCGATCGCGAAAGCGCCGGTGCGGGTGACGCATGGCTATGCGCTCTCGGCGGCGGAAGCGCGCGAATTCGCCAAATCGATCTGGCGGCCGGCGCCGGGCAAGGCGGTCGCGATTCCCGGCGTGCAATCGCGCCGCGCGCGCAGTCTGCCCTCTGCCGCGCTCCTGCTGGACCGGGTGCTGAAGCGGCTCGGGCCGGAAAGAATCGTGTTCTCGGCTTTGGGGCTGCGCGAGGGGCTGCTGTTCTCAAAGCTGTCGCGCGAGGAGCAATATCGCGATCCTCTGATAGAGGGCGCGCGGCTGATCGGGTTGCCGGCGGCGCGCGTGCCGGAATTCGCCGCCGCGCTGGCGGATTGGACCGCCGAGCTGTTTCCCGGCGAGACGCCGGGCGAGACGCGGCTCAGGGTGGCGGCCTGCGCCTTGTCCGACATCGCCTGGCGCGACGCGCCGGAACTGCGCGCCGAGGAGACGTTCCGCCGCGTGCTGCAATTCCCCTTTATCGGCCTCGACCATCCCGACCGCGTGTTTCTCGCCGCCGCGCTGCATTTTCGCTACGATTACAAGGCCGATGCGGCGTGGCTGGAGCCGGCGCTCCGGCTGATCGGCGACGGCGCGCGGCGGCGGGCGCGCATTCTGGGCTCGGCGCTCAGGCTCGCCTATCGCTTCTCCGGCGCGAGCAGCGCCGTGCTGGAAAGCGCGCATCTGAAGACGCAAGGCGACCGGCTCGTGCTCGAAGTCGCGCCCGCCGCCCGTGCGCCCGACAGCGAGGTGGTGGCGGAGCGGCTGAAATGGCTGGCGAGCGCGATGGGCCTGCGCGGCGGGGCGGTGGTCGAGCGCGAGACGTGATCAGTGGAAGGCGACGTGGCGGCGCGCCCGCTGCACCAGCGGCAGGCCGATCGCCGTCAGCCCGAGCGACCAATAGACCACGTACATCGGATCGTAGTAATATTTGATGTCGCCGCCGAACATGCCAGCGCGCAGCATCTCGATATTGCTGACCAGCGGCGACCACAGCAGCACTTCGCGCCATTGCTGCGGCAACCAATCGGCCATGTTGAACACGCCGGTGAACGGCAAGCTGATATAGAGCAGCGGCGGCAGGAACTGCTCGGTCGCCTCGTACATCTCGCTGAGCGCGGAAATGCAGAGGCCGAACGAGATTCCGAACCAGGCTTGCAGGAAATAGCCGCCGGCGAACAGCAGCGGGTCCGGCATCGGGTCGACGAAACCCAGCAGCGACAGCGGAATGAAGGCGACGAAAAACGCCGTGAGGATGGCGACCACCTCCAACATCGAGCGGGCGAGCAACACGTCGATCAGGCTGACGTTGCGGTGAAACAGCAACCCCATGCTCTGGCGGATGGCGTGGACCTGTTTGCCCGAGAGATGGCGCCAGAGCGTGATCATGGTGTAGCCCGACAGCGCGAACGGCACCACGCCGACGCCATGCCCGTGCGTCTGGCCGCCGATCGTCCACATCAGCATCACGCCGCAGGTGAGCACCAGCGGCTCGCCGATCACCCAGAAGAAGCCGAGATTCTCATGCCCGAACCGCATCGTGCCCTCGCGCATGATGAGCGCGCCGACGATGCGGGAATTGAGGTTAAGCGCGCGCCAGAAGGTCTGGCGCGGCCGGGTGGGGGTGTGAATCGTTGAGGTGGGGGTGAAGGTCATCGAGGGCTTCCGTGCAGCGTCGGTTTGGTGGATTTATGACGCCGGGGGCGGGGGCGGTTTGAATTTCGGCTTCCGGTCCGTGGCCGACCTATTTGGGTTGCTCTTTGTCCACAGACCAAACCAAGCCACAGCGCCTCACGACTTAACGCACTCGGACAGGCGCTTGGGGTTGGTGTATTTCTTCAACTCCTCCGGCGTGGCGCAGACGCGCATACCCAGCTTATGGAAACCCTCCCGCGTGACGTCCTGTTCGTTGGTGCGCGCGTAATAGTCACCCTCGTTGGCCCAGATCTCCATCACCTGTTCCCCATCAGCGGCTACGAGAGCCTCTTTGGCGCGCCTGGCTTCCGCGTCGCGACCGAGGAAGGCGTAGCTCTCCGCCAGATAGAAACGGTCCCAAACGAATCTTTGGCTTTCCGGAATTTGTTCACCGACCTCGACGGCGCGTTCGAATTTGCGAGCGAGGGCGAACGCGAGCACATGATCCGACAATTGCGCGCGCGGCATGTTCGGGTCCAAGCGCAAAGCGAGTTCCGCGAAAGCGACGGCGTCGTCGGGTTTGCCCAGATAGACCGATTGCGACGCGGCGAGGCTGAGCACGGTTATGTTCGTCGGATTGTCGTGTACGGCGCGCTCCATCTCCGCCGAGAGTTGGCTCCATTGAGCGGACATGCCGAAGTATAGCATCATTCCGCCGTGCGCCGAAGGGAGGGCGGGATCGAGAGCGAGCGCGTGGCGCATATCGG
>JANYIH010000131.1 GCA_025358745.1 Hyphomicrobiales bacterium | reverse complement strand
CATCCGCGTGGCGGAACTGCCCAACGTGCTGCCCTCGTCAACCAACCCGACGCGGCCCTTCACCAGGAACACGCTCGACGAGCATCTCGACATGCTGATGGTGTGCCATCACCTCGATTCCTCGATCCCCGAAGACCTCGCCTTCGCCGAAAGCCGTATCCGCAAGGAGACCATCGCGGCGGAAGACATCCTCCACGACATCGGCGCCTTGTCGATGATGTCGAGCGACAGTCAGGCGATGGGCCGGGTCGGCGAAGTCATCATCCGCACCTGGCAGACGGCCGACAAGATGAAACGCCAGCGCGGGGCGTTGCCGGGGGACGGGCGCGCCGACAACGCCCGCGCCAAACGCTACATCGCGAAATACACCATCAATCCGGCGATCGCGCATGGCGTGTCGCGCCACATCGGCTCGGTGGAAAAGGGCAAGCTGGCCGACCTCGTGCTGTGGTCGCCCGCCTTCTTCGGCGTCAAACCCGATCTCGTCATCAAGGGCGGCGCCATCGCCGCCGCCGCGATGGGCGATCCGAACGCGAGCATCCCGACGCCGCAACCCGTCCACTACCGCCCGATGTTCGGCGCCTATGGCCGCGCGCGCACGCAGACTTCGCTGACTTTCGTTTCGGGCGCGGCCGTCGCGGGCGGCCTGGCGGCGAAGCTGCGTGTGCAAAAGCCGCTCGTCGCCGTCGAGAATACGCGCGGCGGCATCGGCAAGAAAAGCCTGATCCACAACGACGCGACGCCGAAGATCACGGTCGATCCCGAGACCTACGCCGTCACCGCCGACGGGCAGTTGCTGACCTGCGAGCCGGCCGAGCGGCTCAGCATGGCGCAGCGCTATTTCCTGTTCTGAGCAACTACCGGATCACTTGCTCGATCTCCTTGACCTCCGGCCATTTCCGATCGGCCGCCGTGATATTGGTTGGTAGATCCTTGGCGAAGAAGTCGAGCGCTTCCTGGTTGTAGTTCACATAGAGCTTGCCGTCCTTGACGACGAACTTGTGCGGGTCGGCGTCGACCTTGCGGCCATGGGTGGTCGCCGCCGCGCAGAAGCCGCCATATTGGGGCGCATATTTGGCGGGGTCCGCCTCGAACGCGGCTCTGTCCTTTTCGTCGACGAAATCATAAGTGGCGCCGTCGAACTTGGCCGTGATTTTCGGGTCGCCCCTCACCGCTTTGCCTTGCGTGAAATAGGCGACGGGATCGTAGCCGCGCAGGGCGATCCCCTGGACCAGATTGACATGATCGGCCGCAAAGGCGGGCGCGGCGGACAAAGCGACGCCGAACAGGGCGGCGCGAAGTGCGAAAGACTTCATCGCGGGGTCTCCCTCCAAGCGCGGCGAAGAAAACGCCTCCCGCGCTCAGCGTCCTTCGTCGCGCAACGCGAATTGTTTCATCGCGCGCGCTCCGATGGCGCCTTTCGAGGCAATAGCGGAAGTCGAGTTATTTCGGCGGCGGCAGGGTCATCCCATAGCGGCCATAGATCGAGGACATGGAGCCGTCGGCCACTAGCTTGTCGATCGCCTGATCAATCGCTTCGCGCAGCGGCTTGTCGGGCCGACGCAGCCCCAGCGCAATATTCCACGACATTTGCGGGGCGGCGTCCTCGGGCAGGCTGATGTTCAGTTTGTGCTCGGGGTGCTGCATGTTGAAATAGCCGGCCGAGGCGGGGGTGACCATCGCCGCGTCGGCGTTCCCGTCGGCCACCGCCTGCAACATTTCGTCCTCGAAAGCGTACATCGACATGCCGACATGTCGTTCGCCCAGCACCATCGCGGTGACCGAACTGACCTGCACCGCGACCTTGGTGTGTTCGCTGAGCGCCGCCAAATCCACCAGCTTGCGATCCGGCCGCGACACCAGCGCCACGCCGCTGCGATAGTAGGATTTCGACAGGACGAGATGCGTGTCGCCCTGCGCTTCGGGAATGGCGATCACGTCGAGGCGCAGGTCGCAATTGGCGCGCAGCGCCTGGAGATGCGAGATCACCCATTGCTTCTCCAGCGAAACGCCGAGCGCCTTGGCGACAGCGTCGGCGACTTCGACCTGAAATCCGGGCGGATTGCTGTCGCGGCGCGAATAGGGCAGCACGTTGGCGGGCAGGCACGCGCTCAAAACGCCGGACGATTTGATCTGCTCCAACGTGCGCGCGGGCGCCGCTTCCCCGAAGAGTCCGCAGAGCAACAAGGCGGCCAGGACAACTCGCATCGAACCAAACTCCTCACTCAGGCTTCAACGCTCTGATATAGCCGATGATCGCGTCGATGTCGGCGTCGGAGAACATGGTCCCGAAGGCGGGCATGTGGCCTTCCTTGCCATTCTTGATCCGGTTGCGAATGTAGTCGTCGCTGCGGGTGGTGTTCATCAACTGCGGCCCTTTGCCGACCGAACGGCCCGCGTCGGAATGACACCAGCCGCAGGTCGTGCCGAACAATTGCGGCACATTGAGCGACGGCTTTTCAGCCGCCTTCGCAGGGGCTGCGTCGTCGGCCAGGCAGGGCGCGGCGAACGGGACCACAAGGGCCAGGGCGAAAAGGCCGGGCGTCAGCTTCAATGTCGGAGCTCTCACAGATGGGCGCTGGACATGAGACGGCCGGAGGCGGGGTTGGTTCCGCTCCGGCCGTCAGGTTTCAGTCGATTACTTCAGGCTGTAGACGACGAGAATGCCTTCGTCGCGCGGCATGCTCTTGTAGGGCTCGCCGAAGGCGGGGCCGAAGTCGTCGCTGACCATGCCGCCGAAGCCGGCAGTCAACGCGACATACTGCTTGCCGCCCGCGGAATAGCTGATGATGCCGCCCTGATGGCCGACACCGTCGCCGTGGTTCCACAACTCGGCGCCGTTTTCCGCGTTATAGGCGTGCACGGTGCCGCGGCTGTCGGGGACGAACACCAGATTGCCGCCCGTCGACAGAACGCTCGCCATCGGCGGCTCGGGGTAGCGCACTTCCCACTTCAGCTTGCCGGTGATCGGATCGCGCGCGTCGAGATGGCCGTAGATCTCGCCGGTCGGCGGGTTGGCGATCTTGAAGTCGGCGCCGATGTTCAACTGAACCTGCGGCTCCGTCACCGGGGTGGTCTTCACGACGGTGAGCGTCATGCACCATTCCTGACCGATCTTGTAGTACATCCCCGTCTTCGGGCTGTAGGAGCCCGAGTTCCAGCTCACGCCGCCGGAGATATGGGGGCACAGCACCCCGTCCTGCTTGCCTTCGGTGAAGTCGCGTCGGCCGATCAACTCGCCCGTCTTGGGATCAATGCCCTTGACGAAGTTGTAGTTCTTGACGAGCGGCCACACATTCTCGATCTTCGCATCGGCGCGGTCGTAAACGAAGATGAATCCGCTCTTGTTGGCGTGCACCATATACTTCTTGCCGTCGCGGTCGATCGAGACGAACTCGCCCGGCGCGCTGTCGAAATCCCAGCCGTCGTGCGGCAGTTCCTGATGATAGAACTTCAGCTTGCCGGTGTCGATGTCGAGCGCGACCACCGAGGAGGTGTAGAGATTGTCGCCGGGACGCGCGCCCTTGGTCTTGTAGTCGGCGCCCGACCAGTCATACAGCGGCGCCGGGTTGGCCGTGCCCCACCAGACCGCGTTGGTTTCGCTGTCATAGGTGCCCGGCATCCAGCCGCCGCCGCCGCCGGTGCGCCAACCGTCGTTGCCCCAGGTCTTCTTGGCTTCGTCGCTGTCGCCGCCGGCGGTGTCGAATTCCCACGCCTTCTTGCCGGTCGCCGCGTCGACCGCGAAGATCGGCCCCTTGTAGGGCCATTCGCCGCCCTGCGAGCCGATGATGACCTTGCCCTTGGCGTAGAGCGGCGCGCCGGTGAAGCCGACCGTCAGCTTCTGGCTGTCGATCAGCTTGGTTTCCCAAACGACCTTGCCGGTCTTGGCGTCGAGCGCGAACAGGCGTCCGTCCACCGTGCCGACAAAGGCCTTGCCTTCGCCGAGCGCGAGACCGCGCGTATAGGGCGAGTGGGTCTGGCGCGACACGAGAGCGTCGTCGAGTTCCGGCAGGAACGACCAGATCAACTTGCCGGTCGCGCCGTCGAGCGCGAAAGTGCGGCTGTAGGACCCGGTGTAGTAGAGCACGCCGTCGGCGACCAGCGGCATGGATTGCAGGCCGCGCGTCGATTTGCCGGGAATATGGGTCCAGGCGACTTCGAGATTCTTGACGTTGTGCGTGTTGATCTGGTCGAGGGCGCTGTAGTCGTAGCCCTTGTAGGTGCCGTGATAGGTCAGCCAATCGTTGGGATTGCCGGCCTCGATGCGGGCCGTGTCGACCTGCTGCGCATTCGCGCCCCACGCCGCCAGCAAGCTTCCCAGCGCTACGGCCAAGGCAATACGCTTCTTACCATTGCTATGAATCATCTGACTTCCTCCCCGCCAATGTCTTCATCCCAAGTTTAGCCTAAAGTCCGTCGCGTGGCGAGCAGGCCATGGGATACTGGAACGTCGACGCCGCCCGGCAAGAGTCTCTTTCCGAACGCCGCCCGCATTGGGCGCGCGTATGTGGTCTTGCAAGCGTTATGATGTCAATACGAAAGTCGAACGCCGGAAACGTCCCTCGTCGAGCGATCGCTCCGGTCAGGCCGCCGCCAGTTGCGGCGCCTCCGCGACGGCGCGCGTGTCGTTTTCCAGCAAACCGCAGTCCGTCGCCCCCAGCGCCCGCAAAGCTCGGTCCGACGCGGCGGCGGCCTTCTCGTAAGCGGCGATCAACGACGCGGCGAAAGGTCGCTCCCTGCCCATGCTGAACGCGCTCTGACCATGGGGCTTGCAATAGGCGGCGGCGTAGGCCTCGGCGCGTTCGCACATTGCGTAAGCCGTCACGACGGGCGCGATATGTTCGGCGGCCAGCGTATGCACGCGGCCGAGATTGCCGCGATAGATCGCCGAAAACATCCGGCACGAGACCAGCGCGTCCTTTTCGCTGTAGAGCGCGTCGATATTGTCCTTGCACAGCATCTGCAGATTGGCGAGTTCGGCCGCCAGCGCCAGCCGCAATTTGGTCATGTCGTTGGTCGTCGTACCGACGAAACGGCGATGGTTGATGAAGAGATTGACGCCCGTTGTGAGGAACGCGATCCCCGCGTGAATGAACGCCAGCAGGAACATGAAGTGAGGCGACATGGCGCAAGTCCTCGAAACGCGGCGTTGACCTGAGCGTTGCGCCGGGTCTGGGGCGCAACGACGGCGGCTTTGGCGCCACTTTGCAGCGCCCGCGTTAAGGAAGCCTGCAAGCCCGCTAGCGGGTGAAGTCGTCGGCCCGGCCGGGCGCGGCGGGCGGGGGTTCGCCCCGCCGCAACAACCGCGCCGCCTCGCTCGGCGCTGGAGCGTTGGCCGAGGCGAGGGCCGCTCCTGGCGAAGCGGGCCGCGCGGCGAGCGAGTTGATCGCGCCGGCCTCGGGCTTGGGCGGGGGCTGCGGCGCGATCGCCGCCTCTGGCAGGTGGACCTCGCTGGGCGGCGCGACGGGCTGGCCCATCTCGCGCCGAATCTGCTCGTTGATGTCCTCGGTCGCCTTGTTGATGTCGGGCGGCAGGACGGCGATGTCGGTTTTGGGTTTCTCGGTCTTGTCGAGTGCGTCCAGCACCTCGACGTCGAGGAAGTGCGCGAGTTTCTTGCCGCCGGCCGGGGTCAGGTGGATGCCGTCGCCGCCGCGCAGTTTCACCTTCTGCCCCTCGACATTGGGTCCGAAGGCGTCGAACTGGCCGCCCTGATCGGCGAAATCGTCGAACAGGTCGAGAAATTTCGCGCCCGCCCGCTCGGCATTGTCTTTGAACAACTGGTTCAGCGCGACCATCTGCGTGTTGAACTTCTCCGCTCGCATCGGCGGCAGCCCAACCCAGACGACCGGGATATGCGCGGCGCGCAGGGGCGTCACGACAGCCTGGATGCGTTGCGCGTAAATCTCCTTCCAGCGGTCCGACAGCGGGTCGACATAGTCCTTGCCGTCGCGCATCGGCTGCATATCGTTGATGCCGAGCATGACGACGACGAAATCGACCTTCGCGGCGGGCTTGGGCGCGGGCGCGGCGTCCCTGGCTTTCGCCGCAGGTTCTTTCGCCACGGGTTCTTTCGCCACGGGCTCTTTGGTTGAAGCCTCCTGCTCCGCCGCCAGTTCCCGCGCCGCCTTGGCCCAATCGAAATAGTCGTCGCGCACCAGGCCCGAGGCGTCCCGGGCGCGGTCGATCACGCCGATCTCGGGCTTGGCCTGGAGTTCGTCGGCCATGCCTTCGGCGGCGGAAATGGCGAGACTGTCGCCAAGCACGTAAACGAACTTGCTCGCCGTCGCGGAAGGGGTCGCGGGCGCCGCCGGCGCGCTCGCCTCGCGCGACGGCGCGGGCTTGCGGCGCTTGCGCGGCGTCGGGCGCGGGGTCGAAACGGGCGCGGCCTCGGTCGCCCGCGGCGCCGCGGGCGGTTGGCTCTGCGGTCCGCCGAACAGATGCTGGAAGAAACCGCCGAGCCCGTCCTCCGCCCGCGCCGTGGCGCCGGCGAGACAAATCGCGACCAGCGCGGCGGTCAGGCGCAGCCGCGCGCGCCGTTTCACGAAGCGCTCTTGAGCCGGGCGAGCAGCGCCCGCCCGGCGTAGCCGTCGGGGGTGAGCCCTTGCTCGAACTGAAACGCGCGCACCGCCTGCTCCAATTTCGGCCCCGCGCGGCCGTCGATCTCGCCGATTTCGAGCCCGTGCGACTTCAGCAGGGACTGAACGCTCTTGACCTCCTCGCGCGACAGCGCGCGCTCGGACTTGGGCCAGGGCGTGCGCAACTTGCCGCGTCCGACGACGGCGTCGCCCAGCAGGCCGACCGCCAGTACATACGCGTTGGAATTGTTGTAGGTCTTGATCACGTCGAAATTATGCGTGACCAGCAGGATCGGCCCCTGCGCGCCGGCCGGCATGTAGAGCCGCGCCGCGCCCTGCCTGGGCAGCGCGCTGGCGTCGGCCGCGCGCACGCCTTTTGCCGCGAACTCGGCGAATTTCGCCGCGCCGGTGAAATCGCCCGGCTCATAGTTGTAACCGGCGGGCAGCGTCACTTCGACCGCCCACGGCAGGTCCGGCGTCCAATCGTGACGATAGAGGAAATGGGCGATCGAGCCCAGCGAATCCGCGTTGCTCTTCCAGATGTCGCGCCGTCCGTCGCCGTCGAAATCGACGGCGTATTCGAGATAACTCGTGGGCATGAATTGCGGCTGGCCCATCGCGCCGGCCCAGGAACCGCGCATCCCGCTCGGCGGCTCGTCGCCCGCCTGCACGATCTTCATCGCCGCGATCAGTTCGTCGCGGCCGAGATCGCCCTGATAATGGATGTAACCCAGCGTCGCCAGGGCGCTGAGCACGTTCTCGCCGCCGAAAAAGGCGCCGAATTCGGTCTCGACGCCCCAGGCCCCCATGATCGCCCCGGCGTCGACGCCATAGGTCTCCCTGGCGCGCGCGAGCGTGTCGCGCTCCTTGGCGTAAAGCGCGCGCCCCGCCTCGATCCGCGACGGGATCACCGCGCCGGCGAGATAGGCCGAGATCGACAGCGAGAATTCCGCCTGCCGCTCGGTGTGGGCGGCGATTTTCGGATCGTAGTGCAACCCCTTGGTCGCCGCATCGAAAGTCGGCCGCGTGATTCCCTTGGCCTGCGCGACCGGCCACTGATCGGCGATATATTTGGCGAAGCCGGCCGCATCGGGCGGCTGCGCGAAGGCTGGCGTCAGCGTCGCCGTCAGCGCGAGCGCGGCGAAGAACGCGCGCCGGCCCAGACTCGGCGGGCCTTGCAAGTCGCGGGAATGCGGAGCGGTTGACTGACTCATGGCGCCAATACATTGGCGATCTCGGCTCGAATGTCCACCGTCCTAAAGTGAAGTCGGCGGCTATTGTAGACTTGGTCGATGAAGCGGGGAAGGTCTTCGACGACGTCGGCGAAGGTCTCACGGGCCATCGGATAAACCGCTTCGACCTTCAGCGTCTTCATGAAACTTTCGGCTTTGGCGTTATCATAAGGATTGCCGCGCCGACCCATCGATCCGACGAGGCCATGTCTTTCGATGGCCTGCCGATAGGCTTGCGCCGCATATTGCGCGCCGCGATCCGAGTGATGCAGGCAACCGGGAGGCGGCCTGCGGTGTTCGACCGCGGCGTTCAATGCGGCGAGCGTCAGCCGAACATCGATAGATCTGCTGAGGGCGTAGCCGACGAGGCGGCGCGACCAGGCGTCGAGAATCACGGCGACGTAAACGAAGCCCGTAGCGACCGCGACGTAGGTGATGTCAGCGACCCGGAGCTGATTGGCGCCACTGACGACTTTGCCCTTGGCCAGATTGCGGAAGATCGGATGGTCGTGGTCGCTATCCGTCGTCGCCGTGTATCGCCGAGGTGCGAGGCTGAAGATCGTGTTCGCGCATGAGGCGCTTGATCTTCTTGTGATTGACCACATGCCCCTGTTGGCGAAGGGCGGCTTGCATGCGCCGCCAACCGTAGCGTTCGAACTCGTCGCGAAGAGCGCTTATCGCCTCGACAAGGGCTGTGTCGTCGAGCGCCGACATAGGCGCGCCGTAGTAAGCCGAGCGCGAGATCGCCATCAGCCGGCATCCTTCGGCGATGCAGACGCCTTCGGGCCGACAATCGCCGACGTAGGCGCGCTTTTCGGAAGCGGTCCTTTTCGTAGACCCCCCTTTTAAAAACTCCCATTCCAGCGCCTGCTTGCCGACCAGCCGTTCGAGCGCGGCGATCCGGGCTTCGTATTGCTGAAGAAGGTCTGCCGCCGCGGCGTCCTCGTCGAAGGCGCCGGCTTGATAGCGCTCGACCCAGACGCGGATCAGATTGCGCGAGATGTCGTGGCGCTTTTCCAAACCGTGGAGCGTTTCGCCGGCAAGAAATTCCTGGGCGATCCGACGCGCGAATTCGATGCTGTGGGATCGATACCTGGTCATGAGTTTTCGTCTTTCGAAAACCCAGCCTACCGGTCAATTCCCTAGTCCACCCCTGTCCGCCTCAACGGGCCCACTCCAGGGAGAAAGGGCAGATCGAGAAGAACGTCCAGGACGCCCGCCATCGGCTCTGGCAGCCGACGCCGAGCTTTCCCTCGCGGGCGGCGCTGAACGACTGGCTGGAGGCTCGCTGTCGCGAACTATGGGCTCAGACGGCTCATGCTCCCACCCCGGCTCGGTGGCCGGCGCTTGGGCCGAGGAGGCGCGGCGACTGATGCCGCTTCCCCGGCCGTTCGACGGCTTCGTCGAATATCCCATACGCGTCTCGCCGACGTGCCTGATCCACCTGGAGCGCAATCGCTACAGCGTGCCGGCCTCGTTCGCCAACCGGCCCGTCAGCGGACGCGTCTACCCCGAGCGCATCGTCGTCGCCGCCGAGGGGCAGATCGTGTGCGAGCACGCCCGTGTCTTCGCCCGCTCGCACGACCGCAAGAGCGCGACGGTCTACGACTGGCGGCATTACCTCGCGGTCATCCAGCGTAAGCCCGGAGCCCTGCGCAACGGCGCGCCGTTCGCCGAGCTGCCGCCGGCCTTCCGGGCTCTGCAACAACGCATGCTCAAGACGCCGGGCGGCGACCGCGAGAGGGTGGAGATTCTGGCCCTCGTCCTCCAGCATGACGAGCAGGCGGTGCTGACCGCCGTCGAACTGGCGTTGGAGGCCGGCGCGCCGACCAAGACGCATATCCTGAACCTGCTGCACCGCCTGGTCGACGGCAAGCCGACCGACGCGCCGCAGGTGAAGCCGCCGGGCGCGCTGGCGCTCACCACCGAGCCGCTGGCCAACGTCGAGCGCTACGACGCCCTGCGCAAGGCCAGGAAGACGCGCCATGCGTCATAACCCCGCCGCCGGCGCGATCGTCATCATGCTGCGCGCCCTCAAGATGCGTGGCATGGCGCAAGCTGTCGGCGAGTTGACCGAGCAAGGCTCGCCGGCTTTCGAAGCCGCGCTGCCGATCCTGTCGCAACTCCTGAAAGCGGAGACGGCCGACAGGGAAGTCAGGTCGACCGCCTACCAGCTAAAGGCCGCGCGCTTTCCGAACTATCGCGACCTCGCCGGCTTCGACTTCGCCTCAAGCGAGGTCAACGAGGCGCTCGTCCGCCAACTCCATCGCTGCGAGTTCCTGGAGGACGCCCATAACACCGTCCTGGTCGGCGGACCCGGAACGGGCAAGACGCATCTCGCCCCCGCGATCGGCGTCCGGGCGATCGAG
>JANYIH010000268.1 GCA_025358745.1 Hyphomicrobiales bacterium | reverse complement strand
GAGTTGCAGCGTCCTCAGCGCTAGAAAATTGCCGACCGTCGAGCCGAGCAGTAAAATCGTCCGCAAACTCTGCAAGGCCGGGCGACGCGAGCGCAACAGGCGCGGCCGCGCGTAGGCGCGGGTCGCGACGACCGCCACTAGCGCCGCGCCGAGATAGCGCGCCCATACGATCTCGATCGCCGGCAGCGTCCGGCTGAGATATTTCGCCGAACTGTCCATCATGGTGAAACAGATCAGCGCCACGATCATAAGCCCGATGGCGAGACCGCGATCGCGTTGCAAGCGCGGCGCGGGCCGGCCGACGGGCGAGGCGACAGCAACGATCAAGCGAACAGCCTCGACGGCGCGGGCAAGCGGCGACCTTTCCAGATGGGAACGTTCGGCCTTTAAGTGCAACGAGGGCGCCCTGCAAGGCGAAGCGCGACGCCTGCGTTGACTTGAGGGCGAGCGGTTTTCGGTGGACACGCACAACATGCAGGACGAATTCGATTTCACCGTGAAATGAGCCGCCTCCCCCATCTGAAGGAGCCAACCCCATGAATATCTTTGTCTCGACCGCCCTGCTGGCGCTCGCGCTGGCCTCAAGCCCTGCCTCGGCGAGCGATCTCACCGTGCAAAACGCCTTCGCCCGCGCAACGCCCAAAGGCGCGCAGGTCGGCGCCGGCTATCTCTCGATCCGCAACGATGGCGCGAGCGCGGACCGGCTCACCGGGGTCGCCGTCGATTTCGCCAAAGCCGAGATTCACGAAATGAAAACCAACAACGGCGTGATGGAGATGCGCGAGATCACGGCCGGCGTCGAAATTCCCGCCCATTCCACGGTCAAACTGGCGCCGGGCGGCTATCATCTGATGTTCGTCGGTTTGAAGCATCCCCTGATCAAGGGCGAAACGGTCGAAGCGACGCTCACTTTCGAACATGCGGGCGCGCTCGCCGTCGACATGCCGGTGCTGCCGATCGGCGCGCCGGGGCCAACAGGCGGGCACGATATGAAGGGGATGAAAATGTAGGGGGATAGAGGGCGCCCTCGCGCTGGTCGGAGTCTTCGAACCGCTCGACCCGACTTGACGATTGTAACTTGCCGAAGACGACGGCCTGGCCTAGTCATAGCGGCAGCGAACCAAGCAACGGAGCGGCGCCGTGCTTAGTAAGGACGCCTTGAGGCGGATCGGCGAGCTTGATCGAGATCAGATCGAGCGTCGCATTCGGCTGATTTTTGACAAATGGGCGCGAGGCGACATCGACGCGATGATCGAATATCTCGCGCCGGACGTCGCCTTCCCCTCGAACGGCTTCTGGACCGGCGTCGCCGCGCCCATTCACGGGCGTCAGGACGTGGCCAATGCGTTGCGCAAGAACGCCTATGCGCTGGAGAATATCGTCTCGGTGCTTCACGAGATCGTGATCGACGGCGACCGCGCCGTCGTTCACCGCACGGCGGTAGGCCGTCGCCGCGACACCGGCCGGCGCTACCAGTGCGATTTCATCGATTTCTTCCGTTTCCGCGACGGCCTCGTGGTCGAATTTTCCAATTATCCCGACGCGGCGTGGCACGATATCGAACCGGTCATCTGACCTTCAGGGCCGCTCGATCCGGATGACCTGCGGCTTCTCGCGCACCACGCCGTCTTCGAGCGTCAGCGCCAAAGCCTCACGAATCGAGGTTTCCGTCGTCGCATGGGTGACGATCACCACCGAAACGTAAGCGTTGGCGTCGCCCGAAGCGCGCTTTTGCACGATCGATTCGAGCGAGATCGTCCGCTCCGCCATGCGCCGCGCGATGGTCGCCATCGAACCCGGCCTGTCGAGCACGCTCAGTCGCACGTAGTAGCCGCCCTCGTGGCGCTGTATCGAGGCGCGTTCCGCCTCCGCCAGCAAGGCGACGGGCCGCCCGAACGCCGGCGCGAGAACCCCGCGCGCGATGTCGGCGAGATCGGCGGCCACCGCCGAGGCGGTGGCGTCGCCGCCCGCGCCCGGCCCCACCAGCGTCAGCGCGCCGACCGCGTCGCCGTCGATGGTGACGCCGTTGAGCACGCCCATGGTCTGCGCCAGCGGCGTCGTTTTCGCCACCATGGTCGGATGCACCCGCTGCTCGACGCCGTGATCGGTGCGCTGCGCCACGCCCAGCAGCTTGATGCGAAAGCCGAGATCGTCGGCCGCGGCGAGATCGGCGAGCGTGATGCTCTCGATCCCCTCGACCGACACCGCCTCGGCGTCGATCCGGGCGCCAAAGGCGAGCGCGGCCAGGATCGACAGCTTGTGCGCAGTGTCGAAGCCGCCGATGTCGAAGGTGGGGTCCGCCTCGGCGTAGCCGAGCCGCTGGGCTTCCTTCAGGCAGACGTCGAACGGAATCCGCTCGGCCTCCATCTTCGAGAGGATGAAATTGCAGGTGCCGTTGAGAATGCCGCTGACTCGCTGAATGCGGTTGCCCACCAGCGCCTCGCGCAGCGTCTTGATCACGGGCACGCCGCCCCCGACAGCCGCCTCGAAGGAGAGCGCGACGGCGGCCTTTTCCGCCATGTCGGCAAGTTCAAGGCCATGCGCGGCCAGCATCGCCTTGTTGGCGGTGACGACGTGAACGCCACGCGCCAACGCGGCGCGCACGGCTTCATAAGCGGGTCCGGAGGCGCCGCCGATAAGTTCGACGAACACGTCGATGTCGGCCTTCGCCGCCATCTCGCGCGCATCCGGATAGAAATGGGCGCCGCCGAGCGGCAAGCCGCGTTCGCCGGCGCTGCGCGCGCTATAGGCGACGATCTCCGGCAAGCGACCCGTCCGGGCGACGAAATCGTCGCTTCGGGCGCAGATAAGCCGCGTCAAAGCGGCGCCGACCGTGCCGAGGCCCGCGAGCCCCAGTTTGAGCGGACGATTCGCCATGACGTGGCCTCTGTTTAGCGGCCCCAGCGCTCGGCGACGCTGAGCTTCTTCTTCTTGCGCTCCTTGCGAGCGGCGTAACGCGCATCGCGTTCGAGTTTCTTCTCGAACTCGACGCGCTCCAGTTCGGCGCGCTGCGCGGCGTCCACTTCCAGTCGCGTCGCCTCTTCCAGGCGCAATTGCTCCTGGCGCGACGCTTCATCGGCGATCTTGCGCAATGCGTCGGCGGCTTCCTGCTCCGCCTTGCGCTTGGCGCGCTCGACTTCGCGCTCGGCGCGGGTTTCCAGAATTCTGCGACGCTCGGCTTCGCGAGCGATCACGGCGGGATCGTTGGGATCGTACTTCGGACGCGCCAGGAATTTCTCCGCCATGGCCTTGCGGGCCTTGGCGGCGGCTTCCTGACGATCCTGGAACTTATGCGAGTTCAGGAACGACATCTTTATCCGGACTAGGTTGCGGGGACGGCGGCCTCTTGCCACAGACGGATTGAAATATCAAGATTCGTCGCGACGATGCGCCACTTTCCGAGATGGGGAGCCGGCCGCGCGTTTCAACCGCCAAAGAACACTTTGTGCATAATTCTTCCCGGCCACAACGTGAAGAGGCCGGTGACCAGCAGCGCCAGCACATACAGCGACGTCATGGCGCGCCGATGCCACCCGATGCGCCCCCGGCGCGCGGCGATCGCCGCCGCCGGCGCGGCCGCCAGCGTCCACAGCGAAAGAAGATGGATCGCGCTGAACGGGCCGAAACTCCGGATCGTGTGAATAAACAACGATGTGCCCGCCACGGCCAGCATCAGCGCGACCCAGATTCGCCCCATCGCGCGATGCGCGGCCGCGCCTTTCGGCGACGCCAGTTGCGCTGCGCCCAGGCCAATCGCGGCGAATGCGGCATAGGCATGCGCCTGAATTATCGGCGCAGCCTCAGTCAGAGCGGAGATGTTCATAAACCCTCCCGCAATGAAAACGTCGATGACATGACGACGTCGCCCCCGCAAGCCCCTGCGTCAGATGCTTGCGCTCGCGATCAGATGTCCATAAACTAATCACAATGTCGACTGCTCAAGATTTAGGCACGTCATCGTCGGATCTTCGGATCGGGTCGCTCGCGCTGCGCGGCCGCGTTCTGCTGGCGCCGATGGCGGGCGTCACCGACGCGGGGATGCGGCGCGTGGCGCAGCGACGCGGCGCTTCGCTCGCCTTCTCCGAAATGGTCGCCTCGGCCGGGCTGATGCAGGGCGACGCGGAATGCGGCGCGCGCGCGGAATCCGTTCCGGGCGCCCCGTTCGCGGTGCAACTCGTCGGCTGCGAGCCGGCCTCGATGGCGCAGGCGGCGCGACGGCTGGCCGACGATGGCGCCGACCTGATCGACATCAACATGGGCTGCCCCGCCCGCCGCGTCGCCGGCGCCCTGGCCGGCAGCGCGCTGATGCGCGATCTCGACGCTGCCGCGCGCATACTGGAGGCGGTGGTCGGCGCGGTCGCGGCTCCCGTCACGCTGAAGACGCGGCTCGGCTGGGACGAGGCGTCCCGCAACGCCGCCGCGCTTGCGCAGCGCGCGCAAAGCGTAGGCGTCAAGCTCATCACCATCCACGGCCGCACGCGCTGCCAGTTCTATCAGGGCGCGGCCGACTGGAAGGCGGTGGCGGAAATCGTCGAGGCGGTGTCGATCCCCGTCGTCGTCAACGGCGATTGCAACGGCGTCGAAGACGCGCGCGCCATGCTCGCCGCCTCTGGTGCTGCGGGGGTGATGATCGGGCGCGCCGCGACCGGCCGGCCATGGTTGCCAGGCGCGATCGCCCGCGCGCTCGACAGCGGCGGTCCCGCGACGCCGCCCGCCCCGGACGACCGTCACGCCGACGCCGCGCAACATCTCGAACATCTGCTGACGCGGATGGGCGGCCGGTCCGGGTTGCGCCACGCGCGCAAGCATCTGGCGGCCTATGTCGACGAGGAGGGCGCGCCGGCCGAGTTGCGGCGCGCGCTGGTGACGACGGAAACGCCAGGCGAAGCGTTCGCCCTGCTCGCCCGCGCCTATGACGTCGACCGCCGGAGGGCCGCATGAACCGGCGCGAAACGCCCCCCAAAGTCCGCACCCGCCCCGATCCTTTGCGTCTTCTCAACGCGCTGCCGCAGCCCTTGCTCGCGCTCGACAGCGACGGCGCGATCGTCGAGGTCAACACCGCGGCGGAAAATTTCTTCGAGATGGGCCGCGCCGCCCTGACGCGCTCGAACCTGCACGATCTGCTTCCGTTCGGTTCGCCGGTGTTCGCCCTGATTGCCGATGCGCTCGCCTCGCAATCCACCGTCAACGGCTATCGGCTGGAAATCGCGACGCCGCGCACGGGCGTCGCCCGGCTGGTGGACGCCTTCATCGGGCCGCTGCCGAGCCTTGAAGGCGTGACCGTTCTGCTGCACGAACGGTCAATTGCCGAAAAAATGGACAGACAGCTCACCCATCGCAGCGCCGCCCGCTCGGTGACGGCGCTGGGCTCGATGCTGGCGCATGAGATCAAGAATCCGTTGTCGGGCATTCGCGGCGCGGCGCAATTGCTGGAAAGCTCGGTCAGCGACGAGGACCGTGCGCTGACGCGGCTGATCTGCGACGAGACCGACCGCATCGTCAAACTGGTCGACCGGATGGAATCGTTTTCCGACCATGGCCCGACGCCGCGCGACAGCCTCAACATCCACGCCGTGCTGGACCATGTGAAGCGGCTGGCGCAGGCGGGCTTTGCCCGACATATCCGCATCACGGAACTGTACGACCCCTCGCTGCCGCACGTGATCGGCAGCCGCGACCAACTTATCCAGGTGTTTCTCAATCTGATGAAAAACGCCGCCGAGGCGATCGGCATCGACAGCATCGACGGCGAGATCATGCTGTCCACCGCCTATCGGCCGGGTATGCGGCTGAAATCGCGCGCGAGCCAGGAGCCGGTCAGCCTGCCGCTCGAAATCTGCATCCGCGACAACGGCGCGGGCGTCGCGCCGGAGATCGCGGCCAATCTGTTCGACCCGTTCGTGTCGACCAAAGCGTCGGGATCTGGCCTGGGTCTTGCACTTGTGGCTAAAGTTATCGGTGATCACGGCGGTATTGTGGAGTGCGAATCCCTTTCACGCAAAACGACGTTTCGGGTGCTCATGCCGGTCGACGCGGGCCGGGTGAAATCAGAGGCGTGAGCGTCATGGCGGTAAATGACGCCGCGTCCACGGCTCGCGGGAGTTAAGACATGCCCACCGGCAGCATCATCGTCGCCGACGACGACGCGGCGATCCGCACGGTTCTCAGTCAGGCGCTGTCGCGCGCCGGCTATGAGGTGAAAACCACGGGGACTGTCGCCGGGCTTTGGCGCTCGGTCGCCTCGGGCGAGGGCGATCTCGTCATCACCGACGTCGTCATGCCCGACGACAACGCGTTCGAACTGCTGCCGCGCATCAAGCGGATGCGGCCCGAACTGCCGATCATCGTCATGAGCGCGCAAAACACCTTCATGACGGCGATCAAGGCCTCCGAACGCGGCGCCTACGAGTACCTGCCTAAACCCTTCGACCTGAAGGAGCTGGTCGCCATCGTCGGGCGCGCGCTCGCCCAGCCGCGCGCGCGGCGCGAAAACGCGGCGCCCGAGGAGGTCGCGGACAACATGCCCCTCGTCGGCCGCTCGCCGGCGATGCAGGATATTTTCCGCTCGATCGCAAGATTGATGCAGACCGATCTCACCATCATGATCTCAGGCGAGTCCGGCACCGGCAAGGAATTGGTCGCCCGCGCCCTGCACGATTACGGCAAGCGAAAGAGCGGACCGTTCGTCGCCATCAACATGGCCGCGATTCCGCGCGATCTGATCGAGAGCGAATTGTTCGGCCACGAGAAGGGCGCCTTCACCGGCGCCAACGCCCGTTCGGTCGGCCGCTTCGAGCAGGCCGAGGGCGGCACGCTGTTTCTCGACGAGATCGGCGACATGCCGATGGAGGCGCAGACGCGGCTGCTGCGCGTGCTGCAACAGGGCGAATACACCACCGTCGGCGGCCGCACGCCGATCAAGACCAACGTCCGCATCATCGCGGCCACCAACAAGGATCTGCGCAACGCCATCGCGCTCGGCCAATTCCGCGAGGATCTTTTCTTCCGCCTCAATGTCGTGCCGCTGCGCCTTCCCCCTTTGCGCGAACGCTCGGAGGACATTCCCGATCTGGTGCGCCATTTCTTTCAGCGCAACGCCGCCGAGGGCCTGCCCGCCAAATCGTTCGAGCCGGCGGCGCTCGACCGCCTCAAGCGCTATGCCTGGCCCGGCAACATTCGCGAACTGGAGAACCTGACCCGGCGTCTGGCGGCGCTTTATCCGCAGGACGTCATCAACGAACATATCATCGAGACCGAGTTGAGCCTCGTCGCGCCGCTGAGTTCGATGGCGTCCGCCCCGCATGACGCCGACCATCCGCGATTGATCGCTCCGCACGATCGCGGCGCCGGCAACGAGCATTTCGCCGCCGGCCTCGACCGGCATGTCGCGGACTTGTTCAAATCGTTCGGCGACCAAATGCCGCAAGTCGGCCTCTACCACCGCGTGTTGCGCGATCTCGAAGCGCCGCTGCTCGCCGCCACGCTCGCCGCCACCCGCGGCAACCAGATCCGCGCCGCGGAGATTCTGGGCCTCAACCGCAACACGCTGCGCAAGAAGATCAAGGACCTCGACCTCAAGCCGATGCGCGGCCTGCGCTGAGCGTCGCCGGGGCGGCCGGTCGACCGCCGCGTCACAGTCATTCCCAAGCATATTTCCAAATAATTCTTGATTTACATAATACAAATTACGTAACGTAACGCATTAACTTTACCGCGTCAAAGAATCATTCTTATTCTTCTTTCACTCGGAAGTAACAACCTGCCGGTACATCATCCAACGAGACGCAAGTCCAGATCCGCGTTAGCGCGCGAAGGCGATGCGTCAAGTTTCCGCTGGCTGTTCCTGCGAGTACCGCGTGATGTCGAGTTCGCATCCTTCGATCCCCGTTATCAGCCCGCTGAACGTCATCGCGGGCGCGATCGTCGTTCTGCATTCCGGCGCCAACATCTCGGCGCCCGTCATGATATATGGCGCGACGGACGACGACGTCGGCGGCTCGCTGACGCTGCAATCCGGCGCCTCGATCGGCGGCGTGGTGATGTTTTTCGGCGGCGGCGGCGTGTTTAACGACGCCACCGGGGCGGCGTCCAACTATCAGTTTTTTGGCGGCGGCGGCGCGATCCACCTCTCCAGCCACGGCTCGATCGCCAACATCAGCAACACCGCGGGCGATTGGAACTCCGTCTACGGGTCGCAAGTCACGGTGAACCTGAACGGCTGCGAGGCGAATGTCTTCGGCGGCGACAATCTCGTCGCGTTCACGGGCGGCCTTAATAATCAGGTCAGCCTTTATGGCGGCGCGACGCAGTGGAACACCGTCGTCGGCTCGCAGGGAACGACCATTGTGAGCGGCGGCAACGCCTCGGTCGTGGGCGGCGGCGACACGATTTACGCGGCGGCCGGCGTCTGGCTAAGCCTTTACGCCACCAACGGCGTCGCCGATGCGGTCAACGCGTCGGGCGCTTTCGTGATCCTGAACGACGCCGAAGCCGCGATAATCGGCGGCGGCGACGCCATCCTGACAAGTGGCGCCTCGACGCTCTCGCTGTGGGGCACGAACGGATCGTGGGATGCCGTTTATGGCTCCGACAACACGATCAGCCTCATCGGCGCGCAAGCCAGCATCGTCGGCGGCGGCGAGACGATCTCGGCCAGTGCGGGATCGTGGATGAGCCTCTACGCCACCGGCGGACGGGCCGACAACGTGAGCGCGACCGACGCCTACATCATCGTCAATAGCGCGCAGGCGGCGATTTCGGGCGGCGGCAACAACGTCTTCACCACCGGCGCCGCCTCGGTCAGCCTCAGCGGCACGGATGGCGTCTGGGACACATTTTGGGGCTCGGGCGCCCAGCTCGCGCTCGCGAGCGCCGAAGCGTCGATCGTCGGCGGCGACAATTTCGTCGCCGCTTCGAATGCTGCGTTGAGCCTCTATCAAACCAACGGCCATGCCGACGCGATAGCGGGCGCGCATAACAGCATCTACCTGATGGACGCTCAGGCGCAGCTTCAGGGCGGCCACGACACGGTCTATTTCAACGGCGCCTCGTCGCTCAGTGTCTCCGGCGGCGACGATGCGTTCTGCTTCAACGCCGCAATGGGAACCGCGACGATTTCCGGCTTCGACCTTAGCGACACGTTGGCGCTCAGCGTCTCGGACTGGACCAGCTACCAATCGCTGCTGGGCAGCGGAGCGCTGACTCAGGTCGGCGCGGACACCTTGATCCGCCTCGACGCCAACAACGCAATCACGCTGACCGGCGTGCAAGCCTCCAGCCTGACCGCGGCGCAGTTCGTCTTCACCTGACCTTGCGCCGGCGGGACAGAGCGCTCATGCTGGAGCGTCGTTAATATCGGGGAGGAATTCATGTCGTTGCGCGGTCGCTGCTTTTGCGGCGCAGTGGAAATCGAGGTCGAAGGCGCGCCGGAGGCGATGGGCTATTGCCATTGCGAATCCTGCCGCTCGTGGTCGGCAAGCCCCATCAACGCCTTCAGCCTATGGAAGCCGGACAGCGTCAAGGTGACGAAGGGCGCGGAAAACATCGGCATGTTCGCCAAGACGCCGATGAGCGAGCGCCAGTTCTGCAAGACATGCGGCGGCCATCTCATGACCAATCACCCGCCGCTCGGGATGGTCGACGTCTATCAGGCGACGATCCCCGGACTCGACTTCAAGCCGATGCTGCACGTCTTCTACTCGGAGACGGTGCTGCACGTGAAAGACGGCCTGCCGAAGATGAAAGACTTTCCCAAGGAATTCGGCGGCTCCGGCGAGACTTTGCCGGAATAAGCCTCACAAATCCTTGAACCCCCTGCCCTCGGCGACCAGCTTCTCCAGCAGCGCCGAGGGCTTGAAGTCCTCGCCCATCTCCGCCTCGAAGCCCTTCATCGCCGCCAGCACTTTGTCGAGGCCGAGGCCGTCGGCCCAGAACATCGGTCCGCCGGTATAGACCGGCCAGCCGTAACCGTTGATCCAGACGATATCGATGTCCGAGGCGCGCTGCGCCTTGCCCTCTTCGAGGATCTTCGCGCCCTCGTTGACCATGGGATAGAGGCAGCGTTCTAGGATTTCCTGATCCGAAATCGCGCGCCGGTTGATCCCCTTCGACGCGGCGAAATCGAGGATGATCTTTTCCACCAACGCCGAGGGCTTCGCGTTGCGCTGCGCGTCGTAATCGTAGAAGCCGGCCCCCGTCTTCTGTCCACGCCGGTCCTGCTCGCACAGGATCTCGCGGATCGTCGAGGAGGAGGTGCGCTCCTTCGACCAGCCGATGTCGAGCCCGGCCAGATCGCTCATCGCGAATGGTCCCATCGGCAGGCCGAAATCGTACAGCACGCGGTCGACGTCCCACGGCATCGCGCCTTCGAGTATCAGCTTTTGCGCCTCGCGCTGACGTTCCGACAACATACGATTGCCGACGAAGCCGTGGCAGACGCCGACGAGGGCGCCGATCTTGCCGATCTGCTTGGCGATTTTCATCGCCGTGGCGAGCACGGGCTTGTCCGTTTTGGCCCCGCGCACGACTTCCAGTAGCCGCATCACATTGGCGGGCGAGAAAAAGTGCATCCCCAGCACGGAACCGGGACGCGAGGTGGAGGCGGCGATCTCGTCGATGTCGAGATAGCTGGTGTTGGAGGCGAGAACCGCGCCCGGCTTGGCGATTTTATCGAGCTTGGCGAATATTTCCTTCTTGACGCCCATGTCCTCGAACACCGCCTCGATGATGAGGTCGCAATCGCCAAGCGCGGCCAGATCGAGCGCCGGCGTCAACAGCCCCATGCGGCTTTCGACCTCCGCGTCGGTCATCCGGCCTTTCCTAGCCGTGTTCTCGTAGTTCTTGTGGATGACGCCGAGGCCCCGGTCGAGCGCCCCCTGCGCCGTCTCGACGATGGTCACGGGCAAGCCAGCGTTGAGGAAATTCATCGCGATACCGCCGCCCATCGTGCCGGCGCCGATCACGCCGACGCGTCTGATCGGCAGCGTCGCCGTGTCGTCGGCGATGTCGGCGATCTTCCACACCTGACGCTCGGCGAAGAACACATGCCGCTGCGCCTTCGATTGCTGCGAGACCAGCAATTCCATGAAAGCGGCGCGCTCGCGCTTCAGACCTTCCTCGATGGGCAATTCGACCGCATCGCGCACCGCGTCGAGCGCCCGCGTCCAGGCCTCGAACCCCCGGTTCTTCTTCGCGTGCGCCTTGCGGAGGCCCACGAATATTTCCGGCTTGCCGCGCGCGGGCGCCACCTTGTCGTCGCGGTCGCGCACTTTCACCAGCGCCGCCCCCGAGGCGATTGCGGCCCGCGCGAACGCCAGCGCGCCTTCGCGCAGCTTGCCCTCCTCGACGAGTTCGTCGACCACGCCCCAGGCCTTGGCCTGTTTGGCCGAGAACGGCGTTCCCGAAAGGATTGCCTCCGCCGCCGCCTCCGGGCCGATCAGCCGCGGCAACCGCTGCGTGCCGCCGGCGCCGGGGATCAGCCCGAGCTTGATCTCGGGCAGGCCGAGTTTCGCGCTGGGAACCGCGACGCGGTAGTGGCAGACCAGCGCGACTTCGAAGCCGCCGCCGAGCGCCGTGCCGTGGATCGCGGCGATCACGGGTTTGCTGCAATTCTCGATCGCCGCTTGCGCCTCGGGCAGACTGACGCCCTTGAGCGGCTTGCCGAATTCGGAGATGTCGGCGCCGGCGATGAAGGTGCGGCCGGCGCAGATCAGCACGATCGCCTTGGCGGCGGGATCGGCTTGCGCGCGCAGGATCCCGTCGCGAATGCCCTCGCGGACGCGCTCGGATAGCGCATTGACGGGAGGGGAGTCGATTGTCAGCACGGCGACGTCGCCTTCGAGCGACAGATCGGCGGCGGCGTTTACGGCGGTCATGGGCCACTCCAGAAGTCTTCGTATGCTTGGATAGCGCGACAAAGCCGCTGTCGCCAGCGCCGCTATTTCTTTTCGATGACGAAAGTCATGCTGTCGGCATGAGAAAATATCTCGACGCCGCAAGCGCACTTGAAGGCGCCATAGTCGAATTCGGACGACCCGCAATGGTAACATTTGTCGGGCAGGTGGTTTCGCCGGTACAACCACAGCAAGTTTATATTGCAGTCCAATTCCAATATTTCTTCCTGATTTATCAAGTTGTCATGCGCGATTTTTTTCGCCAATTCGCCATCGATCGAACGCCCAATACGGCGGAAATGTTCGATGGCAAGCAACGTCGAAAGCGCATTGCCCTTTGGCCGGAGGCCTTTCCACTTCGACTTCCACGTCGCAGGCTTGGGCAAAGACGTCTGAATGTCCTCGACAATATAAAGCCCGTTTGAATTGACATGCGGCAATCCTTCGATCAGGCAAGCGACCTGATGTTCCGGGGCGTGCGATCCGTCTTCGATGACGAGATCGAACGAACGGCCCTGGAAGAAGTCGCGGATATCGGCGCGCCGACCCTGATCCAGGCGATGATACGAGACCCGCGCATCCCGGGGCCATTCGTCTTGCTCGGCCAGGATATCGACGCCGTCAATCTTCGCCGCCGGAAACCTCTCCATTAGCCAGCGGATCGAATTTCCCTTCAACACGCCAAATTCCAGAACTGATCCTATGGCGCGCGTGGCGAAATGCGTTTCGTAGAACGCGATGTAACCGTGCCAGAAATGCTTGTCGCTTTCTCTGATGAGCGGAGAGTCTTTCCTCATAGCCCAATTGCGCTCCCGCTCTCAGTCACACTATCGACGCGGCGAGCAGATTGCGGAACAGGTTACGGAAGTGTTCGCGATGCTCGGCCGCCTGCACCATCAGGACCGCGAACAGATCGAGCGCGGGCGAGATGACGAACGCCGTGCCGGCGACGCCGCCCCAGAAGTAATCCCCGACCGCGCCGGGCGTCGGCGCCAGCCCTGGCGCCGTGCGAACGGCAAAGCCGAGGCCGAAGCCGTGGCCGGGCGGCATCAGCGGGGTCTGCTGGATCGCCATGTCGGGCGCCAGATGATCGCTCGCCATGTGGCCCAGCGTGCGCGGCCCGAGGATGCGCGTCCCCGCCAGCGCGCCGCCGCCCGCCAGCATGGCGCAAAAGCGCGTGTAATCCGCCAGCGTCGAGATGAGACCCGTCCCCGCCATTTCAAAGCGCGGCGGCGACTGATGCGACATGCGGTCTACGCCCGCCGCGTCGAGCGCGGCAAATCCATGCGGCTCGGCGCGGCGAGACGCCTTTTCGGCGGGGGTGTGGAATGCGGTGTCGACCATGCCGAGCGGCCGCAGGATGCGCCGCGCCAGAATCTCGCCCAGCGGCGCGTCGGCGACGATTTCGACCACGCGGCCGAGCACGTCGGTGGACAAGCCATATTCCCAGGCCGCGCCGGGCTGATGCAGCAACGGAAGGCGGGCCAGCGCGGCCATCGCCTCGTCGGGGTCGCGGCGCGAATCGATCAGCCCGGCGGCATAAATTTCCCTCTGCACCGGGGTGGCGCCGGTAAAGCCGTAAGCAAAGCCCGCCGTGTGTCGCAGAAGATCGTGGATCGTGATCGGCCGCGCCAGCGCGGCGCGCTCGACTCCGACTTTCGTCGCCGCGAAGGCGGGCAGATATTGCGACAGCGGGTCGGTCAGAAACAGCCGCCCTTGCTCGACCAGCGTCATTGCTGCGACGCTGACGATGGGCTTGGTCATGGAATAGATGCGAAACAGCGCATCGAGCGGCATCGCCCCGCCCCCGGGCGCCCGGGCGCCGAACGCGCGCGCGAGGCCGATCTTGCCGCGCCGCGCGACGGCCAGCGCCGCGCCCGGCGCCTTGCCGGAGGCGATCTCGCGCTCCAGCACGGCGGCGAAGCGTTCGAGACCCAGCGTCGAAAGACCTATCGCCTCGGGCTCGGCAATCGGCAGATGCGCGAAACTGTCGGACATTGAGGCTCCTGCGGCGGACCGCTGTTGTTCAATAACGCTACGCTTTGTCAGCGCACAACTGCGCCACCGTCACGGCCGCCTTCAGGCCGGAGCCGCTCAGCACCACCACGACACGCTCGCGCGGGCCGATCCGCCCTTGCGCCGCCAGTGGACCGAGCGCCGCCGCCGCGGTGGCCGAAGTCGGCTCGACAAACAGCCCCTGCTCCGCCAACCGACGCAGCGCCGCGACAATCTCGCTTTCGGCCAGCGCCGCCGCCCCCCCGCCGGTCTCGCGCAAAGCTTGCAGCATTTGCGTCAGCCGCAGCGGCGCCTTGATCGCCGTCCCCTCCGCGATTGTCGGGCTCACTTCGATGGCGACCGGCGCCCCCACCGCAAAGCTCGCCGCCACCGGCGCGCAGTTCAGCGGCTGGGCGGCGAACAGTTTGGGCATGCGGTGGATCTGGCCCGCGCCCAGCAATTCGCGGAAGCCGAAGAACAGGCCAAGCAGCAGGCTTCCCGCGCCGACGGGCGCGACGATGGCGTCCGGCGCCTCGAAGCCGAAATCCTCCCACAATTCGTAGGCCAGCGTCTTGGTCCCCTCCAGGAAGAACGGCTGCCAATTATGGCTGGCGTAGAAAATCTCAATCGATTGCCGAATCGCCTCGGCCTGCGAGTTTTCGCGCGGCCCCTCGACCAGTTCGACCTCGGCGCCATAGGCCCTCACCTGCGCGATTTTGGCGGGCGAGGTATAGGCCGGCGCCAGCACCTTCACCCGCAACCCGCCCGCCGCGCCATAACCCGCGATGGCCGAGCCGCCATTGCCGGACGAATCCTCCAGCACGGACTTGATGCCGATCTGGCGCAGGAACGACAGCATCACGCAGGCGCCGCGATCCTTGAACGAACCGGTCGGGCTGAACCATTCGCATTTGTACTGCACCCGCAGGTCGCCCCACGCCCGCTCGACCAGCGGCGTGCAGCCTTCGCCCATCGTGATCGGCTCGGCGATATCGCCGGCGAGCGCGGCGCGATAACGCCACAGCGAGCGCCGCGACCGCTCGATTTCATCGCGCGCCATGCCCCGCCCCGGCGTCAGCAGCAGCGGCCCGCCGTCGTCGCCGCGCCAGCGCGGCAGGCCGAGGGGATGAAGGGCGCCGCTGCGGGGGTTTAGATATTGCGACATGGGCCTTCGGGGGAGACTACGCGGCGGCTGATTTGGGCGCCTATATAGACCTGAGCGCCGCAACGCCATCTCGAACCATATGACTCGCAAACTCGACGAAAACCAACTCCGTCAACTCGCCGACGGCCTGACGGCCGGCCTTTCCTGCCGCGAGATCGCCGCACGCCTCGGCGTCAGCGCAGCGACGGCGATTCGTTGGGCCAAACGCCGCGGCCTGACCAGCCTGCGTTCGCGTCGGCTGTCGCCGGAGCGTCGCGCCGCTTTGTTGCAAGCCATGAGGCAGGGCGAAGCGCCGACGCAAACCGCCGTCCGTTTCGGCGTCAGCCCCCGCACCGTCGCGCGCCTCGGCGAGGGCGCCGCGTCCTCCCGGCGACGCGAGGAGCGCCGCGCGCGGCTGCTGGCGGGTCTGCGCTCGGGGATGGCGCTGCGCGAGGCTGCGACGGCGGCCGGCGTCAGCGCCTCGACCGCATGGCGCTGGGCGAGATTGGCGGGCGCGACCGTCGCCCCGCCCGTCCGCCGCGCCTTCGACGCCGACGCGAGAAAAGCTCTGGCGGCCATGGAGGCCGGCATGGGCGCGCAGGAAGCGGCAAAGACCTTCTCGCTCAACGAAGCGACGATGATGCGGCTAAGCCGCCAGCCCCGCCTCGCGCCGCATCGGCTCGCGCGCCGCCGGCAGCTGTTCGCCGCGCTCGCCGCCGGCCTCTCCTGCCGCAAGGCCGCCGCGCTCATCGACATGCCGGTCGCGACGGCGATCCGGTGGGCGCGCGAGCGGGCACCGGCGCTGGACTTGTAAGTGGGCGGCGCCAACGACAACACAAAATTTAACATTGTCGAAGTGAAGGTAGTTCGCAGCTCATTTCACAAAATCGCGGCCGTATTATATTCATTCATTTGGCATTCAGCCGCGTCTCATCATGTTCAATGCTGCGAAAGGCCCGATCTATTGCGGATCGCGGCACTACGGGAGAATAAGATGCGCTCATTCGCTTCATTTGCCGCAGCGGCGGCATTCGGCCTGTCGACTCTCGCCGCGTCGGCCATGCCTGTCGATCCGTCGCCTGACCAGGGCGCCGAGCTGTTGGTGCAGGTGCGTCAGGGCTGTGGGCCGGGCGGCTTCCGCGGTCCGG
>JANYIH010000184.1 GCA_025358745.1 Hyphomicrobiales bacterium | reverse complement strand
GCTGCGCACGGAAAAATTCGGCGGCCGAAGTTGGCCCGGCGCCGTGCTGCGGCTGGCCATGCTGAAGAGCCATTACCGGCAGCCGATCGACTGGACGGTGCGCGCGCTGGAGGAGGCGGAAAAGGCGCTCGCGCGCTTCGCCCGCATCTCGCTGGATGCGCCGGCCGCCGAGGCGCCGACAGCGGCGACGTTGGCGGCGCTGGCTGACGATCTCAATACGCCCGCCGCGCTGGCGCACCTTCATGCGCTTGCCAACGAGGGCAGGGCGGGGGACCTGCGGCGAGATCTCGCGCTGCTTGGTCTCGATATCGAGGCGGGCGCGGTAGCTCAACTCGAACCGGCCTTGCAAGCGCAAGTGGAGGCCTTGGTCGTCGAGCGTCTGGCGGCGCGCAAGGCCAAGGATTGGGCCGCCTCCGACCGGCTGCGCGATGAACTCCTCGCGCTCGGAGTGACGTTGAAAGACGGCAAGGACGGAACGAGCTGGGAGATCAAACAATGACCGTCGCCCTGCGTCCCTTCCTTCCCGCCGATACGCGCCGCTGTGCGATCATCTTTCGCTCCAGCATCGAGGAACTCGCGGAGGAGGATTATTCGGAGGCGCAATGCGCGGCCTGGGCCGCGCTTGCCGACGACGCGGCGTCGTTCGGCGCCTCGCTTTCCGACATGCTGACGCTGCTGGCGACGCAGGATGGCGAGATCGTCGGTTTCGCCAGCCTAAAAGGCGTCGATCATATCGAGATGATCTATGTCGCGCCCGACCATGCGCGCCAAGGCGTCGCGACCGTGCTCATGGAGGCGCTGGAGAAAATCGCCCGCGCGCGCGGCGCAACCAAACTGACCGCCGATGTCAGCGACACGGCCAAACCTCTGTTCGACCGCCGGAAATTCGCCTCGCAGCGGCGCAACATCAAACAGATCGACGACGAATGGCTCGGCAATACGACGATGAGCAAGACGCTCGGCCCCGCGCCGTCAACACATTGAAAGCTTGGCGATGACCCGCGAACGCCTCTATCTCTTCGACACCACCTTGCGCGACGGGGCGCTGACGACCGGCGTCGACTTCAGCCTCGACGACAAGCGCCACATCGCCGCGATGCTGGACGAACTCGGCGTCGATTATGTCGAGGGCGGCTATCCCGGCGCCAATCCGCTCGACACCAAATTCTTCGAGAGCAAACCAACCAAGCGCGCAAAGTTCTGCGCCTTCGGCATGACCAAGCGCCCCGGCCGTTCGGTCGCCAACGATCCCGGCGTCGCGGGTCTGCTGGCGGCGGACGCCGATGCGATCGTGTTTGTCGCCAAGAGCTGGGATTATCACGTCCATGTCGCGCTCGGTTGCACGCTGGAGGAAAACCTCGACGGCATCCGCGACAGCGTGGGCGCGGCGATTGCGGCGGGCCGCGAGGCGATGGTCGATTGCGAGCATTTCTTCGACGGCTACAAGGCCAACCCGACTTACGCGCTGCAATGCGCTCATGCCGCTTATGAGGCCGGCGCGCGCTGGGTGGTGTTGTGCGACACCAACGGCGGCACGCTGCCGCATGAAATCGAAACCATCGTGCGCGCGGTGGCGCAGACGATTCCGGGCGCGTGTCTCGGCATTCACGCGCATAACGACACCGACAACGCCATCGCCAATTCGCTCGCCGCCGTGCGCGCGGGCGTGCGGCAGGTGCAGGGCACGCTCAACGGTCTGGGCGAGCGCTGCGGCAACGCCAATCTGGTCTCGCTGATCCCGACGCTGGCGCTGAAGCCCGATTTCGCTGAGAACTTCGAGATCGGCGTGTCGGCGGAATCGCTTGGCGGCCTTGCCCGTCTCAGCCACGCCTTCGATGAATTGCTGAACCGCGCGCCCAACCGCCATGCGCCTTACGTCGGCGCCTCGGCGTTCGCCACCAAGGCCGGCATTCACGCCTCCGCGCTCGCCAAAGACCCGCGCACCTACGAGCATGTTCCCCCCGAGAGCGTCGGCAACGCGCGCGCCATACTTGTCTCGGATCAGGCGGGGCGCTCCAATCTGGTGGCGCAACTGAGGCGCCTCGGCGTCGAAGTCAGCGCCGACGATTCCCGCCTCGCTTACGTGCTCGACGAGGTGAAAGCGCGCGAGGCGCAGGGCTACGCTTACGAAGGCGCCGACGCCTCGTTTGAACTGCTGGCGCGCAAATGGCTGGGCGGCGTGCCGAGGTTCTTCGACGTCGAGATGTTCAACGTCAATGTCGAGCGCAAGCAGAGCGGCGATAGCGGCCTCTATTCGGCCTCGCTGGCGGTGGTAAAGATCCGCATCGGATCTGAGGCCTACATATCTGCGGCCGAGGGCAACGGCCCCGTCAACGCGCTGGATCTGGCGCTGCGCAAGGACCTCGGCGTCTATCAGAAGCATATCCAGGATGTAGAACTGCTCGACTTCCGCGTGCGCGTGTTCCAGGGCGGCACCGACGCGGTGACGCGCGTGCTGATCGAATTCGGCGCCCCCGACGGATCGCGCTGGTCGACCGTCGGCGTATCCGGCAATTTGATCGAGGCGTCGTTTCAGGCGCTGGTCGACGCGATCAACTATCGGCTGCTGCGCGTAGGCGCGGCGGCGCTGGCGTGAGGATTTCCACCTGATGGACAGTCAAGAACTCGACAAGCGCCGGTCGATCATCGCGCATTGTTTGTCGATGAACGCGCTCGGGATCAATCAGGGCACGTCGGGCAACATCAGCGTCCGCCACAACGAGGGGCTGCTCATCACGCCGACCAGCTACGCCTACGACAAGCTAGAACCCGAGGACATCGTGTTCCTGCAACTCGACGGGGCAGCGCTTGGTCGGCGCGCGCCCTCCAGCGAGTGGCGGTTCCACTGCGACATTTTGCGCGCACGGCCTGACGTCAACGCGATCGTCCACACCCATCCCACTTATTGCACGGTGCTGGCCATCATGGGGCGGCCGATACCGGCGATCCACTATATGATCGCGGCCGCCGGCGGCCCCGAGATTCGCTGCTCGCCCTACGCGATCTTCGGCTCGCAGGCATTGTCGAACCACGCGGTCGAGGCGCTGGTTGATCGCAAGGCTTGTCTGCTCGGCCATCACGGCATGATCGCGGTCGGCTCGACGCTGGAGAAGGCGATGTGGCTGGCGGTGGAGGTCGAGACCCTCGCCAGGCAATATCACGGCTGCTTGCAGATCGGCGATCCGCCCGTGCTGAGCGATGGCCAAATAGCGGACGTTGCCGCGAAGATGGCGGGCTACGGGCTTCAGGACTGAGGCCGCGCTCCTCGGCGCGCCACCAGGGCCAGCATCCGATCGAGCAGCATGTTGGCGATCGCCACGCGCCGGTTGGCGAGGGCGCTGTCGATGTCGGCGCGGCGATCGGGATGGTTCGCCCACATGAAGCGCCGCCGCGCACGGGCGATCTCGGCGGCGCTTTTCAGTTCAAACAGAGCGAGTTCGGCGGCTATGTCTTCGAGCAACTCGCTCGGCGGCGGCGCCGGCGGCGGCTCCGGCGGCGGGTCGGCTTCGGGGGTCCACGCGGCGGCGAGCTCCCACAGCGAGTGACCGTCAGTCGGGGCCGGCGTGGCGACGACCTCGGCGATGCGGCCGGCGAAGGCGCGCCGCAGCAGGGGCGGAGGTTCAGGCTCGCCCTGCGCGGCGGCCTCCAGCGCGGCGTCGAAGGCGTGTCGCATCGACCGCACGCTCAACTCGCGCGCGCCGGTTGTTGCGCGCCGTCGTCTGCCACCAGCCGGTTGCGGCCGGCCGATTTGGCGCGCATCAGCCGCGAGTCGGCGCGGTGGATGAAACTCTCCGCGCTTTCGCCCGGCGCGAGCTTGGCGAGGCCAAATGACGCGGTGACGACCCCCAGCGGCTGCTCCTTCGGACCCACCACCCATCGCTTGGATTCGAGATCGCGCCGCAGCGTCTCGACGATGCGGCGCGCTTCGGGAAATGGCACGCCGGGAAACACCAAGGCGAATTCCTCGCCGCCGTAGCGCGCGGTTTTGCCGCGGCCCTTGGCGCCGTTCATCAGCATTTCGGCGAAGGATTTGAGCAGGTGGTCGCCGACGACATGGCCGAAGCGATCGTTGACGGTCTTGAAGCGGTCGATGTCAGCCAGCGCCAGGCAGAGATCGGCGCCGGAGGCCATGCAGGCGGCCATATCGGCCTTCAGGGTCTGATCGAAAAATCGACGGTTGCCGACCTGGGTCAGCGAGTCTAGCAGCGCCAGTCGCTCGACCTCGTCGACCGTCTCGCGCAACAGGACGATCTCGCGCCGCGCGACTTCCAGCTCCTCGGTGAGCTGCGCCGATTTGCTCTCCATCCGGTTGTTGGCGGCGCGCAAATCCGCGATCGCCTCACGCGCGCGGACGGGATCGGTGATCTTCGCCAGCCCCGCGTCGATGCCCTTCAGATCGTTGCGATAGATCAGATTGTCTTCGAGATAGCCGCGGATGCCGGTCAGAACGCGATCCATCGCGTCCTTCAGAATCGCCTCGGGCGGGGCGGCGGGCGGGGCGGTCTCGCGCGGGGCGCTGGCGGCCCATTCGCCGGCCGCGATCCCCAGCAGCGCCGCGCAGGCGACGGCGACCGCAATCCCCACGCGGTAGGGATCGCCGAGCGCCTGCCAGATTTGCAGCCCCGCCAACGCCAGAATCGCGGCGACGGCGACGAATTGCAGGCCACGCCGCAACGCCGACCTCATCGCGGCCTCGCGGCGGTCGCGCTGCGCGAAATTCTCAAATCGGACATGATACGCCACGACCCTGAACGCTCGCGTGAGGCGGCTCACATGCCGTCGGGCCGCAAGGGCCTGTTCGCGAAACTCAGCGTCCGGTCATGGGCGCGCAAAAGGAGCTTAACGGCGAAGGGTTAGTGCCGGGTTACCTCGTGGGGCGCAGTCTCGGATTAACGCAACGTTAAGCTTATCGGCTATAGGCAGGAAACCATCGTTGACCCAAGGTCAATACCATGCGCGCGCTCCCCGTCGACGTCGTCCGAGCCTTGATCGCCATCGTCGACTGTCGCGGCTTCACCCGCGCGGCCGAGCAGCTTGGGCGCACCCAGCCGACGATTTCGTTGCAGATTCGCCGGCTGGAAGAATTGATCGGCGCGCCGGTGTTCGACAACACCGCGCGACTGACGCTGAGCCCGCGCGGCCGCATCGTTCTTGAATATGGCCGCAAGCTGATCGCCGCGCATGACGAACTCGCCGAGGCGCTGAGGCGGCAGGAGAATACGACGCCTTCGGTGCGGCTCGGGCTGCCCAACGAATTCGCCGCCTTCTTCGCCCCCGGCCTGGTCGATCTCGCCAATCAGCGCGGCGCCGCCTTCGCTTTCGAGGTGACGTGCGACCAGTCGGAGACGCTGATCGACCGGGTGCGTGCGCATCAACTCGACATGGCGCTGGCGATGACCTCGCCCGAGGACGCTCACGGCAGCGTCGCACAATGGACCATGGGCCTGAGCTGGATCGCCGCGCCGCGAATGGTGTTCGACGCCGATACGATCGTCCGGCTCGTGACGCCGCCGGAGGGGACGCTGTTCTACAACATCGCCTCCGGCGCGCTGGCGCGGGCGGGGCGCAGGTTCGAGATCGTCTGCAAGAGCGGCAACCCCGACGTGCTGCGCAGCGCCGTCGACGCGGGTTACGGCGTCTCGCTCGCCCCGACTTCGCTCGCGCCCAAGGGCGCGCGGCTGCTGCCCGAGACGTTGCTGGCGCCTTTGCCCAATGTCACGCTCGGCCTTTACGCGCGCGATCGCAGCCTGGAGAGCGCAGGCGAGCCGCTGCTGTCGCACATGATCGCCCTGCTGCAATCCTCGCCGGCGCTGGCGGCGGCCTGATCAGCCGCAGAAGGCGCGGGCATTCGGCGTCCAGGCGCCTGCGCCGCTCGCCACCATGTGCGAGATGACAGCGCAGATATAGGCGCGTTGCGCCTTGGGGTTGTTGGGCCCGGCGTTGTAGCGCGCCACCGCCATCGTCCAGGTTCCTTCCTGCGCGCGCAGCGTCTTCAGCAGC
>JANYIH010000083.1 GCA_025358745.1 Hyphomicrobiales bacterium | reverse complement strand
CTGACGACGCCCGCCACCGGCGCGCGCACGTCCGTGCGGCCAATCCGCACCATCAACTCCTGCCGGTCGGCGTCGCGGGCGCGACGATCGGCTTGCGCGACGCTGAGCGCGTTCCTGGCCGCCGACTGCGTCGCTTGCGCCGAACGCAGGTTCGTCTCGCGCTGCTCGACGGTGGACACCGACATCACGCCCGGCCCAAGTTTCTTGGCGCGGTCATACTCGCTCGAAGCCCAGTCGACCTGACTTGCGGATTGCGCGATCATGCTTTTGGCCTGATCGATCGAGGCGTCCGCGCGCGACTTGGCGGCGTCGTTCTGCACCAGCAGCGCGTCGAGCTGCGAGCGGTCGAGCTTGGCGAGCAACTGATCCTTGGCGACTCGGTCGCCGTCCTCCGCGTCGATCTCGACCACCGTCAGGTCGGCGATCTTGGGGGCGACCATCACCTCCTCGCGCGCGGTGAGCGTGCCTGAGACGAACAGCCGGTCGGTGAATTTGCGGCTCTGGGCTTCCACCACGGAGACCGCCGGCGGCTCGACCTCGCGCGGGGCCTCGGCCTCCGCCTTGGCGACGGGCGCGCAGGCGGGGCGGGGGCTCATGCCCCATTTGTCGAGCGGCAGCAGCGGCGGATCGCACGGCCGCAGGGTCCATTGCGCGTAGACGCCGCCCGCGCCGAGCGCGGCGAGCACGAGAACCGTGAAGAAAAACCGACCCATCTCAGATCTCCGCGCCTGATGTCAGCACGCCGGCGAACAAGGCCTCGAACACGCCGAGCGCCATGGCCGATTCCGCGTCGACGTCGAAATCCGGCTCCAGCGCGATGCGTTTGAACAGCCCGGCGACCAACGAATAGAGCAGCCGCGCCGCGAACCGGGAATCGACGCTCGCGGGCGCGACTCCGCGCGATTTGGCGAGATCGAACAGATCGGCCAGCCCGACGATCACGTCGCGGTCGAGCTGGCGGGTGAATTCGGCCACGCGCGGGTTGCGGCCGGATTCGGCCCAGATCTCGACGATCATCTGCGCCTTCGCCTTGGCGCAGCCCAGCACATGCTGCTTCAACGCCGCGCGCATGGCGGCGCGAAGATCGGGCGCGCCCTCAAGTGCTGCGAAGGATTCGGACCGTTGGGTCTGGTCGGCCAGACACAGACCCTCGACGATCGCCTCCTTGGAGGGAAAATAACGGTAGAGATTGCCCGCGCTCATGCCGGCCTCGTCGGCCACCTGCGTCATCGTCGCCGCATGGAAGCCGTAGCGCACGAAGGCGCGCTCGGCGCATTCGAGAATATGCGCGCGGCGCTCTTCGTCGGGCAGACGTCGTGAGGCGGGAATGCGGGCGAGGCTCATACGAATCCGGTGTGGGAATGAACGTTCATTCTCATGCCGTCGGAATATGGCCTTTCCGGGGCGCGCCTCGCCGAATTTTGCTCCCGAACGGCGAAGGAAATGGTTAAGAGAATTCGCTTGCGCGGAGATGGGGATGAGGATGCGTTTCTTACGACTGGGCGTCGCGGTCGGCTTGGCCGCGTGTCTTGGCGGCGCGCCGGCGTCGGCGAAGAACGGGTTCGACCCGACCCCGGAACCCGCCGCCAAAGGCGACCTGCCGCCCGACGCCGATCCCTATTACTCCACCGCCGGCGCGACCGACCGCGACGTCGATTTCCAGACCAGCACCGCCAGGATCGTCGCCGACCCGACGCACGAGCCGCCGGGCACGCTGACCATCAGCACGCGCCTGCGCAAACTTTTCCTGTCGCTGCCCGAGGGCCGCGCGCGCGAATATCGCATCGCCGTCGGGCGGCAGGGCTTTTCCTGGAAGGGCAAGGCGGAGATCGGCCGCAAGGCCTATTGGCCCGGCTGGACCCCGCCGCCGGAAATGCTGGAGCGCGACCGCAGCCTGCCCGAACATGTCGACGGCGGCCCGTCCAACCCGCTCGGGGCCCGCGCGCTCTACCTGTTCCAGGACAAGAAGGACACCTTGTTCCGCATCCACGGCACCAACGAGCCGCGCAGCATCGGCAAGGCGGTGTCGTCGGGCTGCATAAGAATGCTCAACGCGGACGTGATCGACCTTTATGGGCGGGTGGCGAAGGGGACGAAGGTGGTGGTGGAGTGAGGCGCGGCGCCGTTGCACTTTGCGTTGCGCTGGCGGCGATGGCCGCTTCCAATTCATTTTCGGCGGAGCGTGGTTCCATGGCGAACCTTAAGGGCAAATGGTCGGGCGTGTTCGAGCAATTCTCGCACGACACGAGCGGCAGCTTCGCGGTCGCTTTGACGGTCGAGAGCGTTTCGGGCGACGGGTTCGAAGGGACGATGGATTGGCCCGACTTCGAGGACACCCGGACCAAGGCGCAGGGGATCATCGAAGGCGATCTGATCAAATGGTCGGAAACGGAATACGTTCGAGGCGACGACGCGGTCCTCCACGGCTTGTACGTGGCGCGGTTGGAGGGCAGCGACGAACTCGCAGGCGAATGGATGGACCCCAAGCACACCATTTATCCCGCCGGCCCGCGCTTCGGAACTCCGGGCGGCCGGTTCCGCCTGAAAAAACAATAGGCGACCGCGATCGCTCTCACCCCAAGTTCCCATGCGGAGGAAGCGCGCGCTTGGCGAATCGTGCTGAACTGGCGCGCATGGAGACAATTGAATTTGAATAGCGGAACGCCCGCAAACGCGCCGATCATCAATCGCGCATTGCATATTGCGTCCCCGCGATCCCCACTGATTTGCAATGGGTAATAAAGGCAAGTCCAATACTGAACGGGAATATGAAAAGTTCCGACGGTAGACCGTAAGCGAACAATCGCCTTCTCTGCCAGAACGTTTCCCTCGCGGCGGGCGCAACGAATAGCTCTACGCCCCAACTGGGAATATTTGGTCGACAGCACTCAAATAGAAGAAGGCGCTTGCAATATCGCAAAAACGGGAGATTTGAATGAGCTCGATTGATCCGGCGGTGTACCGTGCCGCTGCCCACCCACCCGCGAAAGGCCATGCGCCGGCGCATCCGCACGGGGCGACGCCCGGCCATATACCCGCAAAGGGGCACGGCGACGCGCAGGGACAGGAGGAGCATAACCCCTTTGCCCACTATAGTCACTATGCGCATAGCGTGCATTTGGCCGCCGAGGCCGCCGAATTTCTTCTGCACACGCTGCATCATGGATATGCGCAATACCTCACCGCCGCCGTCAAGCTTATGAAGACGCATGGTCAAATGGCCTTTGACCTGCGGCGCACGGGGAACGCGATCCGCACCCTGGAAAACGCCGCCAAGCAAGGCGGAGCCGTGGGCGCCAAGGCCGCCCAAAAATTGCAGGGCGCAAAGTCGGCCTACAACGCCGCTCTGGCGGAATTCAACGCCGAGCGGGCCGCCGTGAACGCGGCGCAGGATTTGGTTCAACATTTGAAATATGCGCCGGAAGCCGCCAAAGGTCTGTCATTCAGAGGCCGGGTGTCAATCGGGCTGGCGCAACAAATGCGGGCGTTCGAAGGCGCTCTGGGCGCAAGCCGCCTGGGGCGCGGATTGCTCGCCGCTGGCCGGATCGCGGCCAGCAAGGGCATGATGCGAGCTCTCGTTTTCGCCGGCTCCGCGCTTGAGGGCATATCGAGTTGCGCCGATTCAACGGCCCAGACGAAGGCTGGCAAGTTGGTGAACGGCGTGTTGGGCGCCGCCAACGGTTATCTCATCATGAAGAATCCCCTGGTTGCGGGCGTAG
>JANYIH010000166.1 GCA_025358745.1 Hyphomicrobiales bacterium | reverse complement strand
CTGCCCTACGGGCGCGGCGCGATCGTCGTCGGCGAGCCAATCCGCGTCGCCGCCGACGCGACAGCGCAGGCGATGGAGGCGGCGCGGCTCGCGGTGCAGGACGGTCTCGACGCGGTCCACGCCCGCGCCTACGCCCGGGTCGGCGGCGTCGATCCCGGCGCGTCGTTGAGGCCGGCGGGATGAGGCCGCTGTCGCTGAGCGCCTATCGCCTCGCGACCCATGCCGCCGCGCCTTTCGCCGGCGTGCTACTGTCCCTGCGGCTCAACCGGGGCAAGGAAGACCCCGAACGGCTCGACGAGAGGCGCGGACTCACGGCTGCGCCGCGACCCGAAGGGCCGCTGGTGTGGCTGCACGGGGCCAGCGTCGGCGAGACGGTTTCGCTGCTGCCGCTGGTGGAGCGGATGACGCAGCCGGGGCTCCACGCGCTCGTCACCTCGGGCACCGTGACCTCGGCGCGACTGATGGCGCAGCGTCTGCCGCCGCGCGCGCAGCACCAATTCGCCCCGCTCGACGCGCCTGTGTTCTGCCGCCGCTTTTTCCACCATTGGCGGCCCGATCTCGGGTTGATCGCCGAGAGCGAACTCTGGCCCAACATGATCGTCGAGGCGGCGCGAGCGGGCGTTCCGCTGGCGATGGTCAACGCGCGGATGAGCGAGCGCTCGTTCCGCCGCTGGAGCCGGATGCCGGGACTCGCGCGGGGCATGTTGAGCCGGATCGATCTCGCGCTGACGCAGAGCGCGGGCGACGCGCAGCGGCTGACGCGGCTTGGCGCGCCGGCGGCGCAGGAAACCGGCAATATGAAATTCGACGCGCCGCCGCCGCCGGCCGATCTGCGCGAGTTGGCGGAGCTGGCGGGGCTGACGGCGGGGCGCAAATTGTGGATCGCCGCCTCGACCCATTCCGGCGAAGAGCGCGCGGCGGCGCAGGCGCATCTGCGGCTTGAGCCCGAATTCCCCGATCTGCTGACCCTGATCGCGCCGCGCCACCCCGAGCGGGGGGCGGAGATCGCCGAGGAATTGCGCGAGATGGGGCTCGCCTGCGCGCTGCGCTCGCGCGGGCAGCGGCCGGAGCGCGATTGCGGCGTCTACATCTGCGACACGATTGGCGAACTCGGGCTGTTTTACCGGCTGGCGGGCGTCGTCTTCCTCGGCAAGTCGTTGATCGGCGCGGGCGGGCAGAATCCGATCGAGCCGGCTAAACTCGGCTGCGCGATTCTGCATGGGCCGAATGTCGGCAATTTCGCCGACGCTTACGCGCCGCTCGACGCGGCGGGCGGCGCGATTGTGGCGCGGGACGGGAACGAACTCGCCGCCGCGCTGGCGGGGCTGTTTCACGATCCCTCGGGGCAGCGCGACATGGCGCGAATCGCGGCTGATGTCGTCGAGCGGCGCGGCGGCGCGGTCGAGCGCACGCTCTCGGCTTTATCAAAGCATTTCGCGACGGTGCTGAGTTGAGGGCGCCGCGCTTCTGGCGCAATCCGCGCCCCGGCCCGCTCGCCTGGGCGCTGAGCCCGCTTGGCGCGCTCTATGGCGCGGCGACCGCGCGGCGCATGGCGCGCAAAGGCGTCGAGCTTGGCGTGCCGGTGCTGTGCGTCGGTAATTTCGTGGTCGGCGGGGCGGGCAAGACGCCGACCGCAATCGCGCTCGCCCGTCTACTGCGCGCGGCCGGCGAGCGGCCGGCGTTTTTGTCGCGCGGCTATGGCGGTGAGGCGCGCGCGGAAAGCGTGCGCGTGTCGCTCGGCGCGGACAACGCGCGCCGCGTCGGCGACGAGCCGTTGCTGCTGGCGCGCGTCGCGCCCTGTTTCGTCGGCCCAGACCGCGTCGCCTCGGCGAAACTGGCGATCGAGGACGGCGCGAGCGCGCTGGTGATGGACGACGGGTTGCAAAATCCGGCGCTGAAAAAGGCGCTGACGCTCGCGGTGGTCGATGGCGAGGCGCCATTCGGCAACGGGCTTTGCCTCCCGGCCGGGCCGCTGCGCGCGCCGGTTTACGCGCAATGGCCGTTCGTCGACGCGCTGGTCATGATTGGCGGCGAGGCCGAGACGGCGGCGGAGTTGGCCGCGAGGGCGCCGCAAAAGCCGGTGTTCCGCGCCCGCCTGAAGGCGGACGCGATTGCGGCATCGCATCTGATCGGCCGGCCGGTGCTGGCCTTCGCGGGCATCGCCAATCCGCAAAAATTCTTCGCGACGTTGGCGGGCATTGGCGCGCAAGTGGCGGAAACGGCGGTTTTTCCCGATCATTGGGTGTTTCGCCCGCGCGAGATCGAGCGACTGTGCGCGCGCGCGGCGCGGCGCGGGCTGACGCCGGTGTGCACCGAAAAAGATCTCGTGCGGTTGCCCGCCGAATTCGTCGATGAGGTGCGGACGCTGCCGGTGACGCTCGGCTTCGACGACGTCGCGGCGGTGGCGAACTGGCTCGGCGCATTGCAGGCGTGAGCGGCGCGCGAATCGCTTTGTGATAATTCCCACAGAAGATTTCTTAACGGACCTTTAAGCGTCGAACTCAGCAAAAGGCTTCGCCAAGTCGGGGCCAAATGTTTGGAGAGTTCGTCATGAACGCTGTCCGCGCCGCCACCCTGCTCGCAGCCCTCGCGCTGACCGCCGCCGCAGTGCCTACGGCTCAAGCTTTCCCCGTCGCTAACTTGACGGCGCTGAAGTCCACGCCGCTGCCGACCGCCTTCCTGCTCAGCGAGGCGCTGGTTCCGGGCCGGCTGTCGCGGCTCGACCGCATCGACGGCGACGCTGCACAGGCGGCGGCGCAGACCTATTTCGATTTCGACGCGCTCGTCACCTTCGGCGCGTTGGCGTTGGCGGGCGGCGCTCTGGCGGCGTTCGGCGCGCGCCGCAGCCGCGCCAGGCCGACGCCGGCCGTGATCGCGCCGCATGACGACGCCGATTGGCGCGAGTCCGTGTTCCAGGCGCTGCAAGCCGACCTCACGCAATTCACCCGGCCCTACCGCCGCGCCGCTTGAACGCGCCGTTCACCGCATCGCTTTACCGCGTCCGCAAAAAGCGAGGCCGGCATGGAACGCAGACCGTAAGAGCACGTTGAGTGCTTGTTGGTTTCTTGCTTAGGGAGGAAGCCAGCGCCGGAACTTCAAACCTGTTTTGAAGCTTCGGCCCCACTCACGAAATCGTGACGGACCGGGTTTGTGGCGTGTGAGTTTTGCCACAGTCAAGAAGTAAACGAAGTGTTAATCGTTTTTCAAATGAGGCGTCCCGCGACTGACGGACGCTCCGAGCAATGGGAGTCGGGTATGAACGCGTCCTCCGCCCTTGGCGCCTTCGTGGTGCTTGCGTCCCTGGCCGCTTCTCCTGCGACCGCGGCGATCTCCAATTCAAAGTCGCTTGGCTTTACCGCCGATCCGCTCGTTGTCAAAACTGATTTCGTGCAGGGTCACGAAGCGGTGGGCGGCGTTCCCGCAAGGGCGGCGTTGGCTCGGCCCGAGTTGGCCAAGGTCATGGCCCAGCGCTATTTCGATTTCGACGTCATCATCACGCTTGGCGCGTTGGCGCTGGCCTCTGGCGCGTTCGTCGCGGCGGGTGTGGCCGGCAGCCGTCGTCGCTCTTCGCAAGTTCGCCCCGCCCAGGCGCCGCGCGAAGGCTGGCGCGAAGACGTGATGCAGGCTCTGGAGACCGATCTGGCGCAATTCTCCGTCGCTCTGCGCCGCGCGGCGTGAGCGACGCGGCTCAGGTGTCGGCGGCCAAAATCCGCCGAAGCTGGGCGGCGTCCACCAGAACGATGGCGGCGGGGCTGCGCGAGATGATCCCTTCGCGCTCCAGCGCTGATAGAGTTTTCGTAACAGCTTCCCGGTGAGTGCTGATGCGGGCCGCAAATTCCGCGTGCGTAGGCGGCGGCGACACCACGACGCGACCCTCGCCCGTGGTGCGCGAGAGCCGGATGAGTTCGGCGCAAAGTCTTTTTTTCACGTCGAAATTCGCCTGCTCATGCGCCCGCTGGTTGGCGGTGCGAATGTCGCTCACCAGGTCCTTCAACACCCCTTCGCGCACCGAATCATAGCGGTGGATGGAATCCCACAGCACCGTCGCGGACATGCGGGCGATCACGGAATCCGTCACCGCCACGATTGCGGCGGAGCGCGGTTTGGCGTCGATCGCCGAGTAATGACCGAAATATTCGCCCTCCCGGATGTCGCGAAGGATCATTTCGCGCCCCGAGCTGACAATCACCACCCGCGCCAAGCCGCTGAACACGAAATAGACGTCGGCGCCTTCGGCCTGATAGTCGATCACCCATTCACCGCCGCCGACGCGGCGCCACAGGCAGCGCGAATCCAAGGCGTGGATATCCTCCGGCGGCAGCGCCGCGAAGAGCGGAACCTTGCCTAACGTCCTGTTTTCCATTCGGGTTCCCGAACCAGGCGCTTTTTGTGCGGTCTCAAGCATAGGGGACTCCTGCACAGCGCTTTATGGCACGATCTCGCCGCTTTCGTCACCACCGAAATGTGAACGGCCGCGACAGCGCTGTTATTCCGTCGCACCGCGGGGGGGACCGGTTCACACAGACCGAAGATTATTCTCGCAATCTTTTCTGAATTTATATTTTTTTCCCGCGACAAATGGTCAATTGCGCCTTTCGCGCGTTGGGAGAGATAATACTGGGGATTCGGAGACAGTTTAATGAGCTCGCTCTCGCGCCGCGTATCACGTTTCGCCAATCTGTCCGCTCAATCGGGAGTGGACGCCGCCGTGACCATCGCCGCCCGCACGCCGGGCTTGTTGCATCCCAGCGGCGAAAACGCGCGCGAGGCGGCGCGCATGGTGGAGGAAAAGGTCTCGGCGGCGTGCGAGGGCGCTTTCCGCGCCTCCCTAGCCTGGGGCGCGTTCCTGTTCGCATCGGCGTTGCGCGGTGGCGCGACGGCCGGGCAGGTCTCGCACGCCTTGGTCGATGTGGCGGAAGCGGCGGCCGGGCCGGCCCGGCGCACCGTGCGCGCCAACGCGCGTCGTCTGACCAAGCGCGCGTCGCGCTGACGCGGGCATGTTTGAGTATCTGCATCACGCGATCGCGCAATACGGCTATTTCGCCGTATTCGTGTTCGTGGCGCTGGAGAGCGCCGGGGCGCCGATGCCGGGCGAGACGGCTCTGGTGACGGCGGCGATTTTCGCAGGACAGGGCACGCTTGACATCAGGTGGGTGATCGGCGCCGCCGCTCTGGCGGCGATACTTGGCGACAATCTCGGCTATTGGGTCGGCCGCGAGTTCGGCTTTCCCCTGTTTTACCGCTATGGCCACCTGCTGCCCATCGACGAGGGCAAGCTGAAGGTGGCGCAATATCTGTTCCTGCGCCACGGCGGCAAGATCGTGTTTTTTGGCCGCTTCGTCGCGATCCTGCGCACCTTCGCGGCCTTCCTGGCGGGCGTGAACAGGCTGGAATATAAGCGTTTCTTGATCTTTAACGCGCTGGGCGGCGTGATCTGGGCTTGCGTCTTCGGACTGGGCGGCTTTTTCCTCGGCGTGGCGTTCGAGACTTACGCGCGGCCGGTGGGGATCGCCGCGCTGCTCTGCGCCGTAATCGGCGCCATCGGGGCGAGCCGGTTCATCTCCCATCACGCCAACGCGCTGCGTGCGGAAGCGGAGGCGGCGCTGCCGGGGCCGCTTTTCGCGCCAAAATAGAGCTTTAGGTCGCGCGGCGCTCGGTCGGGCCGATCCACAGCCGTAGGCGTTGCGAACGACGCAGAAAGTCGATGCTGACGGCGCGGTTGATTTTGTCCGCATCGAGCGCGCGCAGGAATTCGGCAACGTCGCTGACCGGCTTGCCGTCGAGCGCGATGACGAGATCGCCGGTCAACAGCCCCGCTTGCGCCGCCGGCCCCGCCTGATCGATCTCGACCAGTTGCGCGGCATGGGTCTGCGTCAGCCCCTGTGTCAGCGCGATGCGGCGCGGAATGGGCGTGGTCGCCGCCGCGACGCCGATATAGGCGCGCCGCACGCGGCCGTGGCGGGCGATCTCGCCGGCGACCACATGCGCGGTGTTGGCGGCGACCGCGAAGCAAATCCCCTGCGCGCCCATGATGATGGCGGTATTGACGCCGATCACCTCGCCCGCCGAGGAAACCAGCGGCCCGCCGGAATTGCCAGGATTGAGCGCGGCGTCGGTCTGCACCACGTCCTCGATCCGGCGCCCCGATTTGGCGCGCAATGAGCGGCCGAGCGCCGAGACGACGCCGGCGGTGACGGTGGCGTCGAAGCCGAGCGGATTGCCGATCGCGATCGCAATCTGGCCGCGCTTGAGTTTTGCCGAGTCGCCCAGTTTGGCGGCGGGCAGCTCGACATCCGCCTCGACCCGCAGCAGCGCCAGATCTGTGTCGGGATCGTCGCCGAGCACGCGCGCGGTCAGTTGCCGGCCGTCGAGCGTTGTCAGGCTGACGCTGCGCGCGCCGTTGACGACATGGCTGTTGGTGAGCGTCAGCCCGTCAGCCGAAATGATGACGCCGGACCCCGCGCCGCCGCGCACATCGACCCGCACCACGCTCGGGCCGACAATATCGACCGCTCGGGTGATGGCGCGGGAATAGGCGTCGAGGTTTTCGTCGTCGGAGACTTCTGAAGGGGCGCCGGGGCCGTGCGGGTCGGAATCGGCGTCGAGGGTGAGGAAGGGATCGTCAAGCATCGGGGTTATGTGGGGAGGGAGAGGGCGGCGGCAAGGATGGGCGACAGGACGCACTTCGCAAGCGAACTTTGCGGCCAAAGCGACAACTTGACGTCGCTGTGAGAATCACTCACACTGTGAATATTGCTCACAGAGATCGGCGACACAAATGAGCGCTTTGGATTTGGTTGGGGTCGCGGAGATCGCGAAGATGGGGAAGGTAAGCGCTGCGGCAGTATCAAACTGGAGAAATCGCAAAGATGATTTTCCCGCCTCGGTAGCGGAAACGCAATCCGGCCCCGTGTATGACAAAGTGCAAGTTCAGAACTGGTTGAATAAGAGGAATGGGAAAATGCCTGCGACGGTGTCTTTTTTCAACAACAAGGGCGGCGTTGGAAAAACGACAACCATTTGGAATCTATCCGCATCTCTTGCTGCGAAAGGCAAGCAAGTTTTAGTTATCGATTTTGATCCGCAGTGCAATTTTTCTATCGCTTGCCTGGGCACAGAAAAGTTCGTAAAATGCCTTGAGAGGACTGTGGAAAAGCCATTTGGCACAACGATAAAGTCTTTTGCCCTTCCTTACATTCAGCAGAGCAGGCAGGGAGACATATTTCTCAGCAAGCCCAAGGAAGACCGCGGCAAAATTGACGTTATCGCTGGCGACTTCTGGCTCAACAACTTTTCCGACATACTGAACGTCGGAACCGATGTTATTG
>JANYIH010000146.1 GCA_025358745.1 Hyphomicrobiales bacterium | reverse complement strand
CTCGGCGGGCCGAGCCACACGGGCTGAATGCCGGCTTCCGAAAACAGCCGTTCGGCGGCCCGCCGGCGCCCGAACGGCGTCAGGATGGCGCTGACGCCCTTTTTGCCGGCGCGCCCAGTGCGCCCGCTGCGGTGCTGAAGCGTCTCGACGTCGTGGGGCAGATCGGCGTGGATGACGATGCCAACGCTCGGCAGATCGAGGCCGCGCGCGGCGACGTCGGTCGCCACCAGCACGCGCGAACGCCCGTTGCGCAGCGCCAGCATGGCCTGATTGCGCTCATGCTGGCTCAGTTCGCCCGACAGGGTCACGACGGAAAAACCGCGCTCCGCCAGCGTCGCGCTGAGATGGCGCACCGCCTCGCGGGTGTTGCAGAACACGATCGCGGTGGGCGATTCCACCAGCCGCAGCAGATTGACGACCGCCGCCTCGCGCTCCTGCGGATAGATGCGGATGGCGCGATATTCGATGTCGACGTGGCCCTGTTTGCCGCGCTCGACCTCGATTCGCCGGGCGTCGCGCTGATAGCTGCGCGCAAGCGTCGCGATGCCCTTAGGCACGGTCGCGGAGAACATGAGGCTGCGCTTTTGCTGGGGCATGGCGGCGAGCATGAATTCGAGATCCTCGCGGAACCCGAGATTGAGCATCTCGTCGGCTTCGTCGAGCACGACGATCGCCAGCGCGGAAACGTCGAGCGCCCGCCGCTCGATATGGTCGCGCAAGCGCCCCGGCGTGCCCACGACGATATGGACGCCCCCCTGCAAGGCGCGGCGCTCGCGGCTCGCGTCCATGCCGCCGACGCAGGCGCAGATGCGCGCGCCCGCGTGGCGGTAAAGCCAGGTCAGCTCGCGCTCGACCTGCAACGCCAGCTCGCGGGTGGGCGCGACGACCAGTGCGAGCGGCGCGCCGGGCACGGGCAGGGCCGGAGCGTCGCCGAGCAACGTCTGGGCCATCGCGACGCCATAGGCGACGGTCTTGCCCGAGCCGGTCTGGGCGGAGACGAGGAGATCGCGGCCCCAGGCGTCCGGAGCGGTGACGGCGGTCTGAACCGGCGTCGGTTCGAGATAGCCGCGCTCCTCCAGAGCGAGAGCAAGCGAGGGATTTGAGGTGAATGGGTTCACGGCGCGCAATTCCGGATCGCGGCGGAAATGCGCGCTCGCCTGCGCTATGTCGGAAAACCTTGGCGAAGGGAAGGCCGGCGTTGCGCGGCCGAGGTCACGCGCGCAAGCCCGGCGCCTCGCGGCCGGTTCGCGCGACATATTCGACGTAGCCGCCGCCGTATTGGTGAACGCCGTCGGGAGTCAGTTCCAGGACGCGATTGGAGAGCGCGGCGAGGAAATGGCGGTCGTGCGAAACGAACAGCATGGCGCCCTCGTATTGCGACAACGCTGATATCAGCATTTCCTTGGTCAACAGGTCGAGATGGTTGGTCGGCTCGTCCAGCACGAGAAAATTGGGCGGATTGAACAGCATCTTGGCCATAACGAGCCGCGCCTTTTCGCCTCCCGACAGGACCCTGCACTTCTTCTCGACGTCGTCGCCGGAGAAACCGAAACAGCCGGCGAGCGTTCGCAGCGACCCCTGGCCGGCTTGAGGGAATGCGTCTTCCAACGATTGGAACACGGTCCGGTCGCCTTCGAGCAGGTCCATCGCGTGCTGCGCGAAATAGCCCATCTTGACGCTCGCGCCGAGGGCGACCGCGCCGGAGTCGGGCTCCGCGGCCCCTGCGACGAGCTTGAGCAGCGTCGATTTGCCGGCGCCATTGACGCCCATCACCGCCCAGCGCTCGCGACGGCGCACCTGAAAATCAAGCCCTTCGTAGATGGCCTTCGCGCCGTATCGCTTATGCACGCCCTTTAGGCTCGCAACGTCCTCGCCGGTGCGCGGCGCGGGGGGAAAGTCGAACAGGATGGTCTGGCGGCGTTTGGGCGGCTCGACCCGCTCGATCTTGTCGAGTTTCTTCACCCGACTCTGCACCTGCGCGGCGTGGGAGGCGCGCGCCTTGAAACGCTCGATGAACTTGATCTCCTTGGCCAGCATCGCCTGCTGCCGCTCAAACTGGGCCTGCTGCTGCTTTTCGCCCAATGCGCGCTGCTGTTCGTAAAACTCGTAGTCGCCGGCGAAGGTCGCGAGCGCGCCGCCGTCGATCTCGACGATCTTGTTGACGATCCGGTTCATGAACTCCCGGTCGTGCGAGGTGATCAGCAGCGCGCCGTCGTAGGCCTTGAGGAACTGTTCAAGCCAGATCAGGCTTTCGAGATCGAGGTGGTTGCTCGGTTCGTCGAGCAGCATCGCGTCGGGCCGCATGAGCAGGATGCGGGCGAGCGCGACGCGCATCTTCCAGCCGCCCGACAACTTGCCGACATCGCCGTCCATCATCTCTTCGGTGAAGTTGAGGCCCGCAAGCACTTCCCTCGCGCGGCCCTCCAGCGCGTAGCCGCCCAGCTCCTCGAAGCGATGCTGCGCCTCGCCGTAATGCTCGATGATCGCCTCCATCTCGTCGGCCTGCTCGGGATCGACCATGGCGGCTTCGAGTTTGGCGAGTTCGGCGGCGGCCTCGCTCACCGCGCCGGCGCCGTCCATCACCTCGACGACGGCGCTTCGGCCCGCCATCTCGCCGACGTCCTGGCTGAAATAGCCGATGGTGGCGCCGCGCTCAACCGAGACCTGCCCTTCGTCAGGCGCCTCCTGGCCCGTGATCATGCGCAGGAGCGTCGTCTTCCCCGCCCCGTTGGGCCCGACCAGACCGATCTTCTCGCCCTTCATCAAGCTCGCGGAGGCCTCGATAAAAAGAAGATGCTGGCCATTCTGCTTGGATATGTTTTCAAGACGTATCATGCGCGCGCGCGACCTCTAACACTCTGGCGCCGCGCTTATGCCATGGAACCGGCCTAGCGGAAGGGGGAGGCTTTCGCGAATCGAGGGCGGCGAAGTCCGTCAACCAAGTTCAGGTCAAACCTTGCGCGGGACCAAGGGGCGCCCATTGTCCAAATCGCGCCGATCGGCTAAACGCAGCGCCGAAGTCGATCCGTTTTTCCGGTCGGGGGATTTCCGGAGCGGACGCTGTAAAGGGGTGGCATGACGGCGCGCATTTATCTTCCCGCTCGCTCCGCGATGCAGTCCGGGCAGGCCAAGGACACCTGGTCGCTGACTTTCGAGCCGGAGCGGGCGCGCGAGATTGACCCTTTGATGGGCTGGACCAGTTCGACCGACATGAAGTCGCAAGTCACGCTGAGGTTCGATTCCAAAGAGCAGGCGATCGACTACGCGCAGCGCAATGGCGTCGCCTACCGGGTCGAGGAGCCGAAGGCGGCGACCCGCAAGGTCATTTCGTATTCCGACAATTTCCGCTACAACCGCCTCGCGCCTTGGTCCCATTGAGCGCGAACGGCTCCGTAGCTCAGCTGGATAGAGCAGCCGCCTTCTAAGCGGCAGGTCGCAGGTTCGAGCCCTGCCGGAGTCGCCAGCGAACGTCCTCCGATTTGCGTCGGCCCGGCGCGGGCGTTACAGCCGCCCCTCCTCAGGCCCGGAGCGAGTTTTGGCGGCGGAAAGCGGCGTGAATCCCTATTGGCGGCGCAACCTTTACGTCTGCCTGTTCGGCTCGTTCGTCAACATGGCGGGCATGACGATCCTCTTGCCGTTCCTGCCCAATTATGTGCGTGATCTCGGCGTGCACGATGAAAAGGCGATCATGTTCTGGTCGGCGACGGCGTTCAGCGCCTCGTTCCTGGCCGCCGGGCTGGTGTCGCCTATCTGGGGCTGGCTCGCCGATCTCTACGGCCGCAAGCCCATGCTGATCCGCGCCTGCCTCGGCATGACCATCGCCATTTCCGCGATGGGAATGGCGCATAACGTGTATCAACTCGTCGCGTTGCGGGCGCTGGCGGGCTTTCTCGGCGGTTACACCTCGGGCAGCGTCATTTTGGTGGCGAGCCAGACGCCGAAGGCGCGCTCGGCGTGGGCGCTGGGCAAATTGTCGATCGGGTCGCTGTCGGGCTCACTGATCGGGCCGCTGATCGGCGGCGTCGCGCCCGGGATCGTGGGCGTGCGCGAAACCTTCCTGTGCACGGGGGCCATGATCTTCATCGCCTTTCTGGCGACGACTTTCGTTATCCGCGAGGATCGCTCGCTGCGGCCGCAACGCGAGAACGGGCGTCTGCCGCCTTTGCGCGCCATCGTGCCGGATTGGCGCCCGATCGGGCTGATGCTCGGCTCGGCCGCGCTGCTGCTGGTCGCCAATATGTCGATCGAGCCGATCGTCACGCTCTATATCGGCGAGATCGCCCGTCCGCGCGAGAATGTCGTGCTCTATGCCGGGGCCGCCATGTCGGCGGGCGCCTTCGCCGCCATTCTCGCCGCGCCGACCATCGGGCGCCTAGCCGACACTTACGGCCATTGGCGGGTCATCGTAGTGAGCTTCGCGGCGGCGGCGGCGGCGATTGCGCCGCAGAGCCTGGTCAGCGCGCCCTGGCAGCTCGTCGCCTTGCGCTTCGCCATGGGGCTGACGCTGGCGGGGCTCATGCCCGCCGTCACCGCGCTGATCCGCCGCAGCGCGCCCGACGCCGCGATGGGCCGCATTCTCGGCTTCTCGCAATCGGCGCAATATTTCGGCCAGATCGCCGGGCCTTTCGCGGGCGCGGCGGTCGCGGCGCGATTCGGCCTGCGCGCGGTGTTCGTCGCAACGGCGCTCGCCATGCTCGCCGCCGCGCTCGCCAACGAGGTCATGCGGCGACGGGTGGAGCGCGATGCGACGGCTGAACGGTTCCTTGCCGGATGAACCCGAGGAAACTTCGGATTAGAGGACGAGATACCGATCGCGCACGTTCGGGTTCTCCCGCAAGGTCTGCGCGTCGCCGCTCCACACGACGACGCCTTTCTCGACAATGAAATGCCGATTTATCAGGCCCTCGACGGAATCGACCTCCTTGTCGATCACGATCATCGCCAACCCCGCCTCGCGCAGGGCGCGCAGGCGCCCCCAGATGTCCTGACGGATGATCGGCGCGAGGCCCTCGGTCGCCTCGTCGAGGATCAGCAGGCGAGGATTGGTCATCAGCGCGCGGCCGATGGCGAGCATCTGCTGCTCTCCGCCCGAGAGTTGTCCGCCGCCGTGCGAAGTCCGCTCGGCGAGCCTGGGGAAAAACGCGAGCACTCGGTCCAGCGTCCAGGGATCGCGCTCGCCGCGGCGGTCGGCGGCCGCCATGACGAGATTTTCTCGCACCGTCAGATTGCGGAAGATGCGTCGCCCCTCGGGCGCCAACGCGACCCCTAAGCGCGCGATGCGATGCGGCGCGAGGCCGTCGATGCGCTCGCCCGCGAACCGGATCGAGCCGCTGCGCGGCGGATTGAGACCGGTGATGGCGAGCATGGCGGTCGTCTTGCCCATGCCATTGCGGCCCATCACCGCGACGCCTTCGCTGGCGCCGACGTTCATCGACAGACCAAACAGGACGCGGCTTTGCCCATAGGCCGCCTCGACGTTTTCCAACTCCAGCAACATCGCGCCCCCTAGTGGCCGAGGTAGGCCGCGCGGACGCGCGCGTCGTCGCGAATTTCGCTGGGCGAGCCGGTGGCGACCAGAGCGCCGGCGACCAGCACGCTGATGCGATCGCAAAGCGAAAACACGGCCTCCATATCGTGCTCCACAAGGAGGATCGTGTAAGCGCCCTTGAGCCGCGCGATGAGGCGCGTCATCGCGACGGCCTCCTGTTTGCCAAGCCCCGCCATCGGCTCATCGAGCAGCAACAGAGCCGGCTTCATCGCCAACGCGATCGCGATTTCAAGCTGTCGCTTGGCGCCGTGAGAAAGGAACGCCGCCGGGGTCGCGGCCTCGCTTTCGAGGCCGACTTCCGCGAGCGCCTCCCTCGCGGGTCCCGTCAGCGCGGGATCGCGCGTCGCCAAGCGCCAGAAGCGAAAGGAATGTCCAAGCCGCGCCTGCACGGCGATGCCGACGTTTTGCAGGACGGTGAATTCGGGCAGCAGCGCCGCGATCTGAAACGAGCGCGCGATTCCCATCCGCGCGCGCTTGTCGGGCGAAAGCCCGACGATATCGCGTCCGGCGAGCCGGATCGTTCCCGCATTGGGAGCCAGATCGCCTTGCAATTGCGAAAGCAGGGTCGTTTTGCCGGCGCCGTTGGGCCCGATCAGGCCGTGCGTTTCGCCACGGGGAATGTCGAGGTTGACATCGCGGGTGACGACAAGGCCGCCGAAGCGCTTGTGCAGGCCGGTGATCGAGAGCAGTGGCGGATCGTTCATGCGCGCCATCCCGCCCGGCGCGCCCAGGCCGCGACATCCTCACGCGAGAAAGCCGCCACGGCGATGACGATCAGGCCGAAAGGCAATTGCCAATGCGTGGTGTAGTTGGAAAGGCCGAACTCCAATATCAGAAAGGCGGCCGCGCCGAGCGCGGGCCCCCAGACGGTGTCAAGACCTCCGAGCACGCACATGACGACGAGTTCGCCTGACCGCGACCACGACATCTCGGCGGGGCTGACGAATTGCTCGGCGCCGGCCATCAACCCGCCCGCCAGCGCCGTCAGCGCGCCCGAGATCGCGAAGGCCGCCAGCTTGTAGCGAAACGCGGGAACGCCCACGGTGATGACGCGCCGTTCATTCTGCTTTGCGCCCCGCAACACCATGCCGAAACGGCTACCGACGACGCGTTGAAGACCAACCAAAGCGACGGCGAATATCGCAAGGCAAACATAGAAGTAGGGAGTGCGCCGGGCCGGGTCGAGGCCGGCAAGATCGAGCGCGCCGGGAATCTGCAACCCATCCTCGCCGCCGTAGGTCTGCTGGGCGACGAAATAATAGAACAGCATCTGGTTGAAGGCGAGCGTGATCATGATGAAATAGACGCCCGTCGTGCGCAGCGCCGCGGCGCCGAGCAAGGCCGAGACCGCCGCGCCGGCGGCGACCGCCAGCGGAAGCGACAGCGCCAGATGGCTGGTGCCCACGAGGGCGAGCGGGCCGGTCCCGAGCGAATCGCCGTTAACCTCGTGGAACGAGAGAATCGCGACGACATAGGCGCCCAGGCCGAAGAACGCCGCATGCATCAGGCTGATCATGCCGCCAAAGCCGAGCGTCAGATTGAGCGCCGACGCCGCGAGCGCGAAGATCACCACTCGCTGACCGACGCGAATGAGGAAAGGCTGATCGATCGCGTTGGCGACAGGGGGAAGACAGGCGAACGCGGCGACAATGGCGGCGATCACGAGCCCATCGCGCGATGGGCAAGCCGTCCTGGGCCGCACCGGCTCATCCATGGACGGGGAACAGGCCCTGAGGCCGCCAAAGAAGGATCGCCGCCATGGCGATGAAAATGATCATGGCCCCCAGAGCAGGCGGCAGCAGGACGCGGCCGAAAGTGTCGATCAGGCCGATCGCCATCGCCGCTACGAAGGCGCCCTTCATGGAGCCGACGCCGCCGATCACCGTGACGACGAGGGCGAGAATGAGCACCGGCTCCCCCATGCCGACCTGAACCGCGAGCACCGGCCCCGCCATCAGTCCAGCCAGACCGGCAAGCGCCGCGCCCGCGCTGAAGACGGCCACGAAGATCAGTTCGACGTCGACGCCCATCGCGGCCGCCATCGGACGATCCGACGCGCCCGCGCGGATCCACATGCCGAGCCGCGTGTGCTGAATGACGAGATAAAGCATCGCGGCGACGAGCAGTCCAACCCCGAGAATGACGAGACGAAAAACCGGATAGGGCACGCCGGGCATGATATTCACCGAGCCCGTGAGCACGTCCGGAAGCGCGAATTTGAGCGGCGCCGGACCCGCGATCAGGCGCGTCATTTCGTTGAAGACAAGTATGAGGCCGAAGGTGACGAGCACCTGATGGAGGTGTGATCGCGCGTAGAAGCGCCGCAGCAGGAGCCGCTCCAACGCGGCGCCAACGAGCGCCGTCGCGGCAAGCGCCAACGCCACGCCGAGCCAGAAATTCCCCGTCGCGTTGGTCGCGGCGGCGGCGAAATAGGCCCCGAGCATATAGAGCGAGCCATGCGCGAGGTTGATCAGGTTCATGATGCCGAAGACGAGCGTCAGCCCCGCCGCCATCAGGAACAGCATCGCGCCCAACTGCACGCCGTTGAGCGTCTGCTCGACCAGGAGACTTGGCGACATCGAACCGGTTCCGTTCCCTCCGCGGCGGCGTCAGTTGCTTCCCGGCGCCATCTTGCAATCGCCGACGAGACTGTCGGCGACATCGGCGGCGATCAATTCCCGCTTCGCCATGATCGGCCGGCCCTTTGCATCCTTGACGGCTTCGGTGAGGTAATAGTCCTGGATCGGAAAATGATTGGCGTTGAAACGGAACTTGCCGCGCAAGGTCTCGAATTTGACGGTTTCCAACGCCTTCTGGAACGCGGCCTTGTCCTCGATTCTGCCGCCGATGCTCTTCAACGCGGCGTCGATCAGCAACGCCGTGTCATAACCGTTGGCGGCGTAGGACGAGGGTATCCGGCCGGTCGCGGCGGCGAAGTCGGCGACGAATTTTTCGGTTTGCGGATTGCCCCAGGTCTCGCTCCAGGAACTTGACGCGAAGGCGCCGATCGCAGCGTCGCCGACCGCCGGCAGAACCGTCTGATCGAGCGAATAGGACGGCGCGAAGATCGGGATTTCCCTGGTCAATCCCGCCTGCGAATATTGCTTGACGAAGTTCACGCCCATGCCGCCGGGATAGAAAAAGAACAAAGCCTCGGGTTTCTTCGAGCGCAATTGCGCGATTTCGGCGGCATAATCGAGCTGACCGAAGGTGGTGTAGACCTCGCCGACGATCTCGCCCTTGAACGTGTGTTTGAAGCCGGCGAGGAAATCCTTGCCGGCGGGATAGTTGGCGGCCATCAGATAGACGCGCTTCAGACCTTTGTTGTTGAGCGCGACGCCCATCGCCTCCGCCGATACATCATTCTGGAACGCCACGCCAAAGAAGTGCGGGTTGCATTGCTTGCCAGCGTATTGCGAAGGCCCGGCGTTCGAGGAGAGAACGAACACCCCGGCGTCGAGCGCGGGCTTGGCGACCGCGAGCATCACGTTCGAGAAAATGATTCCGGTCAGGATTTGTATTCGGTCGCTCTCGATCATCTTGTCCGCGGTCTGGCGGGCGGCGTCGGGTTTAGCCTGGTCGTCGTTCTTGACGATTGTGACGGCGCGTCCGCCGAACGTTCCGCCTGCCGCCTTCAGCCCGAGATTGAAGCCGTCGAGCATCTCCTGCCCAAGCACGGCGTTGGGCCCGGAGAATGTGGAGAGAAACCCGACTTTGATCGGCGCGTCATCGGCTAGGGCGGCGCCCGGCGTCACCAGGGCCAGAATGGCGGCCAGAGCCAGGATTCTCATGGATTTGCTCCCCGGGAGTTCATTTGTTTTCTGCATTGACTTTAGCACAGGCGACTTCGCTGGCACAATCGCGCCTCCGCGTCGCCTACCGCCCGGAAGCTGCGTTTGTTTGGGCGGATGGCGCCGAGGCGCGATCCGTTTCACTTATTTCCTCGAGGCAAGGCGGATGGATTGCTGGCGGGCGAACGCCTGCAATTTCGCAACGGCATCGGACTCCGGTAGAGCGGTGGCGGGATCTGTCCCAATCAAGGTCACCACGGCCTGAGCTTCGCCTTGCCAATCGAGGATCGGCGCGGCGATCGCGACGAGACCAGGGATGAAGCGGCCATCCACCGAAGCATATCCGGCTTGCCGGATGGTCTTGCGCAGTTCTTCCACACCGGCCCGCGAAGGGGTCATGTCCGGCAGGAGGCTGGGGTTCTTCCGTGCGCGGCGAAGTTCAACCTCCAGCACATGCTGAATCGGCGCCGAAGGACCCCAGACCAGAAATCCGCGTCCCGTCGCGCTGTTCAAAAGGGGCAGGATGGCGCCAAGGCCGATTGATGTCACGGGAGGAGAGACGCCCCGCTGCCAGCGCACCGAGGTGGCTCCCATATTGCCCCAGACGGCCAGAAGGGCGGTAAGCCCCGTCTCGATGCACAGGTCCGGCAGTCCATCGGCGGCGCGGTTGACGAAATCGTGGCGCTCAAGCGCCGCAAGTCCCAGAAGAATCGCGCCGCGACCGAGGTCATATTTTCCTGACCGCCCACCCTGTTCGACGAGGCCCGCCTGAAGAAAGGACGCCAGATATCTGTGCGCCTTGCTGAGCGGCATGTCGCATTCCTTGGCGATGTCGGAGAGCGTGGCCGGCCCCGAAAACGACGCCATCGCCTTGAGAAGACGCAGGGCCGCATTCAGGGATTGAATGCCGCCCGCGACGTCGGTCGGGTGTTCCAAATCGTCAGCGCCATTCATAGGGGGGCCAGCGCCTCTTTCAGCGGAGCAATATGGCTCGCGATCATACCCTGCTCGGTCTGCCTGAACAGTCCACGCACCTCGACGCCGCTGACGCAGAGGGCGTCTTCCCTTTTCACTTCGAACCAATTGAATATATTGGGATAAAACACGATTCCGACCGGATCGCAGTCGCCAAAGAACACTCGCTGCTTGAGGAGAATTCGATTCGACATTTGCACATTTCACAACGTCTTGCATATTATGAAATTATGTATAGCTTCCCGCGTGTGATTTGTCGACGCCTTGTTTGAGGGAGGAGTCACAGGCGCGCTGCGCAAGCTCGATATTCTCGGCGCGGGCCAGCCGAACTCTGCACGGCGATTCCGTTCCGCCCCACGATGCCGGAGGTCGAAATCGGGTTGACCGAGCAGGATCGGATCGGGGCCGACAATAATGGTCCGCGCCGTGAAGCCTATCGGCGAAATCCGCTTGTCCAAGCCTCGACAATCGGTGCGCCTCGCACGGCCTGACCCCGCCCGAATACGCGCGCGCAGATCGCACGGGGGGAGTCTGACTTCGGCAGTCTGCGGCTTGCCGCCGATCTTCCCGCCTGCTCCCCCCGCTCAAGCTTTCGGAACTACTGGTTTGAAGGCTTATGCTTCCAAGGTATCGCGTGGCCGAGCAGATTTTCGGGGCCAAGCAGGCCTGGGGCCTGATCGTATTTGAGGGTGCGCAGTCGGGCGCAAACGGCGGCGTGCAACTGCGTGAATGTCAGATTCCTGTCGCGCAGCCGGCTTTCCGCCAGCGTTCGCGTCAGGCAATAGGTGTAGGCGCCGTAAGACGTGGCCCCGTCGCGGTATTCGTAGGAAAGCTGTTCCTCCCCGCAGGCCTCCATCAGGATCGGGAGAAACGGACCGTTGTGGTTGAGTTCGCGGCAAGTTCGGTCGAACACCCGGTTGTCGTAAGTCCGCAGCATGGACGCACGGCCGAGCCGGCGCGTCGCGCCGTTTTGGCCGAGGTAGGCCCGGCCCACTTTGCTCTTGAACAGGCTCTTGTTCAGCGGATTGAAGGTTCGCGGAACCCACATGCGCAGGTTCAGGTCCCATCGCAGGGCGCGGTGACGGATGTCGTCCGGCGGCGAAAGACCACGCACCAGCGGGCCGCCGGCTCGGGTCATGCCGCCGGAGTGACAGCAGTCGAACACGGCGACGAACTGGCTCTCGTAGGGCAGTTGCGAGTAGAACCCGCAGAACTGCTTGTCGAGGATCGCATGTGCGGGCGACCAGTCGAAGTCATAGGGGACCAGACATTCGTCGATGTGATCGGGCTCGCCGGTCGCGTCATAGCCCGGGATCTGCGCGCCGTGGCCGGAGTAGAACAGGAAGCGCTCGTCGCCCTCCTTGACGCCGTCCAACAGCCAATGCAGCCGGTCTAGAATGGCCGAGGCCGTGGCGCGGCCGTTCAGCAGGACGCGGATTTCGTCTGGCTTGAGAGCGCATTCCTGCAGCAGGGCGCTCATCGAGAACACGTCGTTGACACAGCCTTCCAGGCGATTGGCGGGGTCGGGATAGTCGTTGATGCCGATCAGCAGCGCGCGCCTGTTCGGCCGTACCAGCTCGGCCTTGAATGCGCGCGTCGCCCGCAAGGCGTCGTTCGAGGATTGCGCAGCGCCGGCCAGCGCGCGCCAGACGGAATCGACTGTGTTGCGATGCGAAAGGTACCAGGTGGCGTCGTGGTTGAGCAGATCGTTGGGAATGTCGAAGGGCTCGTCGACCTGCTTGTAATTCGGATCGACGATGCGAACCGGCGCGGTCAGCACATGGTCGTCGGGATTGTAAAGGTGGAACCAGCGCCCGAGTTTCGGCATCTGGATCAGGCCGGCGAACAGATCGCGGATCGCCGGATGGCCGATCTGCGACCCGAAGGTGACCAGCGTCTTGCCTTCGAGCAGACCGTCCTGACGGGCGAGCGTGTCATAGGCGATCAGCGAGCCGAGGCTGTGGGCGAGCACGACGTCATATCCGCCATCGCTGACAGCCTTGGCGAACTGGCCGCGCAGGGTCGCGCGCAATTGGTCGTTGGCGACCCATTGCGCGACCATGACGACCGTGCGCCTGAAGATGTCCGGAACGTCGCCGAATCCGCGGGCGCTGCGCAGTTCGTCGTCGAGACCGTTGACGAGAATACTGCTCAACAGCCGCGGATTCGGCGACGTTCCGGACATCTTCAGGCGCACGGTCGTCATGGTCGCGCAATGGGTCGCCAACGACCAATTGCGCGCGACCCT
>JANYIH010000124.1 GCA_025358745.1 Hyphomicrobiales bacterium | reverse complement strand
CGAGCACATATCCGCGCCGTTCCTTGAACTCCTCGATGATCTCCTCGAAATTGTGGCTGGCCACCTCCAACACGACGTTGGAGTACATCTGAATGAAGCGGCGGTAGCTGTCATAGGCGAAACGCTCGTCGCCCGAAGTCGCCGCCAGCGTCTTCACCGATTCGTCGTTGAGGCCAAGATTGAGCACCGTATCCATCATGCCCGGCATCGACGCACGGGCGCCGGAGCGGACGGAGACCAGCAGCGGATTGGCGTCGTCGCCGAACTTGCGGGATGTTTGCCGGCCGACGCTGGCGATCGCCGCCTCGACCTCGGCGGCGAGTTCGGCGGGGTAGGTCTCGCGGTTGGCGTAGAAATAGGTGCAGACTTCGGTGGTGATCGTAAAGCCGGGGGGAACGGGCAAACCGAGCGACGACATTTCCGCCAGATTGGCTCCCTTGCCGCCAAGCAGGTTCTTCAGTTCCCCCCGCCCCTCGGTCTTGTCGGGCCCAAACGAATACACCCACTTCGTCATGCGATGCTCCAAATGTCGGCCGTCCGCGCCTCAGCGATGCGCGCGCAGCCCGATGGCGAAGGAAACCCAGCCCGCGCCGTGGAACAACAGGTCCACGCCGAGCAAAGTTCCCAGGACATAGGCGCTCGAAAGAGGCCAATGGACGACGATCGTCAAGCCCAGCAGAAAAGTCACTGCGCAGCCGAGCCACACCAAGCTGCGGCGCGGCCCGGCGGGGAGCTGGAGGCCGAGATAGGCGCGCACGACCGCTGCGGCGATCAGCCCCGCCCCGATCATCAGCGTCAGGATTGCGGAAGCCGCAAGCGGGTTCAACATGCAGAAAACGCCGGCGCCAATATAGAGAACGCCGCCCAGCACCCAGAAGAAGAACGCTCGCCACGAGCGCGCATGCATGCCGACGCCGATCTCCGCCGCGCCCGCCACCAGAAACAGCACGCCGTTCAGCGTCACCATGGCCAGCGTCGAGGCAAAGGCGAAGGTCAGCGACGCGGCGCCGAGGAAAATCAGAAGCAGCCCGAAGGCGAGGATTGCGCCCCATTTGGCGCGCAGGCGATGGATCGCCTCGCCGAGATTATGGGGAGACGGAACGGCGTCGCTCATGGGCGTAGACCTCCGCTTAGGGGTGCGCTACGTCGCCGGGCTTGCGCGGATTGTCAACGCCCGCGCCGCAAATCGCCCAGAATCTGCGCGGCGTATTCGACCATCGGCACGATCCGCCCATAGTTCAACCGGGTCGGGCCGATCACGCCGAGCACGCCGGCGATGCGTTTGTCGGCGCCGCGCAAGGGCGCGGCGATCATCGAGGAACCCGACAGCGAGAACAGCTTGTTCTCCGAGCCGATGAAGATCTTCACGCCCTCGCCGTTTTCCGCCCGATGCAGCAGGTCGATCACGTCGGTCTGGGTTTCGAGATCGGCGAACAGCAGCCGAATGCGTTCGAGATCCTGGGCTTCGCTGGTCGCGCCGATAAGATTGGCCTGCCCGCGCACGATGAGTTGTTGTCGCGAGCCGCCCGCCCCTGCCCAAAAGGCGAGACCCGCGTCGACCAGCCCCGACGCGAGTTCGTCGATCTCGTGCCGGGCGGCGTCGCGCGCCTGCTCGATCTTGGCGCGCGCCTCGGCCAGCGTGCCGCCGCGCGCCTGCGCATTGAGGTAATTTCCGGCCTCGATCAGGGCGGAAGCGGATATGCCGGCGGGGATGGCGACAATGCGGTTCTCGACCGCGCCGTCTTCATCGACCATCACCGCTAGGGCTTTTTCCGACGCAACGCGCACGAATTCGATGTGGCGCAGCCGCAAATCGTCCTTCGTCGTCAGCACCAATCCCGCGCCGTTGGTGAGGTGGGAAAGGAGTGTCGTGGTGCGGGTCAGCGCGTTCTCGTAACCGCCCTCCGCCGCCTCGCGCGCCTGCCGCTCGATGCGCACGCGCTCCTCGTCGCCCAAACCGCCGAATTCGAGCAGAGCGTCGACATAGAAGCGCAGGCCGCCATGGGTCGGCATCCGGCCGGCGCTGGTGTGGGGAGCATAGATAAGGCCGAGTTCCTCGAGATCCTGCATGACATTGCGGATCGAGGCCGGCGACAGGGTCATCGGCAACAGCCGCGACAGGCTGCGCGAGCCGACCGGCTCGCCGCTGGCGAGATAGGATTCCACGATGCGGCGAAAGATTTCGCGCGATCTCGCATCAAGGGCCGCGAGCGCGCTCGGCTCCGGGATACGATCCAAAGGTCCGGACATGACGCCAATGTGGCGATACAATCGCGACTACGCAAGCGCGACCTTGGGACGCCGTTAAGCGCCTGCCCGCCGCGACCATCGACAAGCCCCGACGCCAGACCTAAATCTGGCGCTCATGTGCAACCTCTATTCGTTGACCAAAGGGCAGCAGGCGATCCGCGAACTCGCAGACGCCATGCGGGACTCGACCGGCAATCTGCCCATCATGCCCGGAATTTTCCCCGATTACGCCGCCCCGATCGTGCGCAACGCGGACGGCGCGCGCGAGCTCGCGCTGGCCCGTTGGGGCATGCCCACGCCGTCGTTCGCCCTGAAGGGCCGAAACAGCGATCCCGGCGTCACCAATGTGCGCAACGTCGCCTCGCCGCACTGGCGGCGCTGGCTGGGGCCGGAATGCCGATGCGTCGTTCCCTTCACCTCATTCTCGGAAAACGAGCTTCTGGCTGACGGTTCCCGCCCGCCCGTCTGGTTCGCGCTCGACGAGAGCCGGCCGCTCGCTTTCTTCGCCGGAATCTGGAAGCGCTGGACTTCCGTCCGCAAGGTCAAGGAGGGCGAGACCACCAACGACCTCTTCGCCTTTCTGACCACCGAACCCAACGCTGTCGTCGCGCCGATCCATCCCAAGGCGATGCCGGTCATCCTGACGACGCGGGCCGAGATCGACCTCTGGCTCAGCGCGCCCGCCAAGGAGGCGCTTGCGCTACAAAAACCATTGCCAGACAATGCGTTGCGCATTGTCGCGCGGGGACAAAAACAGGACGGCCCCGCTTCAATTTAGCCCAGACTTTCGAGGGACGCGCCTTCGCATTCACCTCCGCGCCGGCGCGGAGGGCGCCAACTGGTGGGCGCAGACAGTGCGCGGCCCCTCGCGACCGTTGAACGTCTGCGTGCATTGCTGTTGCGTCGCCGCGCTGTTGGCGGCACCGGCGCCGATGGCGCCGCTCGCGGCTTCCGGAGCCGACAACACGCCGGGGCCGCCAAAAGGCGCGAGAAATTGCGCTCTCGCGGGGGCGGATATGAACGCCAGCCCGACGATTGCGCCAAGCCACCAGCCGGTTCGCACGATGGCCTCCCTCTCGTTTCGCCCGTGTTGATCCATCATTTTATTTTGCACTTGTGGCCTTTACGTGATCGGCGCGCAACCGGCGAGGCGCAAGATCTCATGCCTCCGCTTGCTCGGCGAGCAGCCGCGCCTGCCGGTCGGCGGCGAGCGCGTCGATCACCTCGTCCAGCCCTTCGCCCTCGATCAGCCGATCCAGCGAATATAGCGTCAGATTGATGCGATGGTCGGTCATCCGGCCCTGCGGGAAATTATAGGTGCGGATTTTCTGCGAACGGTCGCCCGAACCCACCTGCTCGCGCCGCTGATGCGAGCGCTCGGCGTCGGCCCGCTCCTGCTCGCCGGCGAGGATGCGCGAGCGCAGCAGCGACATCGCCCGGGCGCGGTTCTTGTGCTGCGAGCGCTCCGCCTGCACGAAGACGACGATGCCGGTCGGCAGATGGGTGATGCGGATCGCCGATTCCGTCTTATTGACATGCTGTCCGCCGGCCCCGCCGGCGCGCATGGTGTCGATCTTCAGATCGGCGTCCTTGATGTCGACGTCGATCTCGTGCGCCTCGGGCATGACCGCGACGGTGGCGGCGGAGGTGTGAATGCGCCCCTGGGTTTCGGTCGCGGGAACCCGCTGCACGCGATGCACGCCGCTCTCGTATTTGAGCCGCGCAAAGGCGCCGCGTCCGGCGATCTCGGCGATAATCTCCTTGTAGCCGCCCGCCGTCCCCTCGCTCAGCGACAGCACGTCGACTTTCCATCCCCGCGTTTCCGCATATTTGTCGTACATGCGAAACAGGTCGCCCGCGAACAGCGCCGCCTCGTCGCCGCCGGCGCCGGCGCGCACTTCAAGAATGACGTTGCTCTCGTCGGCGGCGTCCCTAGGCAGCAGCGCGAGGCGGATGTCGCCGGTCATGGCCGCGATGGCGGCGTCGGCCTCATCGACCTCGGCGGCCGCGATCTCGCGCATGTCGGCTTCGAGCGCGGGATCTGCCAGCATGAGTTCGAGATCGGCGCGCTCTCTCTGCTTGGCGCGCAAGGCCCGAATCGAGGCGGCGAGCGGTTCGAGATCTGAATATTCGCGCGAAATGTCGCCATATTCGGCGCCGCTCGCTCCTTCGCCGAGGCGATGGCCGAGTTCCTGGTGGCGGCGCAGAATGGTGTCGAGGCGGGCGTCAAGGTTCATGAGCAGGCCGCGCTAAAGACGGACGCCGTGGCGCTCGGCGATCTCGCGCAACGGCTCGCGCAGAGAATCCCCCTCGCCGTTCTGCTCCAGCAGCGCCAGAACGTCGGCGCGCACGGGCGCGAGCGGCAGCGACAGCGTCATCGCCTTGATCGGCCCGATCGCGGTCGCCGACATCGAGAGATCGCGGAAGCCGAGCGCCATCAGCGTCATCGCCTCCAGCGGCCGGCCGCCGATTTCGCCGCAAAGCGCGACCGGCGTCAGCCCCCGCTCCCCCACTTCCGCGATGCGCCTCAAGGCGCGCAGGAACCCCGGCGACATCGTGTCGAACCGATCGGCCACCCGCTTGTTGTCGCGATCCACGGCATAGAGATATTGCATCAGGTCGTTCGAGCCGACCGACAGGAAATCCGCCGCGCGCGCGATCTCGTCGAGCTGCCACAGCAGCGAGGGCACCTCCAGCATGGCGCCGAGCTGGATCGACACGGGCGGGATGCGGCCAAGCTGAGCGAGAAAGGCGACTTCGCGCTCTAACAACCCCCGACCCCGGCGAAATTCATCGACCGTCGCCACCATCGGCAACATCAGGCGCAGCTTCCGGCCCGCGGCCGCCCGCAGCATCGCGCGCATCTGGATGCGCAACAGCGCGGGCTTGTCGAGCCCGATCCGCACGGCGCGCCAGCCGAGCGCGGGGTTCTCCTCCTCGTGCGACGTCATGTAAGGCAGCCGCTTGTCGCCGCCGATGTCGAGCGTGCGGAAAGTGACCGGCTTATCCCCCGCAGCGTCGAGCACGGCGGCGTAGAGCGTCTCCTGCGAATCGAGCCTGGGGAATCGCGACGCCAGCATGAATTGCAATTCGGTGCGGAACAGCCCGATCGACTGCGCGCCGGTTTCGCTGAGATGCGGCATGTCTATCAGCAGGCCGGCGTTCATGTGCAGGCCGATCGGCGCCCCGTCGAGCGTTGTCGCCGGCGTGTCGCGCAGAGCGCGATATTGGTCCTGCTTACGCGCGCGCAACCGCGCCTTCTCGGCATAGGCGGCCTGGACTTCGGGCGGCGGCAGCACATGCACTTCGCCCGTCACGCCATCGACGATCAGCGCGTCGCCCTGCTCGACGATGTCGGAAATATTGGCGATGTCGCTCACAGCCGGCACGCCGAGCGCGCGCGCGACGATGGCGATATGGCTCGCCGCGCCCGCCTCTTCGAGCACGAGGCCGCGCAGCCGCGAGCGATCGTAGTCGAGCAACGCCGCCGGGCTCATCGAGCGGGCGACGAGAATGGCGTTGTCGGGCAATTCCTCGGGCTTGAGCACCAGGCTTTGGCCGGCCAACTGGTGCAGCAGCCGATTGGCGATGTCGGTGAGATCGTGCAACCGGTCGCGCAGGTAAGGGTCGGTCTGGCGCTGCAATTTGGCGCGCGCGTCGTTCTGCACCCGCTCGACCGCCGCTTCCGCCGTCAGGCCGCTGGTGACCGCCTCGCGCAGCCGGCGCAGCCAGCCGCGATCGTGCGCGATCATGCGGAACGCCTCAAGCACGTCGCGGTGCTCGCCCTCGGCGCCGTCGTCGCTGCGGTCGATCATTTCGTCAACCGACGCGCGCATCGCCTCGATGGCGGTTTCGAGCCGGGCAAGCTCCGCGCCGACGTCGTCGGCGACGATCTTCGACACGACGACGCGCGGCTGGTGCAGCACGACGTGGCCCAGCCCCAGGCCCTCGGCGATCGGAGCGCCTTTCAGGGCCACCGCCTTGCGCACCGCCACCGCGGAGGGCTGGCCGGCCAACCCCTGCAATTCGCCCGACGCGATCATCTCCGCGAGCAGCATCGCGGTCGTTTGCAGCGCCTCGATTTCCTCTTCCGAATAGGTGCGCCGCGCGCGGTTCTGCACCACCAGCACGCCCAGCGTCGCGCCGCCGCGCAGCACCGGCACGCCGAGGAACGATTGATAGATCTCCTCGCCCGTCTCGGGCTTGTAGGAGAACGCCGGGTGGTTCTGCGCGTCGGAAAGCGCCAGCGCCTCGGCGGTGGCGGCGATCAGGCCGACGAGGCCCTCGCCGGGACGCATCGTCGTCTGATGCACCGCCTCGCGATTGAGGCCTTCGGTGGCGAACAGTTCCAACGGCCCGTCGGCGCGCGAAACATAGAGCGAGCAGACCTCCGCCACCATGTTGGAGGCGATCAGCACGACAATGCGGTCAAGACGCGCCTGGGCCGTTACGGGCTCCGCCATGACTTCGCGGAGCCGCCGAAGCAATAGTCGGGGTCCGCCCGGCGCGCGCATCCATTTTCCCGCTTCAGAGGCGCCCGCCGCCCCGCGACCGGGTCCCCGTTAACTGAGCCTATAGGCCCAGACCAAGGCGCTCGGCAAGGCCGGCCGGCGCAAGGCGAAGCGGTCGGTTACCATTTGTTAACCATGAGGTGATTGAAACCGGGAACCGGGTCGAGACACCGACCCCGGCGCGGCGCGCTACTCCCCCGCGCAGCCTCGCCCGAACGCAAGACGCCGGCCGCGCCAGGCCCGCGCCATCGAGGAGCATGAAATGAGCAATGTCGCCCAAATCGCCGGATTCGAAGAGCAGATTCGCTCGCGCGCCTATGCGCTGTGGGAAAACGAAGGGCGCCCGTTCGGCCGCGACGCCGAACATTGGCGCGCGAGCGAGGAAGCCGCGCGCGCGGAATTGTTCGCTGTCCGTGCGCCGCAAAAGAGCACTAAACCCGCCCCGCGCAGGAAGTCCGCCAAGCGCGCGACGCAAGCCGCGCAAATCTCGGCAAGCCTCTGAAAATGCGCCGCAGCCCGTTTGGCCGGCTCTCGCCCGGCCAAAACAGGTTCACCCCAGCGCCCGCTCCATCACCCGGCGCAGCCGCGCCGCGAAGCCCGTCGGGTCCTTCAGCGTCTCGCCATCGACCAGACGCGCTTCGTCGAGCAGCAGCCACGCCGCGTCGTCGACCAGATCGCGATCCTTGCCCGCCGCGAAGCGCTTCGCCAGCGCCGCCGTCAACGGATGGGTGGCGTTGACCTCCAGCACCGGCTTGACGCGATCCTGCAACCGCCCATGCGCGGCGAGCATCTTTTCGAGCTGCCGGTCGGGCCCGAATTCCGGCGCGACAAGGCAGGCGACGCTGTCGGTCAGCCGGTCGGACGCGCGCGCGTCCTCGATTTCGCCTTCCAGCGTCTGTTTGAAATGCGCGAGCAAGGTGGCGACCTCGGCGCTCGCCTCGGCCGGCGCGGAGGCGCCCTCGACCAGCGCGATCGACTTGATGTCCGCCGCGCCCTGGCTGATCGACTTGAACGGCTTGCCGTCGTAGCCCGCCGCCGTCGAGACCCAGAAGGCGTCGACCGGATCGGCCAGCAGCAGGACTTCGACGCCGCGGGCGCGAAAGCCTTCGAGTTGCGGACTGGCGGCGAGCCGCTTGGCGTCGTCGCCGGTGAGGTAGAAGATCGCTGTCTGGTTCTCGCGCAGATCCTTGACGTAGTCTTCCAGCTTGCGTCCGCCGTCGGCGTGTTTCGTCGTCGCGAACCGGGCCAGCTTGTACAGAGCGTCGCGCCGCTCGGCGTCCTCGTAAAGCCCCTCCTTGATGACGGGGCCGAAATTCTCCCACACCTTGGCGAATTTCTCCGCGTCCGCGTCGGCGAGCTTGGTCAACTCCTGCACGATCCGGTTGGCGACGCCTTTGCGGATCGCGGTGAAGACAGCGCTTTCCTGGATCATCTCGCGCGACACGTTGAGCGGCAGATCGGCGCTGTCCACCACGAGCCGCACGAAGCGCAGCCAACCCGGCAGCAGATCGGCGTCCGCCGTGATCAGCACGCGCCGCACGTAAAGCTTGGCCTTGGCCTTGCGCTGCGGATCGAACAGGTCGAAGGGGCGCGAGCCCGGCACAAAGGCGAGCACGGTATATTCATGCCGGCCTTCCGCGCGCCAATGCGCGGTCAGCGCCGGCTCGTCGTATTGGCCCGCCAGCGAGCGGTAGAATTCGGTGTATTCTTCTTCCTTGACCTCGGACTTCGACTTCGCCCAGATTGCTGCGCCGTCGGTCAGACGCTTAGGCTCCTCGCCCGGCTTTTCCACGATGTCGATCGGCACGGCGACTGCGCCGGAGTGCTCTTTGACGATGCGTTCGAGCTTGTAGCGCTCGGCGTATTCCTTGGACGCCTCGTTGAGCTTCAACGTCACGCGCGTGCCGCGCGTCGGCGCCTCCTCCAGCCCGAGGGGGGCGATGGTGTAGGCGCCCTTGCCGTCCGAGGTCCAGCGCCAGGCCTGGTCCGAACCGGCGCGGCGGGTGTCGACGGTCACTTCGTCGGCGACCATGAACGAGGAATAGAATCCGATGCCGAACTGGCCGATCAGATTGCCGGCCTCGGCCTTTTCCGGCCCGTCGGCGGCGAGCTTGTCGAGAAAGGCCTTGGTGCCGGAGCGGGCGATGGTGCCGAGCGCGTCGACGAGATCCTCGCGGCTCATGCCGACGCCATTGTCGGCGAAGGTCAGCGTCTTGGCCTCGGGATCGATGGCGATGCGAATGGCGAAAGCCTCGCCGTCCGCCACCAATTCGGGCCGCGCGATCGACTCGTAGCGCAGCTTCTCGCACGCGTCCGCCGCGTTGGAGACAAGTTCGCGCACGAAAATGTCGCGCTCGGAATAAACGGAATGCACCATGAGGTGCAGCAGCCGCGAAACATCGGCTTCAAAGCTCTGCGTCTTCGCGTTGGCGGCCTCTGCCGTCGGGGCGGAATCGGTCGTCAAAGGAACCCTCTTGGATCTGGCATGAAAAAATGCGGCGCGCGGGCCGCTCGCGGCGCTCATATCGCGCGTCCGCTCTCGCCTTTCAAGGCGCGGCGTCGAGGCATAAAAAAAGGCGGACCGACTGGGAGGGGGCCCGTCGATCCGCCGGCCTGCGTGGCTTACTCGGGTTCGCCCTAGTCCGGGAGCTGGGGGGCAAATACACCGGACACTTGGCGAACCACTTGCTTCGCGGCTCAACCTCTTTTTCGCCGATCCATAGGGCGCTCGGTTGACGCAATTGCGTCGAAATTGAGGCGCACGTAACGCTCGCGTGACCGGTTTTGACGATTTATGGCCGCTGCGTCTTTCGCGTCGCCACCCGCTTCGAGGCCGCCGACTTGCGCGCCTGCGCCTGCGGCGTGAGATGCCCGCCCCTGAGCCTGACCGGCGTCTTGACCACGCTTTTCAACACCGCCTTGGCTCCTTCCGCCTCTGCGGACTTGGCGTCCTTTTGCGCGGAATAGGCGCTGACAGGCGAAGCCTCCGCGTCCGCGGCTTCATCGCGCGCGGCCATGATCGGGCCGGTCCAGCCGGGCTTGGGGCCGATGAACACGGGTGTCGGCTCGAATGAGACTTTCTCGTCGGCGATCGCGCCGGCCGCGGGCGGCGCCTCCATCGCCGAGGTCACCATCGGCATGCCGCCGCGGCCGGTCACAAAGGCGGCCGAACTTCCCGCCACAGCCGAGGCGACGAAATCCTCCTGCATCGCCAGCATCGCCGCTCTGCCGTGGCCGCGACAGATCGCGTCGCGCATATTCGGCGGCTCGGTCACGGCGGAGGCCGCCAGGGCGTCGAGTGTCTGCCCGGTCCCGCTCATGGCGAAGCCGCGATCGAACAGCATCGCCGCCTCGTTGGTGCGCATGCGCGGCGAAGGCGAGCCGAACACGACCACGATCAGCCGTCGTCCCTGCCGCTCGGCGGTGGCGACGACGTTCCAGCCGGCGGGACAGGTGAAGCCGGTCTTCATGCCGTCGGCGCCGGGATAGCGTCCGATCAGCCCATTGTGATTGCGGATGATCTTGTTGCCGAGTTGCAGCGCGCCGATGCTGTACAGCCCCGTTTCCTCGGGAAAATCCTTCAACAGGGCGCGCGCCAGGATCGCCATGTCGCGCGCCGAGGAATAATGATCCTCGCTGTGAAGTCCGTTCGGATTGACGAAATGCGATTCGCGCATCCCAAGCTTCTTCGCCGTCGCGTTCATCTCGGTCGCGAACGCCTCGACGGAACCGGAAACGCCTTCGGCGACCGTCACGGCGGTGTCGTTGGGCGATTTCACCATCAGCATCTTCAGGGCGTTGTCGAGCGTGACGAGCGTGCCCGGCCGGAAACCCATTTTCGACGGCGGCGCGCGAAACGCCCGCGCCGAGACGCGCAAAGGCGTATCCATCGTCAATCGGCCGTCGTGCACCGCGTTCAGCGCGACATAAACGGTCATCAGCTTTGTGGTGGAGGCGGGAAACCACGGCTCGGAGGCGTCGTTCTGCATCAGCACTTCGCCCGTCTGGGCGTCGGCGACGAGATAAGGCTCGGCGGCCTTCGCCGCGCCCAGGCCGGCGAAGAGCGACGCGATCACGAAAGCAGTTCGGAGCGTTTGCAGCATGCGGGGCGAACTCGCTGAAGGGGTGGGCCGAACGGGCCGCATTGCCGGCATGGTTAAAGCCATTTGGCCAAACGCTCAAGCGCCCCGGTGGTTACATCATATGAAAACGCTTGGAATGCGGCGCCTCTTCGCCCGCAACCCTGGGGAAACCCGGGGCCAACAGTTCGCCCATGCGCGCGGCGGCGCCCTGTAGCGCGCCTTTCGCGTCGCCCGCGCGCAGCGCGGCGCCGAGTTCGGCGATCAGCCCTCGCCATACCGCATGCGGAATATGCGCGTCGAGCCCCGCGTCCGCGACGATGCGCGCGTACCGCTCGGTCAGCGAAACATAGAGCAACACGCCGTTGCGCTCCTCGCCGCGGTCGAGGCCGCGCTGTGCGAATTGCACGATCGCGGCGCGATAACAGGCGGAGCGCCGATGCGTGCGGGTGGCGAGCGCGGCGCGGACCGAGGTCAGGCTGAGCAGGCCCAGCCCGAGCGCGAACACGGCAAGCTGGATGACAAAGACCTTGCCCGGCGAAAGCGCGGTGAAGACCAATAGCGGCCAGGGCGTCGCCAGGGCGAGCGCGGCGACGCCGAGCGCCGGCGCGAGCGCGTAATCGGCCGAACTCTCCGCCACGACGCAACAGAGCGAGGCTCGCGTTCGCGCCTGCGCGGCGGCGAAGGCGGCCTCGATCTCGGGCGCAGCGTTCGGGTCGATCCGCATCACCAGTCTCCCGAGGCCCCGCCGCCGCCCGAGGAACCGCCGCCGCCGGAAAAGCCGCTGTCCGAGCCGCCCGAGGACCAACCTCCCGACGATCCGCCCCCCATGTTGATCGGCACGACCCACGCCCCGCCGGTGCGCCGCCCGCGTCGGCTTATGTGCCAGATCATGAACATTATGAATAGGAAGATCACCACTGTCGCATAATTGCCGATGTCGAGCGGCGGCGCGCTCTCCGACTTCATCTGCGGCTTCCACTCGGAGGCGTCCACCGTCAGCGCCGTTATGATATCCTCAACGGCGCGCGAGACGCCGCCGTCGTAGTCGCCTTTCTTGAAGCGCGGCGCGGCGGCGTTGGCGATGATGAGCTTCGAGGTGGCGTCCGTCAGCGTCCCTTCCAGCCCGTAGCCGACCTCGATCCGCATCTTGTGGTCGCTCGGCGCAATGACGAACAGCACGCCGTTATTCTTCTGCGCCTGCCCAAGATTCCAATGCCGAAACAGCGTGTTGGCGTAGGTCTCGACATCCTGGCCGGCGAGCGAGGGGATCGTCGCGACCACAAGCTGGATGGTCGATTTCCGTTCGAGATCGGCGAGCTGGCTCTCCAGGCTGGCCTTGGTTGCGGGCGAAAGGATGTGCGCGTCGTCGACCACCCGGCCGGTGAGCGCGGGGAACGCGGTCGCCGCCCAGACGGCGGCGACGCAGGCCAGCCAGATCAGCGCGACGGCGAGCGCGCGCGGAGCCGCCCGCCGGATCAGAACTTCACCTTCGGCGCGACCTGCGATTCCGGCGTCGCGGTGAACTCGGCCATCGGCTTGTTGCGGGAATAGAAGGTCGATGCCCAGATCACGCCGGGAAAGGTGCGCAATTCCGTATTATAAGCCTGCACCGCGCCGATATAGTCGCGCCGCGCCACCGCGATTCTGTTCTCGGTGCCTTCGAGCTGGCTTTGCAGGCTGAGGAAATTCGCGTTCGACTTGAGGTCGGGGTAGTTCTCGCTCACCGCCAACAGCCTTCCCAGCGCGCCGCTCAAGGCGTTCTGCGCGTCCTGCACCGCTTTGACCTTGGCGGGGTCGGTGAGGTCGTTGGCGTCGATATGGATCGAGGTCGCCTTGGCGCGCGCTTCCGTCACCGCGACCAGCACGTCCTTTTCCTGCTTGGCGTAGCCCTGTACCGTCGCCACCAGATTCGGGATCAGGTCGGCGCGGCGCTGATATTGATTCTCGACATCCGACCAGCGCGCCTTCGCGCTCTCTTCCAGCGTCGGAATGGTGTTGACGCCGCAGGAAGCCAGCGACAGCGACAGCGCCAGAACGAGCGCGGGCGCGCGCAGGCGGTCGAAATTCGGCATGAAACGGCTCCGTGACGACAAAGGCGCCGCCCGTGTACACCGCCCCGCGGCGCGGTTCAAATAAGCGGCGTCGCCATTCCGGCAAAGCGAGTGACGAACCGCCCCGGGCGCCGTAACAGACGCGCGTGGCCTCCTCCCCCGAACGCGCCCTCGCCTTCCTGTTGCCGACCGCGATCGGCCTCTACGCCTGCTTCCAGGGCGTGCAGGCGATCTACGCGCCGGACCGGATCGAATTGATCGCGCCCTCCGCCAAGGTCGCCGATATGGCGTGGCTGACGGTGATCGGCGCCGCCACGGGCGTCGCCGGCCTCATCGTCATCGGCGCCGCTTCGGACGCCACGACCGGCCGTTTCGGCCGCCGCGCGCCGTGGCTGGCCGCCATGGCCGCGCTTTCGCTCGTGTTCGCCGCGCTGCTGTCGCAGCAAGGAACGGTCGGCGGCGTGGCGTTGTGGTTCGGCGCGCTCTGGTTCACGCTGAACGGCTTTCAGGCCGCGCTGCTCGCGATATCGCCGGACCGCGTGCCCGAGCGGCTGCGCGCGCGCGCTTCCTTCATGTTCGCCATCGCCGGCCCGATCGGCAGCCTCCTGGGCGTCAATCTCGCCGCGCAGCTGCCCCCGAGCCTGGGCTACTTCGTCCTCTACGGCGGCCTCGGACTGACGACGGTCCTGTTTCTCGCGTTCGCGCCGGAAGGGCCGTTCGACGCCGCAAGACCGCCGCGCGCCGCGCCGGGCCGATTGCGGCTGGCCGCGCTGGCGAGCTTCGGCGGTCACGATTTCGCGCTGGCCTGGACGTTCCGCCTGCTGATGTTCTCCGCGCAATTCGCGATCAACAACTATCTGCTCTACATCCTGCGCGACTATATCGGCGAAACGGCGCTGCCAGGTCATGACGCCCGCGGCGCGACCGGTCTGCTCGGCGCCGTGCGCACGGCGGCGACGCTCGCGGCCATCTTCGCCGGCCATCGACTCGCCGAGCACACGTCGCGGCGCCGCATCTTCGCGCAGGGTTATGCGGTGCTGATGTCGCTGGCGATGCTCGCGCCGGCGCTGTCGCCGAGCTGGACCGCCATGCTCGTTTTCGCCGGCCTCGGCGGCCTCGCGATGGGGGGCTACGCCGCCATCGACCTGACGCTGATGTCGCGCGTGCTGCCCGATCCGCACACGGCGGGGCGCGATCTTGCTTTGCTGGTGATGGCCGGCGCGACGGCGCAATTCGTCGCGCCAACCATGGCGGGCCTTTTGATCGCCGCGTTCGGCTATCCCGCCTTGTTTCTCGCCAGCGCGGTCGTCACGGTCGCCGCCGGCGCGGTGGCCGGCCGCTTGCGCAGCGTCGAGTAGGCTCTAATGCGCCTCGTCCCAGTTGGCGGCGGCGCGCGCGTCGACCAGCAGCGGCACGTCGAGCTTCAGCGCCGGCGCCGGCGCCTGCGACATCACCTTCGCCACCAGCGCGATCGTCGCCTCGATCTCGCCGTCCGGCGCCTCGAACACCAGTTCGTCATGCACCTGCAACAACATGCGCGCGCTTAACTTCGCCCTCGCCAGTTCCGCATCCATTCGCGTCATCGCGCGGCGGATGATGTCGGCGGCCGAGCCCTGGATCGGCGCGTTGATCGCGGCGCGTTCGTTGAAGGCGCGCTCGGACGGGTTGGAGGCGTTGATGCGCGGGAAATGGCATTTGCGGCCGAAGATGGTTGTGACATAGCCGTCCGCCCGCGCGCGCTTCTTGGTCGCTTCCATATAATCGCGGATGCCGGGGAAGCGCTCGAAATATTTGCGGATGTAGGCCCCCGCCTCCTCGCGTGAAATGCCAAGCTGGTTGGCCAGGCCGAACGCGGAGATGCCGTAGATGATGCCGAAGTTGATCGCTTTGGCGCGTCGCCTCACTTCGCTCGGCATCCCCTCGATCGGCACGCCGAACATTTCCGAGGCCGTCATGGCGTGAATGTCGAGCCCGTCGGCGAAGGCTTGCCGCAGCGACGGCAGATCGGCGATATGGGCGAGCAACCGGAGTTCGATCTGGCTGTAATCGGCCGAGATCAGTTTGCAGCCCGCAGCCGAAACGAAGGCGCGGCGAATGCGCCGCCCCTCTTCGTTACGAATCGGAATGTTCTGCAAATTGGGCTCCGACGACGACAGCCTGCCCGTTGTCGTCGAGGCCAGCGCGAAACTCGTATGCACGCGGTGGGTGGTCGGGTTGACATAGCCCGGCAGCGCATCGGTGTAGGTCGATTTCAATTTCGACAATTGCCGCCAGTCGAGAATCTTTCGCGGCAACGGGTGGCCTTCCTCCGCCAGATCCTCCAGCACGCTGGCGTTGGTCGACCATGCCCCGGTCGGCGTTTTCTTGCCCCCCGGCAGTCCCATCTGGCCAAACAGCACGTCGCTGATCTGTTTGGGCGAGCCGAGATTAAGCGGGCCGCCGACGAGGGTTTGAATCTCCGCCTCGATCCGCGCCATCCCTTGCGCGAATTCGCCTGACAGGCGCGAGAGAATGTTGCGGTCGATCGAGACCCCGCGCGCCTCCATGCGCGCCAGCGTCGCCACAAGGGGCCGCTCCAGCGTCTCGTACACCGTCGTCAACCCTTCCGCGACCAGCCGCGGCTTCAACACCCGCCACAGCCGCAGCGTGACGTCGGCGTCCTCGGCGGCGTAGGCGGTCGCCTTGTCAATATCCACCCGCGCAAAGCCGATAAAATTACGGCCGGACCCCGCGACCTCCGCAAATGCGATCGGCTTATGCCCAAGCCAGCGCTCGCTGAGGCCGTCCATGCCGTGGCCTTCGTTATGCACGCCCGAATCCAGCACGTAGGACATCAGCATCGTGTCGTCGTAGGGCGCGACCTCGACACCGCGTTGTTTGAAGATGTGCCAGTCGAACTTGACGTTCTGCCCGACCTTCAACACATGCCGCGCTTCGAGCAGCGGCTTCAGCCGCGCGACGACCTCCTGCTCGCTGAGTTGATCCGGCAACAACCCGTCGCCAAACAAACCTTCGCGCTGCGCATGGTTGATCGGGATATAGCAAGCCTCGCCGGGCGCGACCGCCAGCGAGGCGCCGACGAGTTCCGCCTGGATCGGATCGAGCGAATTCGTCTCCGTATCGAAGGCGACGATTCCGGCCTCGAACGCGCGCGCGATCCAGGCGTCGAGATCGCCCAGCGTGCGCACCGCCGGATATTTCGCGACATCGAAACTTGCGCCCCGCGCCGCCGCCGCGCGCGCGCTCGCCAGTGTTTTCGGCGCCGGCGCCTCGTCGATCTTCGCGGCGGGCGCGGCCTCGACCGGCGCCGCCTCGGCGGGCGGCGGCGCCGCTTCGCCGTTGCGGCCGCGCCAGCCGGCGGGGCCGACGAAGGCGGGATCGGGCTCGACGACGTTCGAATCCACGCCGCAAATCTCGCCGACGCGGCGCGTGATGGTGGTGAACTCCATCGCCTTCAGGAACGCGACCAGCTTCTCGCCTTCGAGCTTGGGCAATCCCAGCGAATCCAGCGGCGTTTCCAGCTCGACGTCGCGCACCAGCGTCACAAGCTGCCTGGAGACGCGGATCAGTTCGACCGTCTCGGGCCTGGTCAGGGTCTCGCGCCGCTTGGGTTGTTTGATCTCGCCGGCGCGCGCGAGCAGCGCGTCGAGCGAGCCATATTCGGTGATGAGCTGCGCCGCCGTTTTCACCCCGATCCCGGGCGCGCCCGGCACGTTGTCGGTGGAATCGCCGGCGAGCGCCTGCACGTCGACGACCTTTTCCGGCGCGACGCCGAAATAGTCGATCACTTCGGCCACGCCGATGCGCCGCTCCTCGCGCCGGTTGTCGCCCGTGCCGGAGGCCGGGTCGAACATGGCGACGCCGGGTTCGATCAGTTGCATCAGATCCTTGTCGGCGGAAACGATCAGCACGTCCGCGCCGCGCTCGCGCGCAATCCTCGCATAGGTCGCGATCAGGTCGTCGGCCTCGTATCTGTCCTGCTCAATCGGCGTCAGCCCGAAGGCGCGCACGGTGGCGCGCATCAGCGGGAATTGCGGCACGAGGTCTTCGGGCGGATCAGGCCGGTGCGCCTTGTAGGCGGGATAGAGTTCGCGGCGGAACGAGTTCTCCGATTTGTCGAAGATGATCGCGATATGCGTCGGCGTGATGCCCGCCGCGCCGTCGCGCAGGAATTGCAGCACTTTGGTCGCAAACAGGCGCACCGCGCCGACGGGCAGGCGGTCGGAGCGGTAATTGTATTTCTGATCCTGCCGGATCGACTGGAAATAGGCGCGAAAGACGAAGGACGAGCCATCGACGAGAAAAACGTGATCGCCGGGGCCGACGGGACGGTGAGACTGGGTCATGCCGCCATCATAGCGCGGCGTCTATCAGGCCGCCATCGCCCCCGGTCCCGGCGTGGCGCCGGGCGGGCATTTGCCCAGGATGATCATGCCGAGCACCTCGTCCTTGGTCATCGCCGTCACCGGCCCGCTGCCGACCACCTGCCCGTTCTTCATCACCGCCACGCGGTCGGCGAGATCGAACACGTCGTGGATGTCGTGGCTGATGAGGAAGATGCCGATGCCTTCGGCCTTCAATTGCTTAATGAGATCGCCGACCTGTTTGGTCTCCTGCGGTCCGAGCGCGGCGGTCGGCTCGTCCATGATGAGGATGCGGGCGTTGAAGTGGATCGCGCGTGCGATCGCCACCGACTGGCGTTGCCCGCCCGACAGCGATTTCACGGGGTCCTTGAAGCGGCGGAAATTGGGGTTGAGCCGGCCCATCACGCGCCGCGCCTGCGCCTCCATCGCGACATCGTCGAGCGTGCCCCAGCGCGTTCGCAATTCGCGCCCCAGGAACAGATTGGCGGCGGCGTCGACATTGTCGGCGAGCGCCAGCGTCTGGTAGATCGTCTCGATCCCGTATCGCTTCGCGTCGCGCGGATTGCCGATGTGCGCTTCTTCGCCATTGATGAGGATGGTCCCGCCATCGCGCTTGTAGGCGCCCGACAGGACTTTGATCAGCGTCGATTTGCCCGCGCCGTTGTGGCCAAGCAACCCGACGACCTCGCCGGGATAAAGATCGATCGAGGCGTGATCGACGGCCTTGATGCCGCCGAAGGCGATCGAGACGTCTTTCATCTCGACGAGCGGAAGGGGTTTTGCGGCGTCCATCGGCAGAGCCTCAAGCCTGGCGGCGGCGATAGATCTGGTCGACCCAGACGGCGAAGACCAGCACGGAGCCAACGATGACGTCCTTCACCGCGCTGTCGAAATTCAAGAGCGTCATGCCGGACTGCAACGACTGCATCACCAGCGCGCCCAGCATGGCGCCGTAGATGGTGCCGACGCCGCCGGCCAGCGACGTGCCGCCGATCACGGTCGCCGCGATCACGTAGAGCTCGTTGGTCTGCCCGAGCGAATTGGTGGCCGCATCGAGGCGAGCGGAAGTTATGCAGGCGGAAACGGCGGTCAAAATCCCCATCGTCATGAACATCAGGAGCGTGATGAACCGCGTGTTGACGCCCGCCAGTTCGGCCGCTTCCGGGTTGCCGCCGATGGCGTAGACATAGCGGCCAAAGCGCGTGCGCGTGGCCATGAAGGTCATGATGACGCCAACGGCCAAGGCGATCAGCATTGGAATCGCAAAGCCATGCGCGAGACCGAGGCCGTCGGCGCCGTCCGGTGGAATTGGGATCTTGTGTTCGGCGGCATAGGCTTCGGCGACCTTCGCCGGCCAGGGATAGGCGTTGACCACCCACGCCGTTCCGAGCGCGACCGCGCAGCCGACGACGAGCAGAAAAACCTCCGCCCAGATCGGCCGCTGCGGAAATTTGAAGCGCGCGCGCGCCGAACGATTGGTGAAAATGCCGACAACAATCGCAAGACAAATGAACGCCGCGAGCGCCCAGCTCGCCTTTCCGCCAATCCATGCTCCCGAGGGCGTGCCGCCGATCAGTTCGAAATTGGCGTCCATCGGCGCGACCGTCTCGCCACGGATCACCCACCATGCCGCGCCGCTGTAGACGATAAGCCCGCCGAGCGTGACGATGAACGAGGGGATGCCGGCGTATGCGACGAGAAAGCCGTTGAAAGCGCCGAGCAGCGCGCCGGCGCCCAGCGCGACGAGGATACCGACGATCCAGATGACGGGACTTTCCGAGCCGAGCCATGGCGATAGCCAATAGACTTGCGCCACGCCGGTGATGACGCCGATGAAGCTCAGCATTGACCCGACCGAGAGGTCGATGTGGCGCATGACGATGATGAGCACCATGCCGGTGCTCATCACGGCGATGGCCGAGGTCTGCACCAGCAGATTCCATAGATTGCGCGGCGTGAGGAACGAGTGGTTGTCCCAGATCGCCAAGGGGTTGAGCGTGAAGCCCTGGTCTTTCCAAACGCCGATGAGATCCATGCCGACCCAGATGAGGATCAGCGCGCCGACCATGCCGAGCAGGCGGGTGTCGATCTCGGTCGCCCGAAAAAAGCGCTTGGACGGGCTTTCGACCGCCACCAGATGCGCCGTGCTCGCCTCGGGCGCTGCCGACATCGCGCTCTCCAACCCTTGTTTGCTTCCGCGACCGCGACGCAGTCCGGGCCTAGTTTGGAAAGGGCCGGGCGTCGTCGCCCAGCCCCGATTGACGATCAGCCGCAGGACTTGACCGAGCCCGCCTTCACGCCGGCGCAGGCCTTGTCCTTGGTGATCCAGCCGGCGTCGATGACCAGGTTGAGCGTATCCCTGGTGATCGGCGTCGGCGCGAGCAGGATGGCGTTCATTTCGACGCCCTTCTTACCCTTGTTGAATTTGGCGACGCCTGGGATCGACGCGACGGCCTTGCCGTCGGCCAGCGCCACCGCCGCTTCCGCCGCCGCCTTGCCGAGCGCGCGCGAGTCTTTCCAGATCGACACGGTTTGCGTGCCGAGCGCGACGCGGTTGATCGCCGCCAGATCGCCGTCCTGGCCGGAGACGGGCACCGAGCCCGCCAACCCTTGCGCCTTCAGCGCCGCCACTACGCCCGAGGCCATGCCGTCATTCTCGGACACGACAGCGTCGACCTTGTTCTTCTGCTTGGTCAGGCACTGCTCCATTTCCTTCTGGGCGTTGTCGGGCTTCCAACCATCGGTGAAGGTCTCGCACACATTCTTGATCTTGCCGGAATCCATGCCGTCCTTCAGCACTTCGGTGATGCCGGAGAACAGGAAGGTCGCGTTCGGATCGCCCTTGTCGCCCTTGATGAAGGCGTAGTTGCCAGCGGGCTTGGCCTTGACGATCTCCTTGGCCATCAAACGGCCGACGCCGATGTTGTCGAAGGTGATGTAGAGCGCGTTCGGATCTTCGAACTGCACGTCATAGGCGATCGCCTTGAGGCCGGCGTCGTTGATCTTCTTGATCGAGGGCAGGATCGCGTCGGAATCATAGGCGACGACGAGGATCACGTCGACCTTCTGGGTGATAAGCCCCTCGATATCCGAAGCCTGCTTGCTGGCCGAACCTTGCGCGTCGGCGGAGATGTAGGTGTCGCCGGCGGCTTCGACCACAGCCTTGATCGCCTTCTCGTCGGTCTTCCAACGCTCCTCCTGGAAGGTCTTCCAGGACACGGCGATCTTCTTGCCCGCCGCTTCCGCAGGCGCCGTCGACACGCCGACCGTCAATGCGCCGGCCAGAGCCGATAGCGCCGCTCCCGCCAAAAGAGTTTTGATGGACTTCATTTGCTTCCTCCTCCCGTGGCCGCTCTAAGCCGATATGAAATTACAGACGCCGCCGAGCCTGCGACGCCGATTGTTGTCGCGAGTGTTGCCATCAAGTCTGCCTGACTGCAACCGCGGCGACATTCCCGCAACGCGAAATCGCGCTGCCATCTTCGCATCCGGCGAGCGCCGGCTCTGTGCGAAGCCTTTGCGCATCATGGGAGGTTGTCCCTCATCACGATGTCGATTCTTATCTTTTCCTGCTCGGCGAGCCACCGCTCGTCGCGCGCCATCGCCATCAGAATCCGAATCGCCGAGCGCGCCTCGTGTCCGGCGTCCTGCGACACCACCGCGTCGACCACGCCGCGCAGCAGCGCCCGGCGCGTGGAAACGGTGAGATCGTGGGCGATGAAAATGAGAGCCTCGCCCCGGCCCGAATCCGTGACCGCCTTGATCACCCCCTCGACGCCCGCGCCCACGTTGTAAACCCCGACGAGATCATGATGTTTTTCAATCAGCCTCGCAACGAGGCCCTCATTTACATCATCTTGATCGTATCCCTCAAGAGGCGCCAGCGGGGTCAAATGCTTGTGTTCGAGGCTCATGACCTGATTGAAGCCGAAAATTCGCTCGGCATGGTCGCGCAGCGACTGCGAACCCGCGATGACAGCGACCTTGCCGGGGCGCGCCCCGTTCAGGCGGCCGAGTAGCGACGCCGCCGTGCGCCCCGCCGCGACATTGTCGATCCCGACATAATGCTTGCGCGCCGATCCCGGCACGTCGGACACGAGCGTCACCACATGCACGCCGCTGGCGACGAGATCGTCGATCGCCGCACGCACGCTCTGGTGATCGAGCGCCACAACCGCGACGCCGTCATAGTGTCCGACCAAAGCTTCGAGCGTTTCCGCCAGAGCGCGCGGATTGAGAATATCAGCACTGACGCTTTCGACCCTGACGCGACGCGCGGCGAGCCAGTTCGACATTTCCATCACGCTGTCGACGATCATGCGCATGAAAACATTGTCGCCCTTCGGCATCACGAAGACAAATTTCGCCGCCCGCCCTCGCGCCGATGCAGAAGAGTTCGGACCCAGGGCCTGATGCCTTTCGATCGCTTCGCGGACACGGCGCGCCGTGTCTTCCCGCACGCCGCTTCGGCCATGCAGCACGCGATCCAAGGTCGCGACGCTGACTCCCGCTTCGCGCGCGAGCGCCTTCAGCGTGATATGTCCCGAGAGCGTTTCCATTTTTATGCAACGTTTTTTAGACGTCATTTCTGAGGCGATCAAGTCAGAAGTTGAGGGTATTCGCTATTTTTGCCGCGACCGTCGGGTCGCCCTCCGGTCGGCGGGAGGCTGCGCTGGACATCCTCGTCGACAGCGGGACGTTTTCCCGATTCCGCGCGGCGAATCTCCAAAATTCAAGCAGACCGTGCGAAAACTTGTTGGAAAACGTGAACGTAGGATTCCTTTCGCGGCGATGTCTCGGTAGAATCGGGCATGGCGCACATTTCCGGATTCGAACGCGACCAACTTCTGCTTTTGCCCGAAGCGGTGGACGACTACGTCGGCGCAGACAACCCCGTCCGTTTTATTGACGCCTTCGTCGATGGTCTCGATCTCATCGAGGCAGGTTTCGCTCGTGTTCAGCCAAAGGCGACGGGTCGTCCGGGCTATGCGCCGGGCGATCTGCTGAAGCTTTACATCTACGGCTATCTCAACCGCGTGCGGTCGAGCCGGCGGCTGGAAGCCGAATGCCATCGTAACATCGAGGTCATCTGGCTGTTGCGGACGCTGAAGCCGGACTTCAAGACCATCGCCGATTTCCGCGCCGACAATCGCGCGGCGTTTAAGGCGGTGTTTCGCCAGTTCACGCTGCTATGCAAGCGACTCGATCTGTTCGGGCGCGAACTGCTGGCGGTCGATGGGACGCGCATCAAGGCGGTCAACAACAAAGACCGTAATTTTACTCGCAATTCGCTGGAGACATTCATCAAGCAGGCCGACGAGCGGCTGGCGGATTACCTCGCACGGCTCGACGAGGGCGACGCCGCGGAACTGGCGACGGGCGGCGCGCGGGTGAAGAATCTCGCTGAGAAGATCGAGGCCTTGAGCAAGAAGCGCAGCAAATACGACGTCATGCTGAAGAATCTCGAACGCACGGGCGAAGACCAGATATCGCTGACCGATCCCGACAGCCGCGCCATGGCGGCGCACACGCGCGTCGCCGTCGGCTACAACGTTCAGGTCGCGGTCGACGCGAAGCACAAGATGATCGTCGAGCAGCAGGTGACCAAC
>JANYIH010000123.1 GCA_025358745.1 Hyphomicrobiales bacterium | reverse complement strand
GCGGACATTTGATGTGCTACCAAAACCGGACAAATTAATTCGCTATCGACAGGGAGGGCGGGATCGAGAGCGAGCGCGTGGCGCATATCGGCTTCAAACTCCTTGCCTCGAGTCTCCCAAGGCGTGTCTTTCTTGAATGTTAGCCATCCTCGGACGGAGTAGGCGCTGGCCAAGTTCGGATCGAGCGAGATCGCTTTTTCGACATATTCCCATGCCTTTGCGCGCGTTTCTTTCGTGTGCGCTTGCGGTTGTTCGCGCGCCAGCAAGAGCAGATGGTAAGCTGAAAGATTGGCCGGGGGACGCTGGTGCGCTTCCGCCAACAGACTTGATTTGATCGGGCCGTTGTTGGAGCCGTTGTTGCCGGCGAGCGCTTTCGCGACACTCTCCGCCACCTCCGCCTGAACGGCGAACAGGTCCTCGCCCGGTCGATCCCAGCGCTGCGACCAGATCTCGGCGCCCGTCGTTGCATTGAGCAGTTGCGTCGTCACACGCAACCGGTCGGCGCGGTGCTGGACCGTGCCCGTCAACACGAAGCTGACGTTCAAATCCTTCGCGACCTGGCGGGCGTCAACCGGTTTGCCCTTGTAGGGCATCACCGAGTTGCGGCCGATGACCATGAAATCCCTGAAATGCCCGAGATCGGTGATGACGTCCTCGGTCATGCCGTCGGCGAGGCGGGCGGCCTCGGCGTCGCCGCCGAGATTGTCGAACGGCAGCACGGCGATAGCCGGCGCGCTCGCCACGCCCAGGCGCGACGGCTCGGCCCGCCAGCGCCACATACCGCCGCCCGCCGCTACCAGCAGCGCGACGATCACCGCCGCCAGCGCCATCCCCGCCCGCCTATTAGGCGGGACGTCTTTCGCCGTCGGCGTCGCGGGCTTCGGCAGCGCCGGCGTGCCCACCTGCAACGAATAGACGCGGATCGGCCTTTCGATGTTCTTCAATTGCGTCGGGCCGAGATCGGCGACGATCATGTCGAGCCGCGCGCTAACCTGCCTATAGGCGTCTTCGCTGAGGCAGATCGCGCCGGCCTGCGCGATGCCCTCCAGCCGCGCGGCGATATTGACGCCGTCGCCCATCAGATCGCCGTCGGCCTCCTCGACGACGTCGCCCAGATGGATGCCGATCCGGAACTCGATGCGGCGCTCCGGCGGCAAGCCCGCGTTGCGCTCGATCATGCCGTTCTGCACTTCGATGGCGCAGCGCACGGCGTCGACCACGCTGCGGAACTCGACCAGCGCGCCGTCGCCCGTGCGCTTGACGACGCGGCCATGATGCAGGGCGATGGTGGGGTCGATGAGATCGCTGCGCAGCGCCCGGAGCCGACCGAGAATGCGATCCTCGTCCGCGCCCGTCAGCCGGCTGTAGCCGACGATGTCGGAAACCAAGATCGCCGCGATCTTCCGGGTTTCGCTCATCGGCAACCCCGTTTGGAAAAATAACAACCCGCGCGCCATATTACAGCATATTTTGCCTGTCGCGAATTCTGTTGCGCTTTAGTGCTGGCAAAGGTCGACCCTGAACTTCAAACCGGCGCGCCGCCGCCGGCCCCCGCCCACGCCTGTAGACGCGCCGCTCGTAGCCGGCGGCGGCGAAATCGAACCGCGCGTAGGCCGCAAGCGCCGCCTCGCAATTTTGCGACATCGGCATTCTCCCAATCGTTTCGCCGAACTTCAGCCGTTGTTAACTAGCGTCATTTATTCACGACATGCGATCCGCCTGGCGAGGCCCCCGAGGGGCAGGGCCGGGAGGCATGATGCCGCTGGACCCCGCCGGCCCGACCCGGTCTTTCCCGATTCTTTTAGCCCGACGACGCTCGTCTTTTCTGTCGCGGCTCGCCGACGGCGGCGTTGCCGAGCATGTGAGGACGTATCGCTCGATGTGTTGTTGTCTGGAGCCTTCCTGTTTCGCTGACCCAGCGGCTGACGATTGCGGCGCCGTGTCGATCTTCGCAAGCCCGTCGATTCAACCCGCCCTGCATGGAGGCCCCGCGTGCCCGCTCCCCGCGTGATCGAACTGCCGGAATATCTCGACATGCCGGTGGCGGCGCAACTGGCCGAGGCGTTCCTCAAGCTGGCGGGTGCGCCGGTGGCGGTGGACGCCTCGAAGGTGAGCCGGCTCGGCGCCTCATGCCTTCAGGTGCTGCTGGCCGCCGCCCGCAGTTGGAAAGTGGAAGGCCATGCGCTGACGCTTTCGAACGCTTCCGCCCGCTTTCTAGAAGACCTCAACCTGCTCGGCCTGGAGCCGGACACGTTCCTGACTGGAGTCATCGCCCCATGAGCATGAAAATACTGACCGTCGATGATTCGCGCACCATGCGCGACATGTTGCGGCTTGCGCTGACGAGCGCGGGCTTCGACGTCGTGCAGGCGGTCGACGGGCTCGACGGACTCGATGTGCTCGATCGCGAAAACCCGGAACTGGTCATCACCGACATCAACATGCCGAAGATGGACGGCTTCGGCTTCATCGAGGGCGCGCGAAAAATCGGCCGCTTTCGGGTCGTGCCGATCCTGGTGCTGACCACCGAGAGCGATCCCGACAAGAAGATGCGCGCCAAGAAGGCCGGCGCGACGGGCTGGATCGTCAAGCCGTTCGATCCGGTCAAGCTCGTCGACGTCATCCGTCGCGTGGCCGCGTAAAGCCATCCCCCGGGGGCCGTCATGGATCCGATGCAGGCGATCAAAGTTACGTTCTTCCAGGAATGCGAGGAGCAACTGGGCGAACTCGAGACCGGACTCCTGGCGATGCAGGAGGGCTCGGTCGACGACGAAACCGTCAACGCCGTGTTCCGCGCGGTGCACTCGATCAAGGGCGGCGCGGGCGCCTTCAAGCTCGACCGGCTGGTCAAGTTCGCGCATGTGTTCGAGACCACTCTCGACAAGATCCGCAACGGCGCGCTGGCTCCCGCGAACGCGGTGATGAAGACGATGCTGCGCGCGGCCGACGTGCTGGCCGATCTCGTGACCGTCTCGCGCGAGGGGGGAGCTTTCGACGACACGCGCTCCAACGAACTGATCGCCGAGCTCAACGCGCATTGCGACGAGAAGGCGGCGGTCAAGGAGGCCCATCCCGAGGAGGAGGGCGACAACAATCCGTTCGCCGCGCTGGGCTGGGAGCCGGTGTCGCTGTCGCTCGAACCCGAAATCAACGAATATCTGATTGTATTCCGACCCAAGCCCGAGCTTTACGCCAAGGGCAACGAGACGACGCGGCTGATGCGCGAATTGTCGCGGCTCGGTGCGCTGACGGTGCATTGCGAAATCGCCGACGTGCCGCTGCTCGCCAATTTCGAGCCGGAACAATCCTATCTCTCCTGGCGCGCGACGCTGCGCTCGCATCAGGACATTGCAGCCGTGCAGGCCGTGTTTGAATTCGTCGATGGCGATTGCCACCTCGATATAGAGCCGGTCGAGGCGAGCGAGGCGCACGCCGAACCGGTCGCGGAAGTCGCGCCCGAAGCGGCGCCGGAAGCGGTCGAAGAACCCAAGGCGGCAGCGTCCGTTCCGCGCGAGGCCGCCAAGGCGGAAGCGGGCGGACAGGGCAACGCGACGCAGAACACGATCCGCGTCGACCTCGACCGCGTCGATCGCCTGATCAATCTGGTCGGCGAACTCGTCATCAATCAGGCGATGCTGACGCAGCGCGTGCTGGAGGCGGGCGCGGTCAAGAACGCCTCGATCGCCACCGGGCTCGACGATCTCGAACATCTGACGCGCGAGATTCAGGAAAGCGTGATGGCGATCCGCGCCCAACCCGTGCGGCCGTTGTTCCAGCGCATGTCGCGCATCGTGCGCGAAATCGCCGACGCGACCGGCAAGAACGTGCGCCTCAAGACGGAAGGCGAGGGCGCCGAGGTTGATCGCACCGTGATCGAACGGCTCGCCGATCCGCTGACGCACATGATCCGCAACGCCGTCGATCATGGTTTGGAGCGCCCGGACGCGCGCATCGCCGCGGGCAAGCCGGCGCAGGGCGAGGTGCGGCTGTCGGCGGCGCACAAGTCGGGCCGGGTGGTGATCGAGATCGCCGACGATGGGCGCGGCATCGACCGGCCCAGGGTGAAGGCGATCGCAATCAAGAAGGGGCTGATCGCGCCCGACGCGCAACTGACCGACGGCGAGATCGACAATCTCCTGTTCATGCCGGGTTTCTCCACGGCGGAGACGGTCTCCAACATCTCCGGCCGCGGCGTCGGCATGGATGTCGTGAAACGTTCGATCCAGGCGCTGGGCGGACGCATCGCCATCACGAGCAAGCTGGGCCACGGCTCGACTTTCTCGCTCAGCCTGCCGCTGACGCTGGCCGTGCTCGACGGCATGGTGGTGCGCGTGGCCGATCAGACGCTGGTGGTGCCGCTCAACTCAATCCTGGAGACGATGAAGCCGAAACCGGGCGAGGTCTACGGTCTGGGCCCCGACACGCAGGTGATCGGCATTCGCGGCGGCTTCACGCCGCTGATCGACGTCGGCTACGCGCTCGGCTTCCGCACGCACCGCGCCGATCCGATGAGCGGCGTGACCTTGTTGATCGAGACCGAGGGCGGGGTGCGCAGCGCGCTGATGGTGGATGCGATCCAGGATCAGCGTCAGGTCGTCATCAAGAGCCTGGAGTCCAACTACGGCCATGTCGAGGGCATCGCCGCCGCGACCATTCTGGGCGATGGCCGCATCGCGCTGATCCTCGACACCGATGCGATCGTCCACTCCTCGTCGGGGCGCAACTCACCTTCCGACATGCTGTTAGCGGGATAAGGGTCATGGCTGACATGGAACTGAAAGCTTCGGGCGCGCGCGAGTACATCACCTTTCGCATCGGCGCGCAGTATTATTGCATCGACATCATGTCGGTGCGCGAGATCCGCGGCTGGACGCCGGCGACCCAGCTCCCGCGTGCGCCCGGTTTCGTGCGCGGCGTCATCAACCTGCGCGGAGTCGTGTTGCCGATCATCGATCTCGCCGACCGGCTCGGCTTCGATCCGACCGAGCCGACGGCGCGCCATGTCATCATCGTCGCCCAGACCGGGCGGCAGGTGGTGGGATTGCTGGTTGATGCGGTGTCCGACATCATCAACATGCCGGCCGAGAAGGTGCAGCCGACGCCCGACGTCGGCTCCGAGGCGGCCCGCGCCTTCGTGTTGGGCGTGATGGCGATCGACGACCGCATGATTTCGCTGATCGCGCTGGAAAGCGTGATGCCGACGCTCGCCGGCGAGGCGGCATGAGCGTCGCGGTCAAGCCGGCCGTTCGCTCAGGCTTGGGCGAAACGATCGTGCCGGGGGAATTCTCGCTGAGCCGCGACGATTTCCGCCGGATCAGCCAGATGATCTACGCGGACGCGGGCATTCATCTGACGGAGGGGAAGGCGGCGCTGGTCTATTCGCGGCTCGCCAAGCGATTGCGGGCTTTGCGGATGCAGGCGTTTCGCGACTATTGCGATCTGGTGGCGAGCCCGGACGGGGCGAAGGAGCGGCAGGAGATGCTGACTTCGCTGACCACCAACGTCACCAAGTTCTTCCGCGAGCCGCATCATTTCGAGCATTTGAAGGCGCAGGTGCTGACGCCGTTGGCGCGACAGTCCGGGCCCAAACGCCTGCGGCTGTGGTCGGCGGCGTGCTCGACGGGGCAGGAGCCCTATTCGATCGCCATGACGCTGTTGTCGCTGTGGCCGGACGCGGTCAACCAGGACGTGAAGATTCTCGCCACCGACATCGACCGCAACGTGCTCAGCCTCGCCGAGGCCGGCGTCTATGCCGAAAGCCTGCTCGACGAAGTGAGCGCGGATCAGCGCAAGCGGTTCTTCGAGCCCGCCGGCGCGCAGGGCTTGCGGGTTAACGCGGCGCTACGGCGGCTGGTGACGTTCCGCCCGCTCAATCTGGTGGAGAACTGGCCGATGAAAGGGCCGTTTCAGGCGATCTTCTGCCGCAACGTCGTGATCTATTTCGACGAGCCGACGCAGCAGGGCATCTGGGAGAAATTCGCGCCGCGGCTGGCGCCAGAAGGCGCGCTCTATATCGGCCATTCGGAGCGGGTGACAGGGCCGGCGACGTCGGCGCTGCGCAGCGACGGCATTTCGACCTATCGTCCGGCGGGGGCAGGAAAGCGATGAAACCTGTACGGGTTCTTATTGTCGACGACAGCGCTTCGATGCGGGCCCTGATCCGCGCCACGCTGACCGCCGACCGGGACGTCAGCGTCGTCGGCGAAGCGGCCAACCCGCTGGAGGCGCGCGAGGCGATCAAGGCGCTCAATCCCGACGTGATGACGCTCGACGTCGAAATGCCACACATGAACGGGCTGGAGTTTCTGGAGCGCGTGATGCGGCTGCGGCCGCTGCCGGTGATCATGGTGTCGTCGTTGACCGAGCGCGGCGGCTCGGTGACGATCTCGGCGATGGAGATCGGCGCGGTCGATTATGTGACCAAACCGTTGCCGCAATGTCCCAATTCCTTCGCCGTGCTGGCGGAAAAGGTGAAGGCGGCGGCGGGCGCGCGGCTGGGAGGACGCGCCGCCGCGCCGATGCGCCAGGAGGTTCGCGCCGCGGTGGCTGCGCCGGCGCAGAACGGACGCTCGCCGGCCGGGCCGCTGTCAGGCAAGCTGGTGGCGATTGGCGCTTCCACGGGCGGCGTCGAGGCGCTGGTGACGATCCTGTCGCAATTTCCCAGGGATTGCGCGCCCACCGTCGTCACCATCCATCTGCCGTCGCCTTTCACCCGCAGCTTTGCCGAAAGGCTCGACCGCATCTGCGCGCCGCGCGTGCATGAGGCGTCGAACGGGACGCCGATTCTGCCGGGCAATATCTATATCGCGCCCGGTACGCATTCTCATTTGGAAGTCTCGCGCGCGGACCAACTGCGCTGCGTGCTGCGCGAGGGCGACGCCGTCAGCGGCCACCGGCCTTCGGTCGACGCGCTGTTTCATTCCGTCGCCAAGAACGTCGGCGGCAAATCGGTCGGCGTGATCTTGACCGGGATGGGCGCCGACGGCGCGCAGGGGTTGTTGGCGATGCGAAAGGCGGGCGCGCGCACGCTCGGCCAGAACGAGGCGACCTGCGTCGTGTACGGCATGCCGAAAGTCGCGCACCAGATCGGAGCCGTAGAGAAGCAGGCGCCGCTCCCCTCCATCGCTGCCGAAGTCGCCGCGCTCACTACTCGAAACAGGGACTGACGGTCATGGCCGCCGCAAAACAGCTGGAAGTGATGGTCGTCGACGACACTTCCGTTAGCCGGATGCTGATGACCGAATCTCTGCAAGAGATTGGCATCACCACGCTGGCGCTCGCCAAGGACGGCGCCGAGGCGCTGACGCAACTGAAGGCCAAGCCCGCGCATCTCGTCATTTCCGACCAGTACATGCCCAATCTCGACGGACTGGGGCTGCTGAAGGCTTTGCGCGGCCACGCGCCGACCGCCAAGATCGGCTTCATCCTCGTCACCGGCAGCCCCGACAAATCGCTGGTGGAGCGCGGGCGCCAGATGGGCCTCAACAATTTCATCGCCAAGCCTTTTACAACCAAGACCATTCGCGCGGCGATCGAGGCGGTGGTGGGGCGGCTGACATGAGCGTAAAGTCGGCCGAGCGTCGCATCAATATCGTGCAGGGGGAGTTCAAGGTCAGCGACGAGCCGGGCGTCGTGCTGACGACCTTGCTGGGCTCGTGCGTGGCGGCCTGCATTCGCGATCCCATCGCGGGCGTCGGCGGCATGAACCATTTTCTGCTGCCCGGCGACGTCGGAACGTCCACGGACTCCGAGCGGCTCGGCGTGCATCTGATGGAGCTGCTGCTGAACGGGCTGATGCGCCAGGGCGCGCAGCGCGACCGGCTGGAGGCGAAAGTGTTCGGCGGCGCGCGCATGATGGCCGGCCTGTCCGACATCGGCAAGAAAAACGCGGAATTCGCCAAGCGCTTCCTGGCTTACGAAGGCGTCAAGATTGTCGGCGGCGACGTCGGCGGCATGCAGGGGCGGCGCATCCAGTTCTGGCCAGTCTCCGGCCGGGCGCTGCAAAGCTACATTTCCCAGGTCGTCGAAATTGCGCCGCCAAAGGCCCCGCCGCTGCGGGCGAGCGTGGGCGACGTCGATCTGTTTTGACCAGGGCAGGCGTCAAGCGTTTCGGAGTGCGGGTATGAAGATGGGGCTTCGGGGCGAATACCGGGAGGAAGCCGGCGTCGCTTTGCGTCGCACGTCGCGCGAATTGCGCAGGGCGATCGGCATGGTGGAGGACCTGGAGGGCGTCGTCGGGCGCGCGCTGGCGGCGGCCGGCGGCGCCGGCGCCGCGCAGATGCTGGAATTGCAGAAACTCGATCACATTCAACAGAAAATTCTCGGCGTCGCCGATTTCATCGACGCGCTGAGCGGCTTGATGTCACCGCATTGGACGGTGGACGCCAAGGGGGCGTCGCGCTGCGTGCTGCTGGCCGAGCTTGGCGCCAAACTCGGCGATCCCACAATGCCGAGCGAGCCGGTTGCGACGCCGGAGACCTACGAACTGTTCTAGACGGCTCGCAACCGGCGCGGCGGCGCCAGCGCTCCTGGCGGCGGGCCGGCGCCGGGATAGCGGAAGTGGCCGGCGAGCGCGGAAAGCCGAGGCCCCAGCGCCTCCAGCGAGCGGCTCGCCTGCGCGACCGCGGCGCCGGCTTCGCCCTCGCGCGCGGCCGAGGCCATCGCCGCAGCGAGAGCGCCGTCGACGGCCTTGAAATCGACGCCGCCCTCCGGCGCGGCGGTCGGCCACTTCGGGGCGCGCGCGTTTTCCTGCTCCGCTTCGCGCAACGCCTTGGCGCAGCTTGCGCAGTCCTTAGCCAGTGTGGCGAGCAGAACGGAGAGGTCGCGCGTGGCGTCCGTCGAGCGTTGCGACAAGCCGCGCAATTCCTGCGCGACGACGGCGATGCCGCGTCCGGCTTCCCCGGCGCGCGCGGCCTCGACGCTGGCGTTGAGCGCGATCAGATGGGTCTGGAACGCGATGGCGTCGATCCGCTCGGCGATCTCCTTGGCCTGCGCGCGTGCAGTGGCGACCTGCTCCAGCGTCGCCGCGCCCGCGCCGAGCGCGCTCGCCGCCCTTTCCGCCGCCGCCTGCGCCGCCTCGCGGGCGCGGCGCTGGACCTGGTGCGCCTCGGCATGCGCGTGCGCCTCGCCTGCGGCGAGGCGCAACGCATCGCGCGCCGGCGCCAGCGCGCCGCTTTGATCGCGGGCGGCCCCCGCCAGTATATCGGCCTCCCGCGTGATCTCTCGGGCGCGCGCGTCGATGGCGGCGAGGCTGGAGGCGTAGGCGAACAGGGTCTTGCCGTAGAGCGCAGTCGTCGCCTCATATTCGCGCGCGAGTTCCGGCTCGTCGAGCCTTGTGGTGAGATCGCCGTCCGCCAGCGCCTTCAGCGCCGTGGCGACGGACCGGATGACGCGGTCGCGCGCGACTTCGGCGGCCTGTCGGGCGTCGCGTTGGGCCTCCTGGGCGGCTTGGGCGGCTTGCGCTGCGGCGTTGGCGCGCTCCCGATCGCGCAAGGCGGCGAGGCCGCGCGCGATATGGGCTTGCACCTGCGCAAGAGGGTCGCCGCCCTCGCCTTCGCATAGCCTGGCGAGCGGCAACGCGAAGCTTCGGTCGACGAGGATTCCAGCGGCGGCGAGCGCGGCGAGCGCGCCCAGGCTGAAGGGCAGGGCGGCGGGAAGCCAAACGCATGCGCCCCCCGCCGCGAGGGCGGCGAGGGCGAGCGCGCCAAAACCGGCGAGCGTGGCGCGGGGGGTGCGGATGGCATTCCCTTTCCTCGACGACGAGGGGTTAGGGAAGCCTTAACCGCAACGGCTTGCTTCGGCCTTGTCGCTCAGGCGGCGCGGTCGAACAGGGCCGAGACTTCCGGCGGCGTCGAGGTCGATTCGTCGCGCAGGAACGCGAGCAGGCGCTGTTCGGCGGCGCTCAGTTGGCCGCCGCGCGCGAGATGGGCGAGGATCCATTTCGCCTCGCCCGCGTCGACGCCCGACGCGGCGTCGAGCCGGGACTGAGCTTCGACGTTTTCTTCGTGGTAACGCTCCTCGGCGAGCTGATCGACGGACTTGCGGCCGTCCGCCGCGTTGGGCGACATGAGCCCGCCGGCCAGCCCGGAGAGAAACGCGCCAAAGCTCGTGCGGCGCTCCATATCGCGCTCGATCTCAAGCTCCTCATCGCGCGACGGCGCCGCCACGAACGCCGCGCCGAGCAGATAATTGCCGACCGCCTGGGCGAACAGGTCGGGAAAGGCGGTGTCGTTGGCGCCGGTCGCGGTGGCGTGGGCGATGTCGAACAACGCCTCGGCGGTTGCGCGATCGACATGGCAGGCCGCGCCTGCGGTGGGGGCGAAGCAGAACATGCGCAGAGCCTCGACGTCCGCGCACGTGACGACGCCCGGCTCGTGCTCAAGCCCGCCGATTGGCCCGCGCCGCCCGGTCAGGATCGCCCGCTCGACTTCGCGCACGGCGAAGGCGACCAGCGCGGGGGGCACGCTGACGGCATGGCCGATCACCGCTTTCAGCGCCTCGAATTCCGCGCGACAGGTCAGTCCGCTCCCGTCGCCGAGATGGGCGGTCAGCCAGTCCGCGTCGGCTTCGCTCACATAGCCTCGGGGATCGACGTCGAGCGCCATCGCGTCGCGGGCGACGTCGGCGACCAGTTGCAGGAAAGCGGGATCGTCGCCCTGCTGGCTTCCCAGCGCCAACAGCCCCGCGAGCGCGGCGCGGGTCGCCGCGCCATTTTCATAGATCGAACGACGCAGCTGCGCCATGTCCGGACCAAGGTCCGGCGCCGCCATCGACATGATACGCTCCACGCTAGGCTACACTCCGCCTCGCAGTCTCGCGCCGCCCCTTTGCCGCTGGGTTAAAACTCGACCTCGAGTTCCTCGATTTCCTCTTTCTCGGTTAGCGCCGCGTTGCGCCATTCGGTGACGGCGGGCAGCGCCCAGATAAGTTCGGCGTATTCCCGCAAAGGCCCGTCGAGCTTGATGTCATAGGTGCGGAAGCGGGTGACCACGGGGGCGTACATGGCGTCGGCGAGCGTGACTTTGCCGAACAGGAACGGCCCTTCGTAGCGCTCGAGGCATTCGCTCCAGATCGCCTTGATGCGATCGATGTCGGCCTGCGCCTTCGACCAGACCTTGAAGCCGGGAAAATGGCCCTTGATGTTCATCGGCAGCGCCTGGCGCATCGAGGTGAAGCCCGAATGCATCTCGCCGCAGATCGCCCGGGCATGAGCGCGCGCCGCCCGGTCTTTGGGCAGAAGCTGCTTTCGCGGCGCGATTTCGTGCAGAAATTCGCCGATGGCGAGCGTATCCCAGACGCGCACGCCGTCGTAAGTGAGGCAGGGGACGAGAATCGAGGGCGAGAGCAATAAAATCTCGGCGCGGGCGTCGGCGTCGTTGGGTTCGACAATAACTTCCTCGAAATCTATGCCTGCCAGCTTGGCCATCAGCCAACCTCGCATCGACCACGAGGAATAGTTCTTGCTACTCAGGGTCAGGGTGGCGGCGGCCATGGGTCGTTCCTGCTCGCAGTTTAGAATTTAGACCGGCGGGACAGCCGGGGATGAGCAAGCGCCATGCCATTGACGCCGCTCAAGCCCCGAGCCTCCCACAAGGGGCGGCGATGGTGTATGAGACTTATCAATTCGCGATGGACGCGCTCGATCCTTTCCGCGACTTCGCCGTCGGCGCCGCCCGCCTCATGCGGGATTGGAACGCCTTCCTGCCCAACGTGCCGATGGCCTGGGGCGGGGCGGCGGGAGAAGCGTTCGCGCTGTTCGGCTTCACCCATGTGCGCCCCGATTTCGGCGTCAATGCGGTCGAGGTGGGCGGCGAGCCGCATCCGGTGAGCCACAGCGTCGCGACGGCGACGCCGTTCTGCCATCTCACCCGATTCGTGCGCGAGGGCGGCGAGAACGACCCCCAGATCCTGCTGGTCGCGCCGATGTCGGGCCATTTCGCGACGCTGCTGCGCGGCACGTTGCGCACGCTGCTGCGCGATCATCAGGTCTATCTCACCGACTGGGTCAATCCGCGCGACGTGCCGCGCGAGGCGGGCGAGTTCGGGCTGGAGGCCTATACCCGCCATCTCGTCGATTTCATCCGCTTCATCGGCGACGATTGCCACGTCGTCGCCGTCTGCCAGCCCACCGTCAGCGCGCTGGCGGCGACCGCCGTGCTGGCGATGGAGGGCGCCAATACGCAGCCGGCGAGCCTGACGCTGATGGCGGGGCCGATCGACGTGCGGATCGCGCCCAATAGCGTCAACAAGCTCGCCAACGACAAGCCGCTGTCGTGGTTCCGCGACAATCTGATTTCAAAAGTGCCGCGCAAGTTCGCCGGCGGGGGCCGCAAGGTTTATCCCGGCTTTGTCCAGCTTTCGGCCTTCATGAGCATGAATGCTGCGCGGCATCAGGCCGCGTTCAGCGACTATTGGCGCTATCGCGCGGAAGGGGCGAAAGCCAAGGCCGACGCCATCGAGGAGTTCTACCGCGAATATCTCGCGGTGATGGACATGACGGCGGAGTTTTATCTGGAGACGGTCGATCAGGTGT
>JANYIH010000044.1 GCA_025358745.1 Hyphomicrobiales bacterium | reverse complement strand
TGATATCGTCAGCGGACTTCTTGGAGATCTTCAGATTGGTCATACGACTCCCGTGGGTGAGTAACAATCGGCACCGAAACAGGCCCCTTCCCGAGTGCCCCGGAATGAGCGAAGCGGAAGCTCTGATAAAGTCGTCCGCCGTTCAGCGTGCGGCCGACGTCGCGCCGATATTCGCGCGCCAGCGTGTCGCCGTCATATTCGGGATGGCCCTGAAACAGCAGCGCTAGATGATCGTCGTCTCTGGCGAACATGTCGACGCCGGCCTCGCCCGCCCGCGTCAACACCAGATAGCCCTTGGCGACAAGCTCGCTCTCGCCGAGCCCGTTCCAGCGTGAATGCGGCGACGGGCCGGGGATCAACCCTTCCGTGAGACGGTGTGGCGCGACAATCTCTGTCTGATAGAGGCCCGACCATTTGCGCGCATAACGCCGCCGTCGCACGCCGTCACGATGCAGGACATAGGCGTGCGCGGCCAAACAAGAGGACAGCGTTGCATGGGCATGGGCGCGCGCCGCATCAAACAGATTCGTGAGCTCGCGCCAATAGGGTTCCTGGTCGAGTTCGGGCGCGCGCGGCTCCGCGCCGGTGACGATGATCGCGTCCGGCGGGGCGGCGGCGAAATCCGTCGGCGCGCGATAGAGCGCAGCCATCTCCGAGCGCGCCTCGTCGCCGCGCGACACGCTCGCCAGCGTCAGGAAACCCAGCGTCACGTCGAAGCGCGCAGCCGCTTCCTCAAGCAGACGGATGAACTGGCGTTGCGTCGAAAACACCGCCGCATCGGGCATGTTGTTGACGAGTTCGATCCGCAGCCGCCGGCCGCGATCCCGCACGGCGCCGCGCCGCAGGCGCCGCTCGCGAAGGTTTGTCGGAGTTTGTGTCGAGGGACGTAGAAGCGTGACCGGCATTGTCCTACTCCGCCGCCATCGCCGGCGCAGCGCCCAAACTCAGGGCGTGGTCGAGATCGGCCAGAATATCCTCGACATGTTCGATGCCGACGCTGAGACGCACCGTCTCGGGCGACACGCGTGCCCTTGTTTGCTCCTGCGGCGTCATCTGCCGATGCGTCGCCGAGGCGGGATGACAGCAGAGCGTGCGCGTGTCGCCGATATTTACGACACGCTTGACGAGCCTCAGCGCGTCATAGAACCGTTTGGCCGCTTCGTGTCCGCCGCGCACGCCGAAGGTTAGCAACGACGGCGCCTGCCCGTTGAGATATTTGTCGGCGAGCGCATGATAGCGATTGTCCTCGAAGCCGACGTATTCGACCCAGTCGATCCGCGGATCGGTACGCAACGCCAAAGCTACCGCGCGCGCATTGGCGACATGCCGCTCTACCCGCAGCGCCAAGGTCTCGATTCCCTGCAGGATCAGGAACGCGCTCATCGGCGCGAGCACCGCGCCGGTGGTGCGCTGATAGACGCTGCGCGCGCGGGCGATGAAGGCTTCCGCGCCGAAGCGATCGGCGTAGACGAGGCCGTGATAGGATTCGTCGGGCTCGCAGAAGGTGGGGTAACGCCCGGTGCGCCAATCAAACCGGCCGGCGTCGACGATCGCCCCGCCCATTGCGACGCCGTGCCCGCCCATGAATTTGGTGAGGGAATGCACGACGATGTCGGCGCCGTATTCGATTGGCCGCAGCAGGATCGGCGTAGCAACCGTATTGTCGACGATCAACGGAGCGCCCGCGTCATGCGCGATCTTCGCCAGCGCTTCGATGTCGCAGATGTTGCCGGCGGGATTGCCGACGCTTTCGCAGAACACCGCGCGCGTCGTCTCGTCAACCAGCGCGGCGATGTCTTGCGGGTTGTCGCTTCTGGCGAACCGCGCCTCGACGCCATGGCGGCGCAGGGTGTGGGCGAGCAACGTATGCGTCGTGCCGTAGAGCTGCGGCGGCGCAACGATCGAGCCGCCGCCGTCGGCGACGTTCAACAAAGCGGTGCTGAGCGCGGCCTGTCCCGAGGCGGTGGCGAGACACGCGCGGCCGCCCTCAAGCAAGGCGACGCGCCGCTCGAGAATATCGACCGTCGGGTTGGAGATGCGGCTGTAGCGATAGCCGGGAATTTCGAGATCGAACATGGCGGCGGCCTGATCGGCGCTGTCGAATTCATAGGCGACGTTCTGATAGATCGGCGTCGCGACCGCATGGGTGGCCGGATCGCAGCCAAATCCGCCGTGGATCGACAATGTCTCGCGTCGCATGGGCTGGCCTCGATGACATCAGGCGCGACAGGGCGCCCGCCATTCGCCTCGCCGCCAAAATGCGCGCGATTGTCACCAATTTCAATAAAATGCCGGATGTCACGCGCTGGTAGGGTTAAGGCTTGTTGTGTTTTATCGCGGAAATTTGATGTCGGCGAATTTACGCTTTGAGGTTATCTGAAGTTCATCAATAATTCCGAGAAGGAGCCCGCGCGTTTACCTTGGTTGGAGGTTCGGCGGGAGATTGCCTTGCATTTGATGTATTGAGACCCGAGCCTAACAAGGGATGCGCTGATCATGACGACCCGGGAATTGGTTCTACAGGAAATTCGCGTCGTCGCCGCCGAGCAGGACAAGACCCTGCCGCCGCTGACGGACGATCTGCCGCTTCTGGAGTCGGGGCTCGATTCGCTGTGCTTCGCCATTCTTGTCAGCCGGCTGGAAGACGCCACCGGCGCGGACCCGTTTTCCTCGGCCAAGGCGTCGCAGTTTCCCCGCACCGTCGGCGAGTTGGTCTCCTTCTACGAACCCGTCGATGCGTGACGCGCTGACGCTGGTCGATCTGATCTCCCGCTACGGCGCCGGCGCGCGCGAAATCGCGACGCGCGATCATCGCCTCGCGCTGGTGGATTTTGCGAGCCTCTCGCCGTTCGGCGCCGACCGCGACCGCTTCGCCGGCCGCTCCGTCGTGCTGCATGTCAAAGACATGGCGATGGCCGCGGCCGCCTTGATTGAACTGGACGGCCTGGCGCGCCGCATCCTGCTCTGCCCGCCCGGTTGGGACGCGCACAGCGTCGCGCGCGGCGCCGCCTTGATTGAAGCCGACGCGCTCGCCTATGACGAGGCCAGCCCCGCAGCCGCGCTCATCGTCGATGTCGCGCTGCCGGTTCGCTTAGCGATGGCGCCGCGTGGCGGCTTTGACGCCCCGCGCATCAAGACCGAATGGGTGCTGCCGACGTCGGGCACCAGCGGGCCGCCGAAGCTCGCCGTTCATACGCTGGCGACGCTCGTCGGCGCTATTGCCGACGCGCCGTTGCAGGAATGGGCCACGTTCTACGACATCAGGCGCTACGGCGGATTGCAGATTTTTTTGCGCGCGCTGGCCGGGCGCGGCTCGCTGCGGCTGTCGAGCGCAAACCAACCGATCGAGGATTTCCTCGACCGCGTCGGCGCGGCCGGCGTCACACATATGTCAGGCACCCCTACGCATTGGCGCAAGGCGCTGTTGAGCGGCGCGGCGGCGCGCATCGCTCCGGGCTATATCAGGCTTTCTGGCGAAATCGCCGACGATTCCGCGCTTCGCGGCCTCGCCGAGGCGTTTCCGGCCGCCCGCATCGAGCACGCCTACGCCTCCACCGAGGCGGGCGTCGTGTTCGCAGTCGACGACGGCCGCGCCGGTTTTCCCGTGTGTTGGTTGGAGCGTCGCGCGCCCGTCGAGATGAGACTCGTCGAGGGCGCGCTGCGGGTCAAGACATCGCGCCGCGCGCTGCGGCTGCTGGGAGAGAACGCGCCTGATCTGGTTGACGAGAGCGGCTTCGTCGACACCGGCGACATGATCGAGGTCAGCGGAGATCGCTGCTATTTCGTCGGCCGTCGCGGCGGCATCATCAACGTCGGCGGCGCCAAGGTGCATCCGGAGGAGGTCGAGGCCGTGCTCAACAGCCTCGACGGCGTGCGGCTGAGCCGCGTATTCGCCAAGGCCAGCCCAATCACAGGCGCCATTGTCGCCGCCGAGGTGGTGCTCAAGGCGCCGGTTGACGAACCGCGCGCGCGGGAGCGCGAACTCATCGCCGCCGCGCGAACGAGATTGCCCGCCCATATGACGCCGACGCGCATCCGTTTCGTCGCCGATCTGCCGATGACGGATGCGGGAAAGCTCAGCCGCCATGGATAATGTGCTCGTCACCGGCGCAAGCCGGGGCCTCGGCGCGGCGATCGCCGAGCGGCTCGCCGCCGACGGCTTCCACGTCATTGCGCTGGCGCGCAGGGCGGGCGAGCCGCGCGAGCGGATTACGCCGGTCGCCTTCGATCTCGCCGACATAGCCGCGATGCCTGAATTCGTTCGCGGACTGCGTCAGCGCTTCGGCCCGCTCTACGGCCTCGTCAACAATGCCGGGCTGGGCACGGAGGGCCTGCTCGCCAACATGCCCGACGCCGAAATCGAAGCGCTGATCCGTCTCAACACGCTCTCGCCGATCGTCTTGAGCAAATATGTGGTGCGCGGCATGATGGCGCAGGGGCGCGGGCGCGTCGTCAATATGTCTTCGATCGTGGCGTCGTCGGGCTTCAACGCGCTTTCCGTCTATTCCGCCACCAAGGCGTCGTTGGTTGGATTCACGCGCTCGCTGGCGCGCGAGGTCGGCCGCGTCGGCGTCACCGTCAACGCCGTCGCGCCGGGCTTCATCGACACCGAAATGACGAAATCCCTGAGCGAAAAAGACCGCGAGCGCATCGCCCAGCGCTCGGCTCTGCGCCGGCTCGCCGAGCCGCGCGACGTCGCCGCGATGGTCGCCTATCTCATGGGCGAGGGCGGGCGCAACATCTCCGGCGCCGTGCTCACGGTGGACGCCGGCGGCACGGCCTAGCCGCCGCATCAAACAATCCTCCCGATTTGGGCCGGCATGCGGCTTGCGGCGTCTCAACCAGACCGCAAGTCCCCTGTCCCCTTTCGGGAGGATGTGCCGAAATGGCGCGCAGCCTGCTCCAATTCGTCCAAGCCAACACGGCCGCGCCCCTCGCCGCCCGAGCGCGCGCTTATCCCCGTCGCGCCGCCAAGCCGGCCTGGCGGCTCGGCCCGCTCGCCTTCGGCTATATCGCCGCGCTCGCCGACGCCCTCGCCATCCTCGCCGCCGCGCTGGCGACGGTGATGCTGCGGCTGGCGGCGTTCGGCGGATCGTGGGAGGGCCTGCGCACCGGCCTCGACGTCGGCCTGATCGTCGCCGTGCTGGTCGT
>JANYIH010000352.1 GCA_025358745.1 Hyphomicrobiales bacterium | reverse complement strand
CTGTTCGGCCTGTTCGCCTCGGCGCTGCTTTGGGCGAGCCTGACCAGCCCCTATGTCTGGATCGTGCTGTTCGTCACGCTCGGCTTCGCTGCGATCGGCTTCTACGACGATTATCTGAAAGTCACCAAACAATCGCATCTCGGTTTTTCCGGCCGCGCGCGGCTGATCGGCGAATTTGCTATCGCCGCGCTCGCCTGTCTGGCAATGAAGTGGGCCGGCGGCGCTGCGGCGACCTCGCTGGCGCTGCCGTTCTTCAACGGCTTCGTGGTCGACCTTCACTGGGGATTCCTGCTGTTCGGCCCCTTCGTGATCGTCGCGTTCGGCAACTCGGTCAACCTGACCGATGGCCTCGACGGCCTCGCCATCGTTCCCGTCATGATCGCCTCGGCGACGCTAGGGCTGATCGCGTATTTCGCCGGCAACGTGGTCTACTCGCACTATCTGCTGATCAACCACATCCCCAACGCCGGCGAGATTATCGTCGTCTGCGGCGCGCTGATCGGCGCCGGAGTGGGCTTCCTCTGGTTCAACGCGCCGCCGGCGCAGATCTTCATGGGCGACACGGGTTCTCTTGCGCTGGGTGGCCTGCTCGGAACGATCGCCGTCATCATCAAGCACGAGGTCGTGCTCGCCATCGTCGGCGGCCTGTTCGTGATGGAGGCGCTCAGCGTCGTAGTGCAGGTGGCCTCGTTCAAGCTGACGGGTAAGCGCGTGTTCAAGATGGCGCCGATCCACCATCATTTCGAGCAGCTTGGCTGGTCGGAGCCGCAGATCGTGATGCGGTTCTGGATCATCTCCTTCGTGCTCGCGATGGTCGGTCTGGCCACGCTGAAGTTGCGATGACGCCGGTCTCGACCTTCAAGGACAAGCGCGTCGCGCTGTTCGGCCTCGGCGGTTCGGGGCTCTCGACCGCGCGCGCGCTGATATCAGGCGGGGCGCAGGTCGCCGCGTGGGACGACGGCGCCGCCTCGCGCGCCAAGGCCGACTTTCCGCTGGTCGATCTCACACATGCCGATTGGTCGGCGTTCTCGGCGCTGGTGTTGTCGCCCGGCGTGCCGTTTACCCATCCCAAGCCGCACTGGACCGTGGAGCGCGCCCGCGCGGCCGGCGTCGAAGTGATCGGCGACATCGAGTTGTTCGCGCGCGAGCGCGCCGCCCGCGCGCCTCACGCGCCGCTGATCGCCATCACCGGCACCAACGGCAAGTCCACCACAACCGCGCTGATCGCCCATATCCTGCGCGAGGCGGGGCGCGACGTCGCGCTCGGCGGCAACATCGGCGTGCCCGTGCTCGACCTGCCGCCTCCGTCGGAAGATCGCATACATGTGATTGAGTGTTCGACGTTCCAGATCGACCTCGCGCCGTCGTTGAAACCCAGCGTCGGATTGCTGATCAACCTGACGCCGGACCATCTCGACCGGCACGGCTCGATGGAGAAATACGCCGCCATCAAAGAGCGCCTTGTCGCCGCCTCCGACCTCGCGCTGGTGGGCTTGGACGACGAGTATTGCCGCGCCGTCGCCGCGCGCGTGCAATTGCGCGGGCGTCGCGTGGTCGGCGTCTCAGCCGCGCGCTCGGCGCAAGCGGATGTATTCGTCGAGGTGCGTCGCCTGTTCGTCAAAGGCGGTGCGGCGTCGCTGATTGACCTTCGCATCGCGCCAAACCTGCGCGGCGCGCACAATGGCCAGAACGCCGCCTTCGCCTTCGCCGCGGCTCGTGCAGTCGGTGTCAGCCTGGAAGACATCCAAAGCGGCCTCGCCAGTTTCCCCGGTCTCGCGCATCGCATGGAGTTGGTCGCCAGGATCGGCGCCACGCTGTTCGTCAACGATTCGAAAGCCACCAACGCCGACGCGGCCGAGAAGGCGCTGGCCTCCTACCACGACATCTTCTGGATTCTCGGCGGCAAGGCGAAAGAGGGCGGCGTTGAACCGCTGCGGCCGCTGTTTCCCCGTATCCGCAAGGCCTATTTGATTGGCGCGGCGACGCAAGATTTCGCGGCGAGCCTGGGACAGGCTGTGCCTCACGAGCGCTGCGGCACGCTCGACAAGGCCGTGGCGGCGGCCGCGCGCGACGCCGCAGCCTGCGACGCCAACGAGCCGGTCGTGCTGCTGTCGCCGGCCTGCGCTTCCTACGATCAGTTCGCCAATTTCGAAGCGCGCGGCGACGCGTTTCGCCTGGCGGTCGCTCAACTCAAAGGGACGTGAACCATGGTCGCTCGCACCGAACGCGGACCGGTGGCGGATTGGATGCGGACCGTCGATCCCTGGTTGCTCGCCGCTTTCGGCGGTCTGATGGCGATTGGCGTCGTGATGGCGCTGGCCGCGAGTCCTGCGGTCGCCGAACGCATCGGCTTGGACACGTTCCATTTCGTCAACCGCCAGACGGCGCTGATGATCCCCTCCGCCGCGATGCTGGCGGCGACCTCGTTCCTTACGCCGCGCCACGCGCGCCGCGCCGCGCTGTTGCTCTATCTCGTCGCCTTCGGCCTCATTATCGCCGCGCTGATGTTCGGCGCCGAGGTGAAGGGTTCGCGGCGCTGGATCGCCGGCCTGCAACCCTCAGAGTTCATCAAGCCGGCCTTTGTCATTCTCGCCGCCTGGGCTTTCACGGAGGCCAGCCGTCCCGGCTCGCCGCGCGCCATCGCGCGCGTGCTGTCTTTCCTCATCCTGCCAGTCACCATCGTGCCGCTGATCCTGCAGCCCGACTTCGGACAGACGCTGCTGATCACCGTGGTCTGGGCGGCGCTGTTCTTCCTGGCGGGGCTGCATTGGTTCTGGGTGCTAGGTCTGGGCGGCTTCGGCCTGTTCGGCGCTCTGCTCGCCTACAAATTCTCCCCACATGTGCATGATCGCATCCAGCACTTCCTCAATCCCGATTCGGTCGCCGGCGGCGTCAGCGATACGTTCCAAGTCGACACCGCGTTGCAGAGCCTCTTGTCAGGCGGCTGGTTCGGACGCGGGCCGGGGGAAGGCGTCTACAAGCGCATTCTGCCCGACGCGCACACCGATTTCGTGTTCGCAGTGGCGGGCGAGGAATTCGGCATGATCGCCTGCCTGGGCCTGATGGCGTTCTTCGGCCTCATCGTGATACGCGGTCTCTGGTTGGCGCAGCGCAATTGCGATCCGTTCTGCCGCTCGGCGGCGGCGGGGCTGACGATCATGTTCGGCGTGCAGAGCTGGATCAACATGGCGGTCAACCTGCGCGCCATTCCCGCCAAGGGCATGACCCTGCCGTTCATCTCCTACGGCGGGTCGTCGGCGATCGCGCTGGCGATCGGCATGGGCTTCCTGGTCGCGCTGACCCGTCGCAATCTCGCTACGCCCAGCGTGTTGGATCAACCATGAATGTGCTGCTCGCCGCCGGCGGCACCGGCGGCCATCTGTTTCC
>JANYIH010000336.1 GCA_025358745.1 Hyphomicrobiales bacterium | reverse complement strand
CCCGTCGCTGCTGCCGGTGCTGTCGCCGATCGTGTTGTTCTTCGTCATCTGGGCCATCGGCGGGTTCACCGACGTCTCGAAAAGCCAGGCGCTTTCGTCGCTTGGCGCGATGCTGCTCGGCGTGATCGTCACCGGCCTCTTCGTCGCCGTGTCGATGACGGCCGGCGGCGGCGCCTGGGACAACGCCAAGAAGTCGTTCGAGGACGGCTTTACGGATAGGGACGGCGTCAAGCACTTCAAGGGCTCCGACGCCCACAAGGCGTCGGTGACGGGCGACACCGTCGGCGACCCCTATAAGGACACCGCCGGACCGGCCGTGAACCCGGCGATCAAGATCACCAACATCGTCGCGTTGCTGCTGCTGGCGATATTGGCGCACTGAGGGGGCAGGGGGCGCAGGCGCGGTCTCGATTGTGGCAGGCTTGTCCACAGGAGAACGGCCATGTCCGAAGCCCCAAACCTCGATCTCGACGACCTCATAACCTCCAGCCCCGAAATTCTCGGCGGGCGCCGCGTGTTCCGCAATACGCGCGTGCCCGTGGAGGCGTTGTTCGACAATCTGGCGGCGGGAATGTCGCTCGACGAGATTCTCGATGACTTTCCGACCCTGGACCGGGCAGACGTCGTTCGGGCGCTGGAATTGACCTCGTCTCGCCTGTTTGAGACCAGGGCCGCGTGAAAGTAATTTGCGACGAAGGGGTTCCCCGCGCTCTCGGACGGCGATTGCAAGCTCTTGGGATCAACGTGTCGTCGCCGGCGCGTGAATGGCGCGGACTTTCGAATGGGCGGCTGATCGCGACCGGGACAGCGGCGAGCTTCGACGTCTTGTTGTCGAACGACAAGACTATCGCGTTCCAACTCAATCTTGCGACGCTTGAGATTGGGATCGTGACGCTACCGAATAATCGCCGACATAGCCTTGTTCCCAGCAGCGAGGACATAGCGGATACCGTGCGGCGCGCTCTGCCGGGTCAGCATGTTGCGATCGAAAGCGATGGCCGACGCGTGGTTCGGCGATGGGACGCCGGCGGGGGGATTGTGGTGGTCGCGATGGAGCCGGTCGCGCCATTCGATCCGTGACGACGCACGAAGCGTTCGGGATCGATAAATCCGTGCTCTCTGGGAGGTCGCGCGAATCGCACAGCCGCGCTAAAAGCCGACGCAACCCTGGCGACGAGACGGCTCCATGCGCATTCTGCTCACCAACGACGACGGCGTGCACGCCGCCGGGCTTAAGCTCCTGGAGCGCATCGCCTCGCAGTTCTCCGACGATGTTTGGATCGTCGCGCCGGAGACGGATCAGTCCGGCGTGGCGCATTCGTTCTCGCTGTCGAGCCCGCTGCGCCTGCGGGAAATCGCGCCCAAGCATTTCGCGGTGCAGGGCACGCCGACCGATTGCGTGCTGATGGCCTGCAAACGCATTCTCGCCGACAAGCCGCCCGATCTCGTGCTGTCGGGCGTCAATCGTGGCCAGAACGTCGCTGAGGACGTCACCTATTCCGGCACCATCGCCGCCGCAATCGAGGGGACGCTGCTGGGGGTCAAATCGATCGCGCTGTCGCAATCCTATGGCGGGTTGGAGGGGCGCGAGCGGCCGATCTGGGACGCGGCGGAGGCGTTCGCGCCGCAGGCGATCCAGAAGATCCTCGACATCGGGATTCCGCCGGGCGTGCTGGTCAACGTCAATTTCCCGCCCTGCGCGGCGAGCGAGGTGCAGGGCGTCGTGGTGACGGCGCAGGGGCGGCGCGACGCGGATCTGTTGCGGATCGAGGAGCGGCGCGACGGGCGCAACATTCCCTATTACTGGCTGATGTTCCAGCGCGCGGGATTCACGCCGGGGGAGGGCACCGATCTGGAGGCGCTGGCGGCGCGCAAGGTCTCGGTGACGCCGTTGCGCATCGATCTCACCGACGAGGCCGAGCGCCGGCGCTACGCCGAGGCTTTCGCGGCGGGTTGAGGACATGAGCGTCGCGGCGAATGAGTCAGAGGCGCGCGAGCGGGCGCAGTTCACGCTGAAGATGCGACAGCGCGGGCTTGGCGACCTGCGTGTGCTGCGCGCGCTGGAGCGCACGCCGCGCTCGTTCTTCGTGCCGCAGCGCTACGCCGACATCGCCGCGCGCGACATCGCGTTGCCGATCGGCTGCGGTCAGACGGCGCCGCCGCCCTCCACCGTCGCCGCCATGATCGAGGCGCTGCGCGTCGAATCGTCGCACCGCGTGCTGGAGATCGGCGCCGGTTCCGGCTACGCCGCCGCGCTGCTGGCCCAGATCGCCGGCGAAGTGGTGTCGCTGGAGCGCTGTCAGTCGCTGGCGGTCGAGGCGGGCGCGCGGCTCGCCGTCTTCGGGCTCGACAATGTGCGCGTGCTCTACGCCGACGGCCTCGCGCCGAGCGCGAAAGAGACGCGCTACGACCGGGTGATCGTCCATGCGCTGATCGAACCGCCCGCGCCGCGCCTCACCCGCTGGCTGAAGCCGGGCGGGGCCCTCGTAGCGGCCATCGTCGACGGCGAGGCCCAGCGCGTCGTGCGCCTGACCCGTGCGAACGACGAAGCCGTTCACGCCGAGGCGCTCGGGCCGGTGCGGACGCTGACCCCGCTGGTGGTCGGCCTCATGCGCGCCCTTTGATCGACAAATTTTTACTGCGTCGCGACACCAACGATTCATCTTAAACCCCGTCTTAACCGCGCGCCTTCATGGTGATCCTCGAAGTGGGTTGCGTGGGGTGGGTTTAAGCCGATGAGTGAGGGCGTCGCATTGGCCGTTCGGCGGAACGCTTTTCGTTTCGCGCTGACGGGTCTGGTCGGGATCTGGTTGTCGGGCTGCGCGGACGCGACGCGCTTCGCCGATAACGGAACTCCGTTTTCCAATCCTTTCGCCACCGCGTCGAATGATGCGGTCGCGCCGACGCCGCGCGTCGCTTCGACGCCGCTCGCGGCGGCCAAGTCCAACAACAGCTACGCAACGGCGGCCCGTCCAAGCCCGACCGCCGTAGCCGCCGCTTCGACGCCGGCGCCCGAGGCGACCGGCGCGATCCGGCCGCGCATCGAGCCCCTCGCGGGATCGTCGAAGGGCTGGACCGCCGTTGGCGGCTCGCCGATCGTGGTGGCGTCGGCGGACGATTCCGCCACCCTGTCGCAACGATATGGCGTGCCGGAGGCGGCGCTTCTGAGCGCCAACGGCCTGCATCAGCGCAACGAGCTGCGTGGGGGAATGCGGATCGTCATCCCCGTCTACAACGCCAATGGCCCGAGCGCCGTTGCGAAGGCCGACGCCGACGCGCACGACGCAAAGGAAAAGGCGCGCCACGTCGCCAAGCGCGACGCGGAAGAAAACTCCGACGCGCAGGACCGCAAGGCCGAGGCGACCCACAAGGATCGCAAGGCGGAAGCCAAGTCGCACGACGAGAAGGCGGTCGCCAAGGCCGAGAAGCCCAAGAAGGGCGACAAGGCCGAAAAGAGCGAGCCGGAGAAGGTCGCCAAGGTCGAGAAGCCTGGCAAGCCGGAGAAACTCGCCAGAAACGAAAAGGCGGAGAAGCCCGCCAAGGTCGAGAAGGTCGCCGAGGCCGCCAAGCCTGAGAAGTCGGCCAAGCCTGAGAAGTCGGCCAAGATCGAACTCGCCCGCAAGCCCGAAACCGACAAGACGCCCACCGGCAACGTCGTCACGGCTTCCAGCGACGATGCGGCCAAGGCCGCCGAGAACGGCCAGTTCCGCTGGCCGGCGCGCGGCCGCATCATCCAGGGCTTCAAGTCCGGCGGCAACGACGGCATCAACATCGCGCTGCCCGAGGGCACTTCGGTGCGCGCCTCCGAGGACGGCAAGGTCGCCTACGCCGGCAGCGCGTTGAAGGGTTACGGAAATCTCGTGCTGATCCGCCACACCAACGGCTTCGTCACCGCCTACGCCAACAATGGCGAACTCGATGTGAAGAGCGGCGATTCGGTCAAGCGCGGCCAGGTGATCGCCAAATCCGGCCAGACCGGAGACGTCTCCACCCCGCAACTGCATTTCGAGCTGCGCAAGGGTCAGACGCCGGTCGATCCCACCAACTACCTCGCCGGACTCTGAGGCGGGCGCGAGCTAACGGGCGGCCGCACGGCCGTCCGGTCGAGACGTCGCTCATCCGGGGGCCACGAGACAAGCGGTTCGGATAGGCGACGAACAGGCGAGGGGCGGGTCCCAGGAAAGGCCCGCCCCTCCGCTATTGCAGGCCCCCTTGCGGACGCGGCGGCGATATGGCCCAACGGGGTCCATGGCCAAGCCGCTCGACCGTTTCGCGATTCTGCTCATGAGCGTGTTGTGCGCGGCGTGGGGCGGCAATCAGGTCGCGGCCAAGATCGCCTTGCACGACTTCGGGCCGATGACGCAATGCGCGCTTCGCAACGCCATCGGGACGGTTCTCGTCGGTGGATATTGCATCGCGTTTCGCCGCCAGGTGTTTTCCCGCGACGGCACTTATGCGCTGGGCGCTCTGGCGGGTGTGCTGTTCACGCTTGAATTTGTGTTGCTGTTCTTCGCCGTCGAGCGAACCACGGCGGCGAGCGCGGTGGTGTTTTTGTTCACGGCGCCGTTCTTCGTCGCGCTCGGCGCGGTCGCGGTGCTGCCCAGCGAGCGGCTGGCGCCCTGGCAATGGGGCGGGGTGGCGCTGGCGTTCCTGGGCGTGGCGCTGGGCTTCTATCGGCCTGCGGGCGGGCTGTTGGGCGACGCGCTGGCGCTGGGCGCCGCTGCGGCCTGGGGCGCGACGACGCTGCTGATCAAGGCGACGCGGCTGCGTGCGATGGACCCGACCAAGACGCTGCTCTATCAGATCGTGGTGGCGACTGTGCTATCCATTCCGCTCGCGCTTGCGTTGGGCGAGCCTTTTCCCGCGCGGCCCTCGGCCGGCTCAGTGGCGGCGTTGCTGTATCAGGGGGCGCTTGTGGTCGGCGCGACCTATCTCGTCTGGTTCTGGTTGTTGAAACGCTACCGCGCCCCGGAACTCTCGGCCTTGACGTTTATTGCGCCGGTGGTGGGCGTGATCGAAGGCTGGCTGGCGCTTGGCGAAACGCCGACGCCGAGCTTCCTGCTGGCGCTGGGAGGGGTCGCGGCCGGCATCGCGCTGGTGAGCTGGCCGGCGCCTGCGCGGGCGGGGGCCTGAGGGATGGAGACCGCCAATCTGGCAACTCGCCGTCCGGCCCTGCAAAGTTCGACCTCGCAATGGTCGACCGACCGCAGCCCTACGGTCGACGCCGCCGTCGCGGTCAGCGGCGACCCGGCCTCGCCGCGCTTCCTTCACACCGCTCACGAGTACTTTCCCTGGTGGCAGGTCGATCTCGGGCGCGCGCATCTGGTCAACCGCGTGGAGATCGACAATCGGCCCGACATGCCGGAGCGGTTGTGCGGGTTCACGCTGCTGGGCTCGCTCGACGGCCGCGCGTGGCGGCCGTTGCAGCGATTCCGGGTCGAACCCTCGGCGCGCTATCGGCTCGAACTGACGCCGCCCGCGCTTGCGCGCTATCTGCGGTTGCGCCGGGATGAGCGCGGACATCTGCATTTTCGCCAGTTCGCGGCGTTCGGGGAAGCTGGGGACGACACCCGCCAGCGCGACGAATATCGGGCGATTGAAGCCGCCTGGGCGGCGCCGGCGGGGCGGGCGGGAGACATCGCGCGCGTAGGCGGGTTCGATTTGTTGATCGCGCAGGAGTATGGCCGCGAAATCGGCCATGCGCTGCGCGTGGGTTCCTACGAAGACCGCGAGCGTGGGTTGGTGACGGGGCTGCTGCGGCCGGACGACCGCGTGTTGGAGGTGGGAACGGCGGTCGGGTTGGTGTCGATGACGGCGGCGTGCCTGATCGGGCCGGACAGGGTCGTCACCTTCGACGCCAATCCCGCCATGACCGCCGACGCCCGAGCGAATTTCGCCCGCAATGGAATGCACATCTCAGCCTATTGCGGAGCCTTGACCCCGCGTAGCCGCTTCGCGCCGGGCGCCCGGCTGGCGTTTTACGTCTCGCCGCAATTCTGGGCCTCGCGCCTGGTCGAGGAAGGCGAGGGGACGATATCCGTGCCGACGTTCTGCTTCGAGGAGGAGCGGGCGCGGGCGAATGCTAACGTGCTGATTTGCGATATCGAAGGCGGCGAGATCGACCTGTTGATGGAAGCCGACCTCAGCGGCTTGCGGCTGGTGATTCTGGAGACGCATGTCTGGGCGGTCGGCGCGGCGCGCACCGACGCGCTGATTCGCAAACTGGTGCTCGACGGTTTTGCGATCGATCTCGACGTCTCGGGGCATGGCGTGGCGGCGTTGAGAAGGTGAGGTCGGACTAACGACGGATATATTTGGTGGTGATATAGACGCCGTTGCTGATGCCCATCAGGACGACGTAATTGGTGGGAATGTCAGGTATCGCGCCGCTGTCGGCGATTTTCAGGGTGACGAACACCGCCGATATCACGGTGAAGATCAGCATTTGCACGCGGGAGACGTCGAGTTCGCCGGGTTGGCCGGGGTCGGTGACAAGGTCGGTCCAGCGCGGGATGTGTACAGTCGAGGCGGTAATCGGTTTGGACCAGCCCTTCGCCTCCCCTCTCTTATGCACGCGGAATTGGTAGACCACGCCTGAATCGAGCCCGGTCACGACTGTGCTCGCATCGTCTCGGTTGCGAGGGTCGGCCGACGCGCGCCAGTCGTCGCGGCTATTGGCGCGCCGAAATTGCGCCTCGCAAGGCGAGTTGACAGGCGAGTTCCATTCCAGCGCGACGGCGGATTCCGTGGTCTTGTTCGGCGTCGCTTTCAGGGCGAAAGTGTCGGCGTCGAGCGTATCGGCGACGCCGGTTGTCTCCTCGTTCCTTATTCTTGTGGCGGCGGGCGCGTCGTCCGTATTGTCGCCGTCGCCGGACGCATTCGTCGCCCAGACGTTGACATGGTAGGTTCGTTGGCCGAGCAAGCCCACGAGGCGCACGCCGCACTCCCTGACGTCGCCGATCAGCCCGGCGTCCAGCGGCCCTGCGTCGCCCACTTTCGTCTCATATTTGAGGACATAACTGGCGATCGGCGCGCGATCGGG
>JANYIH010000281.1 GCA_025358745.1 Hyphomicrobiales bacterium | reverse complement strand
ATCGTCGTCATCGATTGCCCGCCCCAGCTCGGCTACCTCACGCTAAGCGCGCTGTGCGCGGCGACCGGGCTGATAATAACCGCCCATCCCCAGATGCTCGACATCATGTCCATGTGTCAGTTTCTGATCATGACGTCCGATCTGCTGAGTGTCGTTCGTCGAGCGGGCGGGCGGCTGGACTATAATTTTATCCGTTACCTTGTAACGCGATACGAGCCGTCAGACGGCCCGCAGACAAAGATCGTGGCGTTCATGCGCTCGATGTTTCAGGACCGGGTGCTGACCCATCCCATGCTGAAATCGACAGCTATTTCGGATGCCGGTCTGTCCAAGCAAACGCTGTACGAGGTCGGCCGGGAGTTTTTTACTCGCTCCACATACGACCGCGCCGTCGAATCGCTCGATGCGGTCAACGCGGAAATCGAGGGCCTGGTAAAGACTTCGTGGGGGAGGGCATGAGTTCCCACAAGAAAGCTCGAAACGCGGCGCTGGGGGTTGGATTGACCGGCCCGCCGCAGGAGCGGGAGTTGGCGCCTGCCAACTCTGAGCCTCCCGCCGCGACGGCGGCGAGCCAGCGCAATTCTGTGCAAGCCGCGCCCGTGTCCGAATTTCGCCCCCGCGTGAGTTCGGGTGCGGTCGGCGCGGTTTCGAGGACGCTGGATCAATTTCAGCACGACATGCAGGCGGCCAAGGACCTGCTTGCTTCGGGAGCGACAGTCGTCGAGCTTGAGGCGTCCGACATTGAGGAATCGATGCTCAAGGATCGGCTGGAAATCGACGCGGAAAGTCAGGCCGCGCTGGTCGAGTCCATTCGTCAGAGCGGGCAGCAGGTTCCCATCCTTGTCCGTCAGATCAGCCAATCGCCGTCCCGTTATCAGGTCGCTTATGGTCACCGGCGCGTCGCGGCCTGCCGCCAACTGGGTCGAAGAGTGTTGGCGATCGTTCGCGCGCTTTCCGACCAGGAACTGCTGGTGGCGCAAGGGCAGGAAAACAGCTCCCGCACCGATCTGTCCTATATCGAGCGCGCGGTTTTTTCCCTGAATTTGGAAAAGCGCGGCGTCTCGCGAGAAACCATCATGTTGGCGCTCACGACCGACAAGACCGAACTTTCGAAAATGATCACGGTCGCTCGCTCGATTCCCGCCGAGATCATTCGATCTGTCGGCCCCGCGCCAAAGGCGGGGAGAACCCGCTGGCTTGGTTTGTCGCAGCGTATCCCCGAGGTGAAGTTGGACGCCAGATTTCGGGCGCTGCTGGCAAGCGACGACTTTGTCGCCGCTTCGAGCGACGCGCGGTTCGAGCTTGTTTTCAGGTTTTTGCAAGCGAAGCCAAAACGCGGGGCGCAGGACCTGAATTGGGCGACTTCGGACGGACGGAGGCTCGTCAGCGCGGTTCGCTCGTCCAAGGCGATGACCTTGACGATAGACGAACAACAAGAACCCGGATTCGGCGCGTTTCTATTCGAAAATCTGGACGCTGTTTACGATTCGTTCCGAACTCGAAAACAGGCGCGTTAACTATAGCGACTCCGCTGACGCGGAGTCGCGGCGTGTAACAACCGCGTAATCTTCCACCCACTCTGGAGAAATCGGCAAAAGAAAAAGGCCCCCGAAACGAAGTTCCGGAAGCCCCTTCTCATACTTGGCGGTCTGAGAATCCCACTTCCGCGAATCGCTGTCAAGCGTGTTGTGACAGTTTGAACGTCGTTTCGGCGGGCGGATTTCTGTTGCCCAAGCGAGGGCATTCGAAATGCAACCCCATAGTTCGACGACGCCGTTTGGGCGCCGATCGCTGACGCTCGCCCAGGTTTCCCATCAGCAGATCGCCAGGGCGCGGCCGCGTGACAAGGTCGTGCACAAATGGCAGGTGTTTCGCGCGATCTGCGCCGCCAAGACGCGCGTCGGCGTGTCCGAACGCGCGCTCGCCGTGCTCGACGCGCTGCTGAGCTTTCATCCCGAGACGATGCTGGGCGGGGAGCGTCTGATCGTGTTCCCCTCCAATCGGCAACTGGCGCTGCGGGCGCATGGCATGGCGCCGGCGACGCTGCGCCGGCATCTGGCGGCGCTGGTCGACTGCGGCCTGATCATTCGCCGTGACAGCCCGAACGGCAAGCGGTTCGCCCGCAAAGGGCAAGGCGGCGACGTCGAGATGGCGTTCGGCTTCGACCTCAGCCCGCTGGCGGCGCGCGCCGAGGAGTTTGCAGCCTGGGCCGAGGAGGTCGGCGCCGAAGAGCGCGCTCTGCGCCTCGCGCGCGAGCGCATCACTTTATGCCGGCGCGACGTCGCCAAGATGATCGCGACCGGCATCGAGGAGGGCGTGCCGGTCGCGAGCGCTGAAGGGCAGGGGGGCTGGGCGGACCTTCACGGCCGCTATCGCGGCGTCGTCGGGCGCATTCCCCGCCGCGCCGGTCGCGGTGAACTGGAGACCATCGCGCAGGAACTGACGCAGCTGGCCGACGAAATCCTCAGCCTGCTGGAAACTCACATAATATCGAAAGAATCAATCGCCAATGAGTCTCAAATTGAGCGCCACATACAGAATTCAAACCCACAATACCCAATTGCTCTTGAACCTGCCTTCCAGGAAAGCCAGGGGGGCAAGTCGCCGCCTCAATCGGAAAAGACGAAATCGCCACAAACCTATCCGCTCGGCATGGTGCTGGACGCCTGCCCCGACATGCTCGACTATTCCAGGGGCGGCATCGCCAGCTGGCGCGATTTCCTCGCCGTCGCGATCGTGGTGCGCGCGATGCTGGGGATCAGCCCGAGCGCCTGGGCCGCGGCGCAATTGGCGATGGGGGAAATTCCCGCCGCGATCGTCGTCGCCGGAATTTTGCAAAAAGGGAGCGCGGTGACGAGCGCGGGCGGTTATCTGCGCGAATTGACGCGAAAGGCTGGCGAAGGCGAGTTCAGCCTCGGACCGATGTTGATGGCGCTGATTTCCGCCCGCAAGCGCGAGCGGCGGCGGGCCTGAAGCGGGCGCAGCCCGCTTGTCGGCGCATCGGGGTTGTTGAGACACGGGTCCATGGAGTTTCAGTGCCTTAGCGACGTCACAATTGTGAGACTGATTCGGGGTTATTGAGACTATCGGGCCAACTGATTCGTAGTTGCTGCGCTGTGTCTGACGCACGCCGTGATGGACAAGAGCGGTTGGCTGGCTGCCCGCGACATTGCCGCCGAGTGGCCGGCGCGCGGGATTCCGCGGGTCATTCATGTCGACAACGGCGCCGAGTTCCACGCCTTGGCGTTCGAACGGGCTTGCGCCGAGCATGGCGTCGATCTGACGTTCCGGCCGCCGGGAACGCCACGGTTTGGCGGGCATATCGAGCGGTTGATCGGCACGATGATGGGCGAAGCCCACCTGCTTCCGGGTTCGCATTTCTCGAACGTGCGCGAACGCGGCGACCTCGATCCCGAGGCCACCGCGACCATGACGCTCAGAGAGTTGGAGGCTTGGCTCGCACTCGAGATCGTCGTCGTTTATCACGCGCGGGTCCATCGGTCGTTGAGCGCGCCGCCGAATGCAGGGCAACGAATCCGGGTTAACGCGGATCGGTCTGTAACGCGGTCGTGAGGTAGGCTTGGCTCCATCCGACGATTTTCCTGCGGAGTCTGATGCTGGTGCGGCGAGGCTTTGTGGCCTTGCGCTGAGGTTTCAGGGGAGGCGGCCTTTCCGGTTCGGCGGCGCTTGTGACCAAGTTTATCGCGAAGTGTCGGGCCACCGCCATGTTTCTTGCGCCGTGGCCTTTGCGTAGGCGGGATTGGTCGTCGGCGAATACGACGTCGAGCACCCAGTGCAACCGGTTCTCTATGCCCCAGTGGCCGCGCACGGCCTGCGCGGCCAGCTTCGCCGAGAGCGCCGCCGAAGAGATGTAGTAGCGGGTCTCGCTGCGGCAGCGGTCGGAAAGCTGGGCGCGCGATTTCACACGAATGATCGTGGCGGCCTGCGGCAGGCGCAACTCGCCGGGAAAACGTCGCTCGCCGTTCAGCCACTCGACCTCTTTGATGACGCTGACGGTTCGCTGCTCGATGCGGCCGTGGCCCTTGTCGTGATCGACGTCGGCGTCGATTGCGGGCGCTTGGGCGAAGGCGCTTTCGATCTCGGCGCGTAGGGTCGGTTGGTTGGCCTTGACCGCCAGCAGATAGTCGGCCCCTGCGTCCCTGATCTTTTGCGCGATCCGAGCGTTGGTGGCGATGGCGTCGATGGAGACGAGCGCCCCCTTGAGGCCGCCGCCTTGCGCAAGGCGGTCGATCAGGATCGGGATTGCCGCGAGTTCGTTGGCTTTTCCCTCCACCGCCTCTTGGCCGAGCACGAGGCGGCTCGTCGTGGCGAAGGCCGAGACGAGGTGCAACGGCGCCTTATCGTCGGCGCGATCAAAGCTTCGCCGCGATGTCTTCCCGTCTATGGCGACGAGTTCGGGGCGGTCCGGCCATGTCTGGCGCACCCAAGCGGAGAAAGCCGCCGAAAACAGCGCCGGATTGATGCGGTTCATCAGAAGGGTGAGCCATCGTCCGCTGGCTACGCCATTATGATAAGGCAGGTAGCGGCGCAGAAAAACCAAATGCGCATCGCCCCAGGCGGCGATGGATTCATAGTCGTCGCAATCGGCCATTGTGCCGCAAACGACGAGCAGAAGCACCTCGCAAAGCGGAAGCGCAACACGCCAGGACTCGCGCGGATCGGGGATCAGCGCGAGGTGGTCGAGCAGCGATTTGAGACGCGGCTTCTCTTCGAACACGGCAAAGGCAAGGCTCATGGCGGCGGCTCCCGAATCAGGCCGCTACAAGGAATCACGCTTTTGGCAATCCGTTAACTGCCGTTAACCCGAATTCGAAGCCCTGCCGCCGAATGCGGTCTGGGCGGCCGGTATCGCCGCCGCGCCGGCGCGGACGCCGACGGACCCGCGCCGTTTCCAGATGGACTTTCTCCCGGCCGAGCGGCGCGTGCTTCAGCGCGACGGGCCGCATCTCTTCAACATCCGATACTGGTCGGACGAGCTCAGGCGGCTGATGGGGCAGGGCGAAAAGGTCACGATCAAGTACGATCCTCGCGATCTCTCGCGGGTCTTCGTGAGAATTGAAGACGACTATGTCGAGGCCCGGCCGGCGGACGTAACTCGCCCTGCGATCGCGCTCTGGGAGCATCGCGCCGCGGTGGCCGAGCTGCGCGACGCCGGGCGACGGGCGGTCGACGAAGAGCTGATTTTCTCCACCATTCTTGCCCAGCGCGCGTTGGTCGACGCGGCCGGGGCGGCGACCAAATCGGCCCGGCGCCAAGTGGCGCGCCGCGCCCATCTTGCGCCGACCGCAATGATCGACGTGACCCCGGCGGCGCGAGACGCGGGCTCCGATCCCCCGCGGCCGCTGCCTTATTTCGAGGTGGAGGAATGGGATGAGCGATGAGTTCGACCATCTCTTTCCCGGCGTCCGCTCGATCGCGGCGCTCGGGGCCGAAGAACGCTTATCGCCGCATTCGCGCCGATCGCTGGGTCGACTATCCGCTCGCCCGCGAGGCGCCGGCCAAGCTCGAGGAACTGATCGCCTTCCCGCCGCGCGCCCGCATGCCCAATCTCTTGATCGTCGGCGCGAGCGGCATGGGCAAGACGATGATAGCAAGAGAAATTCGCTCGCGATCACCCGGCCTATTACGACGCCGCGAATGGCGTCAAACGCATGCCGGTCATCGTCGTGCGGATGGTGTCCGGACCGGACGAGGCGCGCTTCTACAAGCGCCTTCTGGCGGCGATCGGCGCGCCGGAGCCGACGCGCCCGACGCTCGGCCTGCGCGAAAGTACGGCGCGCGCCTGCTCGGCGAGATGAGGCCGGGCATGCTGGTCAACGACGAGATCCATAGCCTGCAGGCCGGCGCCGTGCGCGAACAGGCGCGATTTTTGAATATGCTGCGCTTTCTCGGCAACGAATTGCGGATCCCGCTCGTCTGCGTCGGCACACAAGCGGCGCGCAACGCATTGCGCGCCGACGACCAGCTGGTTCGGCGCTTCGAGGCCTTCGCCTTGCCGCCCTGGCGTCTTGACGACGATTTCGCGGGCCTGACGTGCTTGGCCCGGATCGCGGTCATTTACGGGCTGCCGGTCGGCGCGCTGCTCGCCCATTGCGGCCTTGTCGGGGCCGATCCCTTCGCCCTCGAATATGGCCTCGGGGCAGGGGAGGGGGTCTTGCTGGCCGAGCGGACGGGCCTCAGCCCTGAAGCGATCGAGGCGATGACGTTTCACGAACTCGCCGCGCCGGCGCATGGCATGATCGCCCGTGGCGACCGCGGGATCTGCCCACTCTGCGCCAACAATCCGGCGATCGGACGGAAGGAGGCGGCCTTGCCTTGGGGCTTCCGGTGCGCCGTTCATGGTCTGCGCCGCCGGCCGCTCGTCGGCGAGCCGCTGAAAACCCTGTTCGGCGCGACCGCGTTGACGGAGATCGATCCGCTCGCTCGGGCGGGCGCGCGACGCCTTGGCGACTGGGCGGCGGGGCGGGATGACGCCACGTCCTCGGTTCCCGATCTCCTCGCGTTCGCCACCGCGCCGCACCGGCGGCCGTCGCCGCCGCGGCTGCACGAGCAGCCGGGGCTATCGCTCGAGGCGCGCCGGGTTTATCGCGGCTTGCTCGAGTTCCCGATCGCCCGCCAGACGCTCTTGGTCATCGTCCCCGAATACGACGGGATCGCGCCGCCGCTCGCCAAGCCCGCGCGGGCCGGCTTGCGAGGGCTGGCGGACGGCTCGCCGTTGCAGAATTTCGCGTTGGCGGTCGCTCTCGCCCGGCTGACCCTGGCGGCGGTCGACTACGCGGCGGCGGCGCTCGCGGCCGGCGACGAAGAGGGGAGAAGGGAGCGCCTGCGCTCAACGCTCGAAGCTTGGCCGACGGGGCTTCGGCGACGGGTCCTTGCCCGGTTTCGCGCTCCTGTGGTGGAGAAAGAGAGCGTGCGCGCGCGAGCGACCGCGCCAAAGCGGTGGGCGCGCCGGCCAGTCTCACGAACTCCGTTCCGAACCGCGGGCCAACATGCTGAGTCTCAGCGATTCCGGCCTTGCGACAGGCTCGCGGGGAGCATGGGACGGGCTCTCAGGCCTTCCGGGAGGCTTGGGAGCGTTCTTTTTGTCGGTTTTGGCGGTTGAATCGGGCATTTCTCATTCTATTGAGCATTATGCCCGATAATGAGCATTATGCCCGATAATGCAAACTTATCGGACATAGAATGCGCACGACGAGTGCGGCGCTTTATGCCGCTAGCGATAGCCAAAAGCGCCGTCCTCGGCTACCCTTCCGGCATGCTCGACCGCGCCGATTCGCAGCCAATCCCAGCCGTTGCGCCGCTCTCGACGGCGCCGTTTCCCGCCTGGGCGCGTAGCCAGAATCCCCCGGAAACCGAGGCGGAGGCCGCCTTTCTCGCCGGCGCCGCGCTCGCCCGCCTCGACGCTGTCGTCCGTCAGAACCCGGCGTGGGGCGGCGTCTGGCGTCAGCGCCTCGCGCTGGGCGCGGCCGCCGTTAGCGTGGCGCGCTTAGGCCGCGGCGAGGACGCAACGGCGTTGCGCGATGCGTTCCACCTGACTCGCGACGGCGCCGACCCGGGGCCGGCGGGGCGTCGGCTGCTGGCCTGGCGCGCGCTGACGTCGGCCTCGCCAGGGCAATGGCGCTCGCAGATCGAACGCGCCGCCGAAGCGCTGGACCTTCCCCGCGACGAAGCCCTGCAAGCGGCGATCGAGACCGCCGCCGCCTGCGCAGAGGGAAATCGGCTGGCGCCGTTCGCCGCAGCGCGTTGCCACCAGCTCGCGCTACGCGTCCTGACGCCCGCCGGCGGGGCAGGGGAACTCCTCGCCGCCGGACTCGCCGATACGGTGCTCGCGCTGAAGCTGAAATGGCCGTTCGCCCTGCCGCTGCTCGGCGCTGGTCAGCGCAATGCCGCTCGGCGCTCCGCAGGGGACGGCGGCGAAAGGGAGGGCGAGGCCGTTCTGTTCGGTTACGCGCGCGCAGCCGCGCAGGCCGCCGATCTCGCCGCTGAGCTCTCGCGGCGCGCGCAAAAACTCGCCGAGGCCGCGCCCAAACTGCGCGCCAAAGGCGCCGGGGCCGCGCTGCAAGCGATACTCGATGAGGACTCTTTGTCGGCGGCGACCCGACTAACCGGATTGTCCGAACGCGGCGCGCGCCGGCTGTTCGAGCGGCTGGTTGCGCTCGGGGCGGTTCGCGAACTGACCGGGCGCGCGACGTTCCGGCTCTACGGGATCTAACATGGCGAGGACACGCAAAGCCGAAGCCGCCGGCCCCACCGGCGTCGGTCTCGGCAGGCTCGATCTCGACCTGGAGGACCTCCCGGCGCCGGCGCGCTGGCGCGAATGGATGGCGCGGGTTGAAGCCGTCATCTTCGCCGTTGACAAGCCGGTCTCTCGCGAGCAACTGGCGCGCGTGGTCGGCAAGGCCTGCAATCTCGAACTCGTCATCGACGACATTCGCGACGAATTGCGCGGGCGACCGTATGAGATCGTGAATGTCGCCGGCGGCTGGGGCTTTCGCACGAAATTGGGGTTCGGCGATGCGATCCGGGCGGCGCTTGGCGGCGCCCGGACGGTCGCGCTGTCGAAGGCGGATGCGGTGGTTCTGATGGGGGTGGGTTATTTTCAGCCGATCACCCGCGGCGAGCTTTCGCAGCTGCTGGGTCGTGAAGTGTCTCGCGACGTCATCGCGGCGCTGCGCGGCGAAGGCCTCATCGCCGCCGGGTCACGTAGCCCGACGCCCGGCGCGCCCTATGCCTATGTCACCATCCCGGGGTTTCTTTCACACTTTGGGTTCGACAGCCTGCGCGATCTCCCCGACATCGAGAAGCTCGAAGACGCGGGGCTCATCGGGCGGGCAGGCGAGAGTGCTCTTGGGGGCGATGCGCTGGCGATCGAGTTGAGGGGCGTGCTGGGCCTAGTGGGCGTAGATGTCGAGGAGGAACTGCCGGAGGAAGACACGGCGTGAGGCGAAGCTGCTCTGCGAGAAGGGATTCGACGCCTAGGCGGCCGGCGCCGCGACCAGGCTCGCGAGCTGGCCGAAGCTCCAATGGGTCGGTGCGATCGGTGCGGCCGAACCGGGCAGGGTCAGCGTCAGGCGCTCCGCATTTTCACGGCTGGCTTCCACCCGAATCGCCGCGCTCTCCGCCGTCCGGGTCCTGCTCAGCTCGGTCCGGCCATGCACGACCGCAAACAGGTCCGATAGGGACAGGCAGCGCTCGTCCGCTGGCCGGGAAAACCACTCCGACCATACGCGGCCAATCCGCTCGCCACGGCTGACATCCACCTTGTAGCCGCCGGCACATTCACGAGCGGCGTCTAGAATCTCCACTTGGGTCATGGGCGTCTCATGATGAGCGCCGGAGGCCTCTCCTCCAGCCCTGAACCCGTCACGAAAATCCTGTCCGCACTCTCACTCTCGGAGCGTTGCGGGGGGCTGTAGAAGGGGTGTGCGGTCGACCGAGGCCCTGTCCACGGGGAAGGCTTTTTCCCCATTAATCGGCTGGTCAGAGAAAAAGCCGGCGACCTCCCTTACGAAATTCGGGATCTCCGAAGATATGGCGCTGTGATAAAACCTCTGCTATATATTTTTAGGACGGAGGAAACATCACCGACGATGCCATCCACCAGCGCCCAGCGACTTCGTGCGCTCGACCTTCTGAAAGCCCGAGGGATGCTCCGGCTGAAAGAGTTCGTTGCGGCAGGCATTGGACCGGAGACGCTCGCCCGTCTCATTCGGGAGGAAGCGGTAGTCCGTCCGGCGCGCGGCCTATATCAACTCCCGGACACCCAGATTGAGGCCGCCCATACACTCGCTGAAGCGGCAGTTCTTGTACCGAAGGGCGTCGTTTGCCTGACTTCGGCGCTCCAATACCACGAACTGACGCTTCAGATGCCTTCGGCGGTCTGGATGGCCATCGATCGAAACGCCTGGCGCCCCAAGATCGATTATCCGCCTATTCGGTTCGTGCGCTTTACGGGGGCAGCGCTGACCGAAGGGGTTGAGCGTCACCGCATTGAGAATGTCGACGTCCCCATCACGGATCCGGCAAGGACAATTGTCGACTGTTTCCGCTACCGGACCAAGGTCGGCCTCGACGTCGCGATGGAGGGACTGCGCGAAGGCCTCCGTCACCGTCGGTGCAATCCCGATCAACTCTGGCAATACGCGCGCAAGGCGCGGGTCTGGTCAGTCATGCGCCCTTATGTCGAAGCAACGGTGTCCGATGCCGCGTGAGCCCCGCAACATCGGCGCATCCGTGCGGGCGCGGCTCCTTGATCGGGCACGCGCCGAACGATCGGATTTCCAGATTCTCCTGACGCGATATGCGCTCGAGCGTCTGCTGTACCGCCTAAGCGTGTCGCCGCATCGCGACCGCTTCATCCTCAAGGGTGCGATGCTCTTCGTGACCTGGATCGCCGACCCGTTTCGGCCCACCCGGGATCTGGACCTGCTCGGCCAAGGCGACAGCGACGCCGATGCCATTGCCGAAACCTTCCGAGCCATTTGTGCGCAGCCGGTCGCCGATGACGGTGTGACGTTTGATGTCGCCGCGCTCATGGCGACCCCGATCCGCGAAGAGGTGGGATATGGTGGCGTGCGGGTCCGCACAGAGGCGACCATCGCGGTGGCGCGAATTCCGATCCAAGTCGACATTGGCTTCGGCGATGCGGTGACGCCAGCGCCCATCGAAATCGACTATCCCGTTTTGCTAGACGCCCCGCCGCCGCATCTTCGAGCCTATCCGGTCGAAACGGTGGTGGCCGAGAAATTCGAGGCACTCGTCACGCTCGGCATTGCCAATAGCCGGCTCAAGGATTTCTACGATCTTTGGTTGATCGCGGACACATTCGACCTTGATCGGTCTGTGCTCGCGAACGCCATACAGAACACGTTCGACCGACGGCAAACCGCGTTACCGGGCGAGACTCCATTGGGGCTGAGCGATGACTATGCGGAGACTTGGGGTCATCAATGGCGGGCGTTTCTCGGTCGTGAGCGAATGGCCGCTGCTCCGCAGGAACTGGCCATGGTCGTCGCGGATTTGAGGCGCTTCCTACTTCCGCTCGCCGAAACGATAGACGGTCATTGGCGATGGGTGCCGAAGGTAGGTTGGGTCCGCTCACCTTCGGTCCTGGGGCCGACATGAAAGCGTGGCAACGTTTCGTTGTGCAGCAGGGGTCGTGCGGCTACCAAGCGTGCGACGGGGGGCATAACAACCATGCACATTGAAACTTTGCGGATTCGAAACTTCCGACGTCTTAAAGACGTACAGATCGATCTGGCGTCTGACATCTCGATTTTTGTCGGCGCGAACAATAGCGGAAAGACGTCGGCCTCGCATGCGCTTCAGCTTTTCATGGCGGCGTCGCGGGAACGTTTCTCGGTTCACGACTTCAGCGCAGAATCTTGGACGGCGATGGACGCCTTTGGCGATGGCGTGGACGGCGCGATCCTTCCGACCGTATCGCTCGACATATGGTTCCACGTCGATGCGCCCGACCTTCACCGCGTCGTCGACCTGTTACCGAGCCTTACGTGGGAAGGGACTTTGGTTGGCTTGCGTGTCGAGTTCGCCGCGACCGATGCTGCGACGCTGCTCGCGAACTTCCGCGAAGCGCGCGATCGGGCGCGCGCTAATATCCGCGCCGGAGCGAATGGTGGCGACGACTATCATCCCTCGCCGCGTACTCTACGTGACTATCTGGCCGACAACCTGCGGCGTGAATATGAACTGCGCTACTACGTCCTCGATCGCTCGCGGTTCGGCGCGGCGTTTGAGGAGGCGGCCGACTATGCCCCGCTACTGCTGACCCCGGACAAAGGGCGAGGTGGCAAAGACATCCTGAACTCGCTTCTGCGGGTAGATTTTCTGCATGCCCAGCGCCATCTAACCGACGCAACGGCGGGCAGCCGGGCTGAAGATCTCTCGCGATGCCTGTGCCGTTTCTACGAGCGGAACCTGGAGAAGCGCGGCGATGACTTCGACGCGATGCGGGCGTTGGCGGACTCCGAGGCGATGCTCAACGATCATCTTCAGCGCGTGTTCGAACCAACGCTGAGCCGTCTGGGGGCGCTGGGCTACCCCGGCCTCTCCAATCCACGGCTATTGATCAAATCGGCCCTCAACCCAGCCACGATCATGGGCAGCCATGACGGCGCGCGTGTCCACTACGCGCTTGGCGATCCGCAGGATGGGGGGCGAACCGCCAACGCTCCCCGATCGTTACAATGGCTTGGGCTTCAAAAACCTCATCTACATGGTCGTCGAACTCCTCGATCTTCATTCGCAGTGGATGGACATTGAGGAGAACCGGCCACCCCTGCATCTCATCTTCATCGAAGAGCCAGAGGCGCACCTCCACGCCCAACTCCAGCAGGTCTTCATCCGCAAGGTGATCGATATTCTTTCGATCGAGGGCGACGACCGCGCGTATTATGTGAGTCAGCTCGTCGTCACCACGCACTCGCCCCACATTCTCTACGAACGGGGGTTTCGGCCTATTCGCTATTTCCGCCGCTCTTCGAGGGCGGTGACGCAGTCGTCCGAAGTGCTCAATCTCTCCGCCTTCTATGACCGGACCGCCAACCCCGCCCGCGACTTTCTCGAACGCTACCTCAAGCTCACCCATTGCGACCTGTTCTTCGCCGATGCTGCGGTACTAGTGGAAGGCAATGTGGAGCGGCTGTTGTTGCCGCAGATGATCGCCAAGGCGGCGCCTCGGCTTCAGTCCGCCTATCTCAGCATTCTCGAAATCGGCGGTGCCTTCGGCCACCGTTTCCGCACTCTGATCGAGTTTCTCGGCATCACCGTGCGGATTCCGACGAAGCCGGCCACACATTCCAATCGGAAGTCGGCCACTGATTCCGATTTGAAGCCGGCCGGGGTTCCGATTTGATGTCGGCCACCCAGCGTTCGCTTCCGCGGATCGAGGCGATCATGTTTCAGCGTGGCGGACAGGTCAAGCAGGTCGATTTCT
>JANYIH010000265.1 GCA_025358745.1 Hyphomicrobiales bacterium | reverse complement strand
GGCTCGAAAAGGCGGCGCAAATTGCGCCTCGCCTCAGCACTCCACAAAATTGACCGCGAGCCCGCCGAGCGACGTTTCCTTGTACTTCGTCTGCATATCGGCCCCGGTCTGGCGCATCGTCGCGATCACCTGATCCAGCGAAACCTTGTGCGAGCCGTCGCCGTGCAATGCGAGCGAGGCCGCCGCGATCGCCTTGATGGCGCCGAACGCGTTGCGCTCGATGCAGGGGATCTGCACCAGGCCGCCGACGGGGTCGCAGGTCATGCCCAGATGATGCTCCATCGCGATTTCGGCGGCGTTCTCGATCTGCCCGTTCGCGCCCCCGAGCGCCGCACAGAGCCCCGCCGCCGCCATCGACGAGGCGACGCCGACTTCCCCCTGACAACCAACCTCCGCGCCCGAGATCGAGGCATTGAGCTTGAACAAGGCGCCGATCGCGCCCGCCGTCAGCAGGAAGCCATGCAGGCCTTCCCGGCCCGCCCCCTCGCAATGATCGCGGTAATAGCGCAACACCGCCGGGATCACGCCCGCCGCGCCATTGGTCGGCGCTGTGACGACCTGGCCGCCGGCCGCGTTCTCCTCGTTGACCGCCATCGCATAGACGGAGACGAAGTCCATGATCTCGTGCGCCGCCCGCGCGTTGCGGCGCACCTGTTCGTTGAGCCGTGCGAAAATCGCCTTCGCGCGCCGCTGCACCTTCAGCCCGCCCGGCAACTCGCCCTCTCGGCCCAATCCGCGATCGAGACAAGCAAACATCGCCGCGAGCAAGGCGTCGAGCTTCGCCTCGACCGCCTCCGGGCCATGGACCGCCACTTCGTTGCGGCGCACCAGTTCCGCGATAGAGAGGCCGTTCGTCGCCGCCAAGCTCAGCAGGTCGCGCGCGTCGCGAAACGGCAGCGGATAGGCCGGCCCGTCGCTCGCCCCCAAAACCTCGCCCTCGCGCACGACAAAGCCGCCGCCGACCGACAGCCAAATCTCTTCCGCCACCACGGCGCCCGCGGCGTCGAAAGCAGCGAGCACGAGCGTATTGGGATGGCTCGTCGCCGGCGTGACATAGTCGAATACGATGTCCTTGGCCGGATCGAAGGCGATGCGCCGCCGCCCCGCCAGCGACAGCGCGCGCTCCTCATGCGCGCCGCGCAAAATCTGGTCGACCTGCGTCGCATCGAGCGTATCGGGCCGTTGCCCGGCAAGGCCGAGGATCACCGCGCGGTCGGTGGCGTGGCCGCGCCCCGTGAAGGCGAGCGATCCCAGCAGTTGTACCCGCACGGAAACGACGCGCTCGGTCGCCAGCGCGCCGGCGAAGGCGGCGGCGGCGCGCATCGGCCCGACCGTATGCGACGACGACGGCCCGACGCCGATCTTGAACAGCTCGAACACGCTGATCATGGCTTGGCGCTCCTTACCGGGAACGAGCCTGCCACGGCCGTCGCACGAAAGCGAAGGCGATTATTCGGCGCCGCCATGCGCGGGACACGACATGCCGTCACTGCGGCTCACCCCACCCGCCCCCGGTCGGCGTGACGATCTCGATTGTCTCGCCCGCCTCCAGCACGGTCTGTGCGCAGCCCGGCAACTCCTCGCCAACCCCATCGACGCGGCGCACGGCGTTGCGACCCAACGCCCCCGGCGCCCCGCCATCGACGCCGAAACTGGCGACGCGCCGTCGTCCGCTGAGCAAAGCGAGGTCCATCCGCTCGCGGAACCTGATCCGCCGCAGCGTGCCATCGCCGGAGTTCCACTTGCCCCGCCCGCCCGAGCCGCGCCGGATGTGGAAATCCTCCAGCACCACGGGGAAGCGGCTTTCCAGCACCTCCGGGTCGGTCAGGCGGGAGTTGGTCATATGAACGTGCACGCCCGCCGCTCCATCGAAACCGGGCCCCGCTGGCGCGCCGGAGCAAATCGTCTCGTAATATTGATAGCGCGCATTGCCGAACGTGAGATTGTTCATCGTCCCCTGCGCCGAGCCCAGCGCGTGCAGCGCGCCGAACAGGCAATCGGTGACGTTTTGCGAAGTCTCGACATTGCCGGCCACCACCGCCGCGGGGTAGCGCGGCGACAGCATCGAGCCCGCCGGGATGACGATGTTGATCGGCCTGAGACAACCCGCGTTCATCGGGATATCGCCTTCGACCATTACGCGGAAGGCGTAGAGCA
>JANYIH010000151.1 GCA_025358745.1 Hyphomicrobiales bacterium | reverse complement strand
CGATCAGCAACGTCGGCATCAGCCCGATCCGGCCCGACAGCCAACCGCCCGCGAAGGCGCCGGCGATGCCAATCCACACGCCATAAAGCTTCGACACGGTGGCGATGTCGGATTTGGTGAAGCCGAGATCGATGTAGAGCGGGTTCGCCATCACGCCGGAAACGAAATCGGGCAGCCGGTACAGCGCCACCAACAGGAGGATCGGCGCGATCAGCAGCGCATGGCGGCGGATGAGATCGGCGAGCGGCGCGACGAACGAGGTCTGCAACGTCGGCGGCGGGCCGCCGATTGCGCGGTCGAGCCGCGGCGACAATAGGCAGGCGCCAATGCCGATCAACGTCAGCGCGGACATGGCGAGATAGGCGAGCCGCCAACTGCGGAAATCGGCGAGATAGAGCGCGCCGGCCCCGGCGCAGATCATCGCCAGCCGATAGCCCAGACTATAGACCGCCGTCATCATTCCCTGCCGTTCGGGTGGGGCGGCGTCGATGCGCCAGGCGTCGATCGTCACGTCCTGCGTCGCCGCCGCGAACGCCGTCAGCGCCGCAAAGCCGATGCTCCAGGCGAGGCCCTGCCCCGGCGCGGCGAAAGCCAGGCCGAACAGCCCCGCCGCAACGCCGATCTGCGCCAGCAGCATCCACGCCCGCCGCCGCCCCAACCAAGCCGCGAGCACGGGTACGTCGAACCGGTCGATCACCGGCGCCCACAGGAACTTGAACGAGAAGGCGAGCGCGCAATAGCTCATCAGCCCGATCTCGGCCTTGCTCACGCCCGCCTCGCGCAGCCACGCGCTCTGCGTCGAAAAGATCAGCAGGAACGGCAGTCCCGAGGAATAGCCCAGCGCCAGCATCAGCGCGAGACGCGGGTCGGCGAAGGCTTGGCGCAGGAGGGTGAGGGACTTCATGGGCGGACTATGCGCGAAACCGTTGATTCGCAGTAGCGCCTTTGGGCATGAGCCCAGACAAAATTCCGGCGAAGTTCAGGCCTTGCTTGTGGCGCCGGTCAGGTGAACCTTGCGCGCTCTCGCATCCGCGAATCGGGAGCCCCCTGAGATGAAAACCCGCGCCGCCGTCTGCCGCGCCTTCGGACAGCCGCTGACGATCGAGGAGATCGAACTCGCCGACCCCGGCCAGGGCGAGATCCGCGTCAAGATCAAGGCCTGCGCGATCTGCCACAGCGACATCTTCTTTTGGGAAGGCGCCTGGGGCGGCGCGCTGCCGGCGGTCTTTGGCCACGAGGCGGCGGGCATCGTCGAGGCGGTCGGCCCCGGCGTCACCCGCGTCAAGGTCGGCGATCCCGTGGTGGCGACGCTGATCCGCTCCTGCGGCTTCTGCCCCTCCTGTTCCGGCGGCGCGCCGGTGTTCTGCGAGGAAGTGTTCCCGCTAGACCGCGAGAGCCCGATCCGGGCGTTGAACGGCGAGAGCATCGTCCACGGCATGCGAATCGGCGCCTTCGCCGAGCATGTCGTCGTGCATCACAGCCAGGTCGAAGCGATCCCTGCGCACATGCCGCTCGACGTCGCCTCGCTGATCGCCTGCGGCGTGCTGACGGGCCTGGGCGCGGTAGTCAACACAGCGCAGGTCGGCGCCGGAATGAGCGTCGTCGTGATCGGCTGCGGCGGCGTCGGCCTCAATTCGGTGCAGGGCGCGCGGCTCGCCGGCGCCTCGCCGATCATCGCCATCGACGTCGCCGAGTCCAAGCTCAAGGCCGCCAAGGCGTTCGGCGCTACGCACACGATCAACGCCAAGTCAGAGGACGTCGCCGCCCGCGTCGCCGAATACACGCATGACCGCAAGGCCGATTTCGTGTTCGTCACCGTCGGCGTGGCGGGCGCGGCGGAACAGGCGATCGGCCTGATGCGCCGCAACGGCGCGACCGTGCTGGTCGGCATGCCGCCCTCGGGCGTGCGCGCGACGTTCGATCCCGGCTGGATCGCCGCCGACGGCCAGCGCATCCTCGGCTCGAAGATGGGCTCGGCCCGGCTGCCCATCGACGTGCCCAAGATCGTCGAGCTTTACGTGGCTGGCCGGCTGAAGCTCGACGAACTCATCACCGCGCGATTTCCCTTCGACGACATCAACGCGGCGATCGCCTCATCGCGCAGCGGCGCGGCGCTGCGCAACGTGCTGGTGTTCTAAACCCCGCTCAGCCCGGCGCGAGGCGCGTGCGAAACGCCTCGCGCCGGGGCGAGGCGATCCATCGCCACATCTGCGCCTCGTCGGCGAAGCGCCCTCCCGTCGGCAGCGGGCGGCCCTCCCCTTCGATCACGAAAGCCTCGCCCCGAAACGGCCACGGCGACAAAAGCAGGTCGAACGGCGCCGTCTCGCTCAGCCGCACCGGGCCGCGCGGCCCTTCGAGTTCGGCCGGGGCTCGCAGCGCGCCGCAGACCGCCAGCGACAGCGCGTCGACGAAGGCGATCAGGTCGGATTGCCGGTCGAGTTCGCCCGCGTCCAGCCCGCAGGCCGCCGCCCATTCCGCCTCGCGCGGGGCAAGCGCTGCGAGATAGCCACGGATCGCCGCCGCGTCCTGCGGGCCGGCCGAGGGCAGCCCGAACCGGCGGTAGATGCGCCCGCCATGGCGCGAGATTAGAGCGATTTCCGGCCGAGTTGAATCGGCTGGGATTCCCAGGGGCGCGAAACTCTGATTCTTTTGGTGCGACGATTCGGAGGCGGCGCACGATGGGTCCGTTATCGGTGGATTTGCGTAGGCGGGTGGTTGCTGCGG
>JANYIH010000100.1 GCA_025358745.1 Hyphomicrobiales bacterium | reverse complement strand
CGTCTACCGGTTTCGCCACGTCCGCCTGGGGTTTGCTTTGTCGCATGCGAGCCGCCCGCTTGCAAAAGGCTTTTAGCCGGTCGCGTCGTTGGCGATCGGCGGCTGGAACGCCAGCCCCATGTCCCAGGGGAAATAGATCCAGGTGTCCTGCGACACTTCGGTGACGAACGTGTCCACCAGCGGCCGTCCCAGAGGTTTTGCGTAGACGGTGGCGAAATGCGCCTTCGGCAGCATTTCGCGCACCACTCTCGCCGTCTTGCCGGTGTCGACGAGATCGTCCACCACCAGCATGCCGTGGCCGTCGCCGGTCGTCATTTCGCTCGCCAGCGTCTTCAGCACGCGCAGACCCGACTGATTCTTGTGATCGTCGTAGGAGGCGATGCACACCGTCTCGATGATGCGCAGATCGAGTTCGCGCGCGATGATCGCCGCCGGCACCAGCCCGCCGCGCGTGATCGCCACCAGCCCGGTGAACGGCCCGGACGCGGCGAGCCGCCAGGCCAGCGCCCGCGCGTCGCGATGAAACTGGTCCCAGGAGACGGGAAAGGCTTTCTGGCTTCGCTCGGTCATGCGGCAATCCTCCGTTGGCGGGGCTCATAGCAAGGCGCGCGCGGCCGCGCGAGGGCGCTGCCCGCGCCGTCAACAGCTAGAGCGGCAGGTCGTCGCCTCGGAGCCGCGCGACCATCGCCGCAACCGCCGCCTTGGCCTCGGCCAGCGCCGCCGCCTCGCGGGCGCGCACGACGATCTGGTTGCGGAACGTGCCGTCCTGGAACGAGGGATAGGAGCCGATCGCGACGGCCGGCCGCGCCTTGGCGATCTCGGCCAGCGCGTCGCCGTATTTGCCCTCCGGCACGCCGCCCGCCTCGATGGTCTCCACCAGCATCGCCGCGCCGCCCTTGACGCCTTGAATGGCGTGGTCGAGCATCGCCTGCATCACGCTCGGCACGCCGGCCATCACGATCACATTGCCGATGCGAAACCCCGGCGCCTTTGAGACGGGATTGTCGACGAGATCCGCCCCGGCGGGAATGCGCGCCATGCGTCGGCGGGCCGGCGTGAAATCGCCGGGCGGATAGCGTTCGCTCATGATCGCCAGCGCGCGCGGGTCTTCGCCGATCTCGACGCCGAACGCCTTGGCGATCGCATCGGCGGTGATGTCGTCGTGGGTCGGCCCGATGCCGCCGGTGGTGAAGAGATAGTCGTAGCGCGCGCGTAACGCGTTGACGGCGACGACGATCTCGTCCTCGACATCGGGCACGACGCGGGCTTCGCGCACTTCCACGCCGACGCGGGCGAGATATTCGGCGATATAGCCGATGTTGCGGTCCTTGGTGCGGCCGCTGAGGATTTCGTCGCCGATGACGAGAATGGCTGATGTGACGGGGGCGTCGGGCATGGCGGGCTCGCTGCGAGGAAGCGCGCCGAGCCGTAGCACGACGTTCGCCTCGCCGGTAGCGCTAGCCGATCACGGCTCGCCGCGCCTGCAAGACCTGCGGTTTGGTCAGGAACGGCTTGGTCACTATGCCGTGCATCAGCATCTGGTTGTTCGACACCACGGGCGTGTTGTGGTCGAGCGTCAGGCAATGGCCGGCCTCATGCGCGAGCACCAGCTTGAAGGCGTCGTCGCCGCTTTCGCGGAAATCGTCGAACAGGCAGTCGCCCGGCGGACCGATGATGGTGAAGCCGTCGGTGGACGTCTCGCCGGGTTTCGCCTCGACGTCGCGCACGAAAAAGACGTTGAACTGCACGCCGGGAAAGCGATGGGCGGAGACGCGGTCGAATTTGGGGCGGGTGTCGATCTTGTCGCCGAGGTCTTCGGTCAGCGTAATTTCGCGCACGCCGCCGGGCGCGATTCTGAAGGAGATATTCGCCTGCGAGCCCCAGACATTGTTCATCGAGTCGAGAAACTCAGCCTCGTCGCTGGGATTGCGCACCCGTGAGCCATAGCGGGCGTTGCGCACGTAGTGAAAGGCGCAGGTCACCGTGCGCGGGCGCAACACCGACACGGCCAGTTTCGCATGCGCCTTGCCGGATCGGTCGACCGCTGAGATCACCGCGTCGGCCGTGATCCCCGGCAGCACGCGGAAAATCTGGCTCTGTTGGGAGACCGCGATCGGCCTGTCCGAGGAGCCGAACGGCGAGCGCACGCGCACGACGCCGGGATTGCTGGAAATAAGCGTCAGCCCCTCGCCATTGTTGATCCGCATCAGTCGCGAGCTGGAGCCCGCCGGCAGCATCAGCCAGGGCGGGTCGGCGGTGTCGTCGAAGCCCATGAAATTTCCTTCGAAGTCGAAGGTCGGCGGCACCAGGCGGTGGGCGGACATCTCGACCGTGACGATGACGGCGCGGACCTGCTCATCCTCGGTCTTGTCGTCCTCGCCGCGCCCCTCGGCGTCTTTCTCGCCGAAGGCGGCGACGGCGAGGGTGGCGGATAGGGGTCCGAAGTCGCGCAAAAACCTTTCGACGTTTTTGACCCGACGTTGCGACAGCGCGAGATTGTGGTCGTCGCTGCCGCTGCGGCTGGCCTCCCCGCGCAGGGTGATCTTGACGCCGGGATCGCCAAGCTGCGGGACGACATGCTCTTTCAGCCACTCCCGATGCTGCGGCTTGACCGCGTCGCCGTCGATGTCGAAATTGTAGAGCACGGAAATGATCGTCGCGGCCGGGTCGAATTTCGGGCCGGAGACGACGAGATCGCGGATTTTTCCAGGTCCGGTGAGGCGCAGCATGGCGAGAGCCCTCTGGCGGTGTCGACCGCTCGTCGAACTTACGGGACGCGCCTCCTGCCGCAAGGTCGCACGAGCCCATTGAACGCGAGCGCCAAGCCGCATAATTGAGGGACATGACCTACGTTGACTCCAGCTCCGTCACCGGCCGCCGCAGCGGCCACATCAAATTGCACGGGCCGGAAGGCTTCGAGGGCATGCGCAGGGCCGGGCAGATCACCGCGCGCGCGCTCGATGCGCTCGTCCCCCTCGTCAAGCCCGGCGTCACCACCGCGGCGCTCGACAAATTCGTGTTCGAATACGGCCGCGACCACGGCGCCTATCCCGCGCCGCTGCATTACAAGGGCTATCCTCGCTCGATCTGCACTTCGATCAATCACGTCGTCTGCCACGGCATTCCCGACGACAAGCCGTTGCGCGACGGCGACATCCTCAACATCGATGTCACCTTCGTGCTCGACGGCTGGCATGGCGACGCCAGCCGGATGTATGTCGCGGGCAATCCCTCGCGCCGCGCCCAGCGGCTGATCGAGGTCACCTACGAGTGTCTGTTGCGCGGCGTGGCGGCGGTTAGGCCCGGCGGCCATATCGGCGACATCGGCCACGCCATCCAGGTCTACGCCGAAGCGGAGCGCTGCTCGGTGGTGCGCGATTTCTGCGGCCATGGCCTGGGGCGGCTGTTTCATGACGAGCCTAACGTGCTGCATGCCGGCAAGCGCGGCGACGGCGCGCCGCTGAAGCCCGGCATGTTTTTCACCATCGAACCGATGATCAATCTCGGCGGCGCGGCGGTGAAGGTGCTGTCGGACGGCTGGACCGCGGTGACGCGCGACCGTTCGCTGAGCGCCCAGTTCGAGCACACCGTCGGGGTGACCGAGACCGGCGTCGAGGTGTTCACTTTGTCGCCCGCCGGTCTCGACCGGCCGCCGCTCGCCTCATGAACGACGAGGCCGCGCATTATCACGGCCACCGCGAAAGGTTGCGCAAGCGCTTTCTCGACGCCGGCGACGAGGCGCTCGCCGATTACGAACTGATCGAACTGATCCTGTTCCGCGCCATTCCGCGCCGCGACGTCAAGCCGCTCGCCAAGGTTCTGTTGAAGAAATTCGGCTCCTTCGCCGATGTGGTCGCCGCCCCCGTCGCGCGGCTGAAGGAGGTCGAGGGCGTCAGCGAGGGCGTGGCGGCCGAGTTCAAGATCGTCGAGGCGAGCGCCAGGCGCTTCGCCAAGGGGCTGGTGCAAAAACGCCGCTCGCTCGGCTCCTGGTCGGAAGTGATCGACTATTGCCGCACGGCGATGGCGTTCGAGGACCACGAGGAATTCCGCGTCCTGTTCCTCGACCGCAAGAACGGCCTGATCGCCGACGAGGCGCAAGGCGTCGGCACCGTCGATCACACGCCGGTCTATCCGCGCGAGGTGGTCAAGCGCGCGCTGGAGCTGGCCGCCAGCGCCGTCCTGCTGGTGCACAACCACCCCTCCGGCGATCCGACGCCCTCCAAGCAGGACGTGAAAATGACGCTCGACATCATCTCCATCGCCGCGCCGCTCGGCGTGACGGTGCACGACCACATCATTGTCGGCCGCCAGGGCCACGCCTCACTGCGGGCCTTGAAGCTGATCTGACCCTTGGCCCAAACATTGCGATTTTTTTAACGAACACTGTGAATGATTTTCGTCATAGGGTCGCGCTACGCGAGTCGCAGGCCGCCTTGCCCCTTCCGGAGAATCGCTTGTTGAGGGAATCCGTCGACGCGCATTGGATGCGCCGCTGTTTCGAACTCGCCCGCGACGCCGCAAGCCGCAAGGAATTGCCGTTCGGCTCGGTGATCGCGCGCGACGACGTCGCGATCAGCGCTGAGGGCAATGGCGTGCGCAAGGCGGGCGACGTGACGCGCCACGCCGAAGTCTGCGCCATCATCGCCGCGCAAGCCGCGCTCGGCAAGGCGGCGCTCGACGGTTGCACGCTCTACACCAACATGGAGCCCTGCGCCTTCTGCTCCTACGCCATCCGCGAAACCCGCATCGCCCGCGTGGTGTTCGCCCTGGCCTCGCCCGTAATGGGCGGCGCCTCGCGCTGGGACGTGCTGCACGACGAGGGCCTGTCGAACTCGCTGCCGGAAGTGTTCGGCCCGGCGCCGGAAGTGGTCGCCGGCTTTCTCGCTGACGAGGCCGACGCCATGCTGCGCCAGACCGCGCCGATGATGTGGGCGACCTCGCAAGCGCGCGGCCTGTTCGTCTGCGACGACGCCGACCGGCAAAGCCGCCCCGCGCGGCGGGCCGAGGGCCTGTTCGCCGGCGTCAAGGCCGGCGCGATGGAAATGCTGCGCCGCCGCGTGTTCGACCGCTTCAGCCGGGGAACGATTTAGCGGCTCGTGGCGGCGCCTCGAGCAATCGGCTGAAAGCGCTGTTCTCGCAGACTGCGTCCATTCGGGAGCGCTCCTGGTGGGCCGGGAGGGACTTGAACCCCCAACCAGACCGTTATGAGCGGCCGGCTCTAACCATTGAGCTACCGGCCCGGCGGAGCCGCCAGGTCGGCCCGCTTTAGCCGTCCGCGCCGCGCCGCGCAATGCGCTGTTATCGCGGGGTTGCTTTGTTTTCCCCCGGCGAAGGACTATGCTGGCCGCAATGGATTCCCGGAACTTCGTTCTCGCCTCGAACCGCGCCGGCGCGGCCGACGCTCGCGCGCGCGCCTTCGTCGCCGCGCGCCGTCATTCG
>JANYIH010000097.1 GCA_025358745.1 Hyphomicrobiales bacterium | reverse complement strand
GCCGATTTGGCCGCCACCGTCGAGGAATCGGCGGCCCGCGCGCGGGCGAGCGCGTCGGCGAGCGCGGCCTGCGCCTTTTGCAGATCGGCGTCGGCGATTGTTCTTTGCGAGGCGATATCGGCCAGTTCGTCCTGCGCCGCTTTCAAATTCGCCTCGGTGTCCTTGAGCAGGGTCGATTTCGAATCGAGCAGGTCAGTCTCGGAGGCGAGCGAAAGCTCGGTCTCGTCCACTTTGCGCGTGAGTTCGGCCAGATCGCCCTGCACGCTGGTGCGCTGCGACACCGCATCGTCGAGCGCCTTGCGGCCGTCGTCGAGCTTGCGGCGCAGTTCCGTCGCCGAGCCGATCAGCCGCTGCATGTTCTGCAAATCGCCGACGACCTCCTGCCGTGCGACCTCGGCGCGGCGCAAAGTCTCCTCGCCCTCGGCGCGCAACCCGACCGCTTGCGCCCAGAAATAGGCGGCCACCAGCCAGCCGACGGCGGCGATCGCCATCAGCGCCAGCGACGCCGGTCGCGCAAACTCGCTTCGGCCCGCTTCCATTCTTTTTCCTTCGCCCCGATCGCCGCGATATTGGCTTGACCGGGCGCCAAGCGCCAAGCGGAATTTTGCGTCGCCATCACTGGATTTGGGGGGCGCCCTGAAGGATTGCGCGCGCGGGGGCGGCTCGACGCGGCTAGAAGGCTTTGACGTAGAGGTCGCGCGCCGACATATAGGCTTCACCGGCCCCAAGGGAGCTTTCGTTGAAATTCTCAGCTGTCAGCCTCGCCCGACAGGCCCTTAGCGGACACAAGGACTGGCCGGCGCAATGGCGCTCGCCCGAGCCCAAGCGCTACTACGACGCCATCATCGTCGGCGCCGGCGGCCACGGCCTCGCCACCGCCTATTACATGGCGAAAGAACACGGGATAGCGAATGTCGCCGTGCTGGAGAAGGGGTGGCTCGGCGGCGGCAACACCGGCCGCAACACCACGATCATCCGTTCGAACTATTTGTGGGAAGCCTCCGAGGGCATTTACGGCCACGCTCACAAATTGTGGCCGGGGCTGTCGCAGGAATTGAACTACAACGTGATGTTCAGCCCACGCGGCGTCATGCTGCTGGCGCATAATCACCACGACGAGCAGGCGTTCCGCCGCCATATCCACGCCAACCGGCTGGCCGGCATTCCCAACGAATGGCTGACGCCCGAGCAGGCCAGGGACTTCTGCCCGATCCTCAACATCGACGCGAACATTCGCTACCCCGTGCGCGGCGCGGCGTTGCAGCGCACGGGCGGCACCGCGCGCCATGACGCGGTCGCCTGGGGTTATGCCCGAGGCGCGTCCGCGCGCGGCGTCGACATCATCCAGAATTGCGAGGTGAAGGCGATCCTGCGCGACGCGAGCGGCGCCGTCACCGGGGTCGAGACCACGAAGGGCGAAATCGCGACGCGAAAGATCGGCGTCGTCGCGGCGGGCAACACCAGCGTCGTGATGGCGATGGCGGGCCTGCGGATGCCGCTGGAATCGTTCCCGCTGCAGGCGCTGGTGTCCGAGCCGCTGAAGCCGGTGATGCCCTGCGTGGTGATGTCGAACGCGGTGCACGCCTATATGTCGCAATCCGACAAGGGCGAACTCGTCATCGGCGCCGGCACCGACGGCTATGTCTCCTACAGCCAGACCGGCGGGCCGCATATCGCCGTCTCGACGCTGGAGGCGATCTGCGAGATGTTTCCGATCACGTCGCGGCTGAAAATGCTGCGCAACTGGGGCGGCATCGTCGACACCACGCCCGACCGCTCGCCGATTCTGTCCAAGACCCCCGTGGCCGGACTCTACGTGAATTGCGGCTGGGGCACCGGCGGGTTCAAGGCGACGCCGGGCTCGGGCCATGTGTTCGCCCATCTCCTCGCCACCGGCGAGCCCAACGAGATCGCCGCGCCGTTCGCGCTCGACCGCTTCCGTTCCGGCAATCTCGTCAACGAAGCGACCGCCGCCGCCGTCGCGCATTAGAGGGCTACAAAATGCTGCTGATCCACTGCCCCTATTGCGAAATGGAGCGACCTGAGGTCGAATTCAAATATGGCGGCCAGGCGCATCTGGTGCGCGAGCCGCAAAAGGCGACCGACGAGGAATGGACCGACTTCCTCTATTTTCGCGACAACACGAGAGGGCTCCATGCGGAACGCTGGCGCCACGCGGTCGGCTGCGGGCGTTTCTTCAACTGCTTGCGCGATACGGTGAGCGACAAAATCGCCGCCACATACAAGGCGGGCGAGCCGCGGCCGTCCTCGCCCTGATCGCCGGGCTGAGCGCGGCGCAAGCCGAGGAGGTGCGCCAGATCGCGCCCGACCTGTTCGCGCCGATGTATCGCGACGCCAACGCGCCCAGCCACAAGCTGCCGCCGCCCCCGCCTCCCCCTCCGCCGCCGGCTGTGGCCAAGGCGCCGCCTCCCCCTCCGCCCCCGGTCGTCCCGAGCCGCAATCACCCCTACGGCGCCTGCGAACCGGGCCAGCGCGAATTCGCCGCCTGCCTCGGCGGCGCGGCGCCAATCGCCGACCTAGGCGTGGAGCAGGCCGAACGCGCGGTGATCGCGGGTCTGGCGCATCGCGGCGGCGTCAATCCCGTCGTCGCCGACAGCGTGGCGCGCGGCCTGCGCAATGCCGGCGAGGCGTGGCGGATTCTGCGCGACCGCGAATGCAGCGATCTGCCGCTGATCGAGAACGGCCTCGACGGTTCGCTCTACGAGCGCCGGCTGATCTGCCGCATTCGCCGCGACATCGAGCGGGTGGAGTTCCTGCGCCTGCGCTATGGCGAGAATTGAGTGGCCATCAATCGTTGCAAACGAGAAGTTGGATGCGGACGTTCAGCCCGAAAAACTCCGGCACTATACGTATCGTAACCTCTACGAAACCCTCGTCGTGCGGCACGACATTCCAGATAGAGATCATCGCTTCGCCGGTAAACGGGAAGTCGATAGGTCCGCCGCCGGGAGGGCTACCGACCTCTGTGATCGTGGCGAATACACCGCTGAAGCGGTCGACGCCTTCGATGGGGTGCGCTCGGCGATCAACCAGATTTATTCGCCGGGTTTCGTTGATCGACTGAGTCGCTAAGGTGGCAAACCACCGGGTGACCGTGCTCATTGCTGCGATCCTTCGGCTATTTCGTTTCTTGAGGATCGTTCAAACGCGATGCGTTCACTGGTTGATCGATCCGCAGCGCCTTCGGCTCCCCCGCGCCTCCCGATGCGACGCTTGCCCTCGAGGCCTGGATCCCGTCTCGCACAGCAGCCGTTGCCGACCTGGAAGGCCGGCTATCAAGCAACGGACCTTGAGCCCGTGTTGCGACAGTCGCTTCAGTGACCCGCCAAAGATGGCTTGATCTCTTGTTGTTGTTAAAGCTCTCCATACAATCTCCTCCCGCACCTAATAACATGCTGGCTCGATAGATATCTGGAGCATTGACGCAGATCATTGCTGTTCGGATACTGTAACGGCGGTAGGAATGTATTGCAAGAGTATTTCAGATTGCGTTGCGTTTATGTGTCTCGCAAGTTGAAGCCAGGCGAATTAGGGTCTTCAGTATCGAAGACGGTGGCGGCTCGTGGCGTCAATGCAGAAAAGCGTTGTTGGCGCAGCGTTGGCTCAATAGTCCTTGAAATCGCGCAGCATCTGCGCGATTCGCGTCGGCTTCTGGCCTTTCGGCCGGGTCTCGATGTCGTCGACTTTCCAGACCCCGTCCTCGCGGACGAAATAATAGACGTTCACGCACGGGGTTTTCATGTTGACGAAGCTGGCCGTCACGCTCGCCTTGTCGCCGGAAATCTGCGTTGCGCCGACCTTGACATCGGAAAGCTCGAAGTCCTGACCGTCGATGACGAAATCCCAGTCGAGCGCGCAGACCTGGCCCTTGCTCGAACAGGCCTCGTCGCGTTTGAACAGCGCCGCCAGCGCCCGCGACGCGCGCTGCTCGACGAGTTTCGTCGTGGCCTGATTTTGCAGCTTTTCGTCCTTCTGCGCGCGCGCGTAGAGCGCATAGATCTGTCGCAGCCAGACGGCGGGATCGGCCTCCTGGCGGTTGACTTGGGCAAAGCCGGGCGCGGCCGCCAACAGCGCCAACATCGTCGTCACCCAAACGCGCATGGCCGCCTTCCTCGACGAACTGTGTGGCCAAGCGCCCGCGCGGGCAAGCGCGCAAACGCAGTCTATCGCGCGAGCGCGACCACGATCCAGCGCTCGCCGCGCTCGATCGCCAGCCGCAGCCATCGGCCGTCGCGCAGCGTCGCGCGGCCGGCGGCGAGATCGACCGCGATGTCCTCATATTCCAGCGGGGTTCCGTCGAGCGGATTGATCGCCTTGTAGACCGCCTCCTTGGCGGCGAAAATCGCGCGGCCGAGCACAGCGTCGGCGGCGCAGGCGCGATGCTCGGAGGACAGCAGCACAATTCCCGCGACGTCCTCCCGCAGAGGCAGCGCGGGCTCGACATCGACGCCGAGCGCGGCGAAATCCACCGCGCGGGCGACCACCGCCGCCGCGATCCCGTCGTCATGGGCGAGCGAGCCGACGAAGCCGCGCGGCCAGGCGGGAAATCGGCCGGGCGTGCGGGGCAGGGCGGCGTCGGCGGGGCCGCCGAGGGCGCTGAGCGCGGCGCGCGCGGCGAGGCGCGCGGCGCCGCTGGCGCGACGGCGGACGAGCGGCTCGGACGGGTCGGCGAAAGCCGCCTCGTCGCCGGGGGCGATGCGGCGGATTTCGAGCCGCACGCCGTTAGCGCACAGCCGCTCAGCGAGGCTCACTCCGCCGCGATTCGCATCGCTTCGGGCGCCTCGCGACGACCGACGAGCCGGGCGGGATTGCCGCGCCAGCGCGAATCGGGGGGCGTCATCTCGCCCTTCATCAGGAAGGCGTCGGGATCGAGCCGGGTGCGCTCGCCCAGAGTCACGCCGTAATGGACGAAGGCGCCGACGCCCAGCGTCGAACCGGCGCCGATGCGGATGAAGTCTGACTTGTAGGCCCCTTCCTCCAGCGAATGCGATTGCAGCATGACGCCCTGGTTGAGCGCGGCGCCGTCGCCGATCTCCACCAGCGTGCGCTCGCTCATATTGGCGCCGTCGTCGTAGACGCAGCGTCCGACCCGCGCGCCGGCGAGGCGCAGCGCCATCGGCCGGAACGGCGTGCCGGCGAAGAAGCTGGTGTGCGAGCCGGCGCTGGAGAGCTTCCAGTAGCGCTCGATCTCCCAAAAGGCGCGGTCGTAGGAGGTCGCCACCAACGGCTTCATGCGGCGGAAGCCGTAAGCCGCACGCTCGACGACGATGTGCAGCGCGAGGGTCGCGAAGGCGAGCGACGCCAGCGCGCCCGACATCGCCCAGACGTTGCGCCAGCCGTAAAGTTCGGCCGTCAGCGTCAACACATAGAGGGCGACGAAATCGACCGCGAAGCTCATGCCGAGCATGGCGAGGCCGGTGGCGATGTTGTGGCGGGTCTTCTCAGCCAGCCGCGCGGCGCGCTGGGCCGGGTCGAGCTTGCCCACCAGTTCGACGTCGCGCGCGGCGGCGCGCGGGATCTCGAACGCGGGCGAGCCGAGCAGGCCGACGTTCTCGCGCATCGGTCCGTCGATCGGCGTCATCACCTTGGTGCCCAACATGCAATTGTCGCCGATGCGCGCGCCCGGCGGCACGAACACGTCGGTGCCGAGGAAGCCATTGGCGCCGACGCGGGCGGTTCCGATGCGGAAGGCGTGGCTGGAGAAGGTGACGTTGCCCATCGTCAGACCGTCGGAGGCGACCGTGCCGGGGCCGATGACGCAGAAGAACGGGTTCTCGAACGCTTGCTCGGTGCCGAAATTGGAGCCGGTCGCGGGCGAGCGCGCGAGCTTCACGCCGGCCAGACGCAGATATTTGTCGATGAACACGCTGTCGCCGAACAGCAGGTGGAAGAAGCCGGAGTTCGAGAACCCGCTGACGTTGCGTTGCAGGAAATGATGCAGGCCGTAGAGGCGATAGTGCCGGCCCTCGCGCAGGAACAGGTTCAGCGCGCGCGGGACGACGTAAATCCACGCCAGTCCGGTGATCAGCGAAGCGACGAACAGCGCCGCCGTGAGGCCGAACGCCGTAGGGAGAAGCGCGAGCGCGGTATGCGCCGGTTGCGCGCCGAGCGTGGCGACATCGGCTCCCGCGACCCACAAAGCCAGCACCCAGGTCGCGGCGGCGTCGGCCAGCGGCCCCAGCACGACCAGCGCCAGCACGAGCTGGCCGATGGTGAAGAGCGCACGTCGCCATGCGCCGGTTGTGAGTTCGTCGGCGAGACGGAATTGTGTGGAAGTCTCCTCGGCGGGCGAGCCGTGGTAGCGTTTGCCGTCGGGCACGCGCTGGCCGCGCTGGAGCGAGGAGGCGTGGCCGAGTTGGGCGAAATCGCCGAGCGCGGCGTCGATGTCGATGACGCTGGCCTCGCCGACAAAGGCGCCCTTGCCGATGGCGATCGCGCCGAAATGCATGGACTGGCCGACCACGCCATAGCCCGGCGCCATCACGCGGCGGGCGATGACGGCGTCCTCGCCGACCTCGAACAGGTCGGCGGCGACCGGCACGGCGACGCTTGATATCACCGCGCGCGCGCCGATTCTCGCGCCGAGGCAACGCAGGAACAGGTTGAACAGCGGCTCGCCCGCGAACAGGTAGGCGGGCGCGATGGTGATCAGCCGGCGCGCGACCCAGAAGCGGAAATAGGCGGGGCTCCACAGCTTGATCGTGGTCGGCCGGGCGCGGCCGATCAGCGTCCATTTGGCCGATATGGCCAGCAGGTTGAGGCCGAGGAACCAGCCGACGACCACGATTTCGGCGCGCATCAGCAGCGCCGCGGGCGAATGCATCACATTGTAGGTGAAGGCGAAGCTGGCCTGGAGGGCGGCGACGCCGACCAGACCGGAGACGACGTAAAAGGCGAGTTGCGCGACGCCGGTCAGCGTATAGGCGAGCCGGCTTGGCGCTTCGATGGACGCTTCGGCATAGGTCTCGACGGACGGACGGGCGGCCAGCAGCGCGGCGGCGAGCCGGCGCACGGTGGTGTGGGCGTAGATGTCGCGCATGGCGACCTGGGTCAGCGGCGACACCTGACGGATGCGGGCGCAGAAGCGCGCCATCAGCAGCGAGTGCGCCGCATATTCCTTGAAGAAATCGCCGTCGATGGAAACCGTGTCGAGCGCCAGCGCGGACTTCAGCGCCTCGCACAAAATCCGCTCCAACGCGGTTTCCGGCTCGGCATGGGTTGCGCTGAAGCGGATCGGCGGCGACTTGGGCTTGGGCAGTTGCGCGCGGTCGGTCTTGTTGCTGACCAGCATCGGGATGAACGGCAGCCGTTCGAGATAGGCGGGCGTCATATAGGCGGGCAGGCGCGCGCGCAGATGCGCGAGGATGGTGGCCGGCTGCGGCGCCGGGGCGCCGTGTTTGACCGAGTAATAGGCGACCAGTTCCGGCGCCCCCGGGATCGGCTCGAAGGTCGCGACCGCCGTCTGCGAGATGACGGGCAGTTCGAGCAGCACCGATTCGATCTCGGTCAGCTCGATGCGATAGCCGCGCAGCTTCACCTGCGTGTCGATGCGGCCGAGATATTCGATCTCGCCGTCCGACGTGATGCGGCCGAGATCGCCGGTGCGATAGATGCGCCCCGACGGGTTGTTGGGAATGCTGAGGAAATCGGCGATGAACTTTGCGTCGGTCAGCTCCGACCGGTTCAGATAGCCCTCGGCGACGCCGATGCCGGCGATGCCGATCTCGCCCGCCTCGCCCATCGGCAGCGCTTCGGCGCGCTCGGCGTCGAGGATGAGAATCGAATAGGTCGGCAGCGGACGGCCGATGGTGACGGCTCTGCCCGGCGTCATGCGGCCGAGCGTGGCGGTGACAGTCGCCTCGGTCGGGCCGTAGCTGTTAAGCAAAGCGCGGCCCGGCCGGCTCCAGCGCTTGACCAGCGCCAGCGGGCACGCCTCGCCGCCAATCAGCAGCACGCGCAAGCCCGGCAGATCGCGCTCGATCGAAGCCAGCAGCGTCGGCACGCAGCAAAAGCAGGTCACCGCGCGAGCTTGCAGAAAGTCAGCCAGTTCCTCGCCGAACAGGCTGCTCTCGGCCGCGTTGGGCACGAGGGTCGCGCCGGCGACCAGGGGAACCCAAAGCTCCTCGATCGAGAAGTCGAAGGCGATCGACATGCCCTGATAGACGCGGTCGCCGATTCCAAAGCCGTAGGTCTCCGCCGCCACGCGGACGAAATTGCAGATCGAGGGATGCGCGACGGCGACGCCCTTGGGCCGGCCGGTGGTGCCGGAGGTGTAGAGCGCGTAGCAAAGCTGCTCGACGCCGGCGCCGCGCTCCTCGTCCTTCAGCGCGCCCTCGGGCTGATCGGCGATCTCGTAGCGCGCGCGGTCGAGCACGACGAGATCGAGGCCGACGGGAAACCGGTCGGCGAAGCGCTGGTTGGTGACGGCGAGCCGGGCGCGCGAATCCTCGAGGATATAGGCGAGCCGGTCGGCGGGATGGTTGGCGTCGAGCGGAACATAAGCCGCGCGCGCCTTCAACAGGCCGAACAGCGTGACGTAGCAATCCAGGCCGCGGTCGAGCAGCACGGCGACGCGGTCGCCCGCGCACACGCCCAGGCCCAGGAAATGGCGCGCCATCTGATTTGCGCGGGCGTCGAGTTCGGCGAAGGTGATGTCCAGCCCGTCGAGCGAGACGGCGACTTGGGTTGCGTGGCGGCGGCAGGCGTCCTCGATCACGTCTTCGAGCCGCTCGCCGTAGCGCCAGCGCAGCATGTCGCCGTCGGACAGGATCGAGAGGGGTTGTTTGGACGTCCGCGCGAAGGGCAGGGCAACGAGCGACTCGGCGTCCTTGAGCAGCGTTTCGGGGCGGGCGTTGGCGATCGACACAGGCTCAGTCCTCTGAGCCGGCGCGAATCCGCGACGTGATGGGATGAGCAAAAACCTGCGGCGCAAGCCGCGGAACAACGCCCCCGATCGCCGCCGCCGATTCTAAGCCGGCGTTTCGTCGAGCGTAACTAAGCCGGCCCCAACGTGAACGGAGCCTGAATGACGGCGAAATCGTGGAGGGAACGCTGAATCCTACCCATTTTCAGGCAAATTACGGTCAAGGCAAGGCGATTAAGGTTAAAAAGGTTAAACGGATGTTAAGTTTCACGCGGGTCGCGGGGGCGGCGAGGCGTGCGCATGAACGCATTGCAATCTTCAAATCACTTGGTTGCGAGCAAATCACTTGGCTGCGAGCAAATCACTTGGCGGCGAGGTTGCGACCACCCATATCCTTTCGCGCGGGGCCGCTCGGCCCCTTTGGGAGACTCGCATGACCCCCGATGAACGGCAGTTGCTCTCCGGCCTATTCGACCGCATCCGCGCCGCCGCATCCTCCGCCGGACCGATGGACCGCGAAGCGGACGCCTATATCCAGGACGCGATGCGCGGCGTCCCCTCCGCCGGCTATGTTCTGGCCCAGACCGTGCTGGTGCAGCAGCAGGCGCTTGAGGCCGCCGCGAAGCACATTTCCGAATTGGAGGCGCGAGCGCAATCCGCCTCCGCCGCGCAGTCCGACGGGAGCTTCCTCGGCAACATCGGCCGCTCCCTGTTCGGCGGCGCCGCTCCGCAACCCCAGTCGGCCCCGCCAGCGCAGCCGCGCGCCTACGACGCCCGCAATTACGAGCGCGGTCCTGGCCCTGCGCCGCAATATGCGCAGAACCCGGCTTATGCGCCGCCCCCGCCGCAGGCCGGCCCGTGGGGCGCCCCGCCCGCGTCGGGCGGGGGCTTCCTGCAAGGCGCGATGCAGACCGCCACCGGCGTCGCCGGCGGTGTGCTGCTCGGCAATGCGCTCGGCGGCCTGTTCGGCGGCCATGGCGGCGGCATGTTCGGCGGCGGCTTCGGCGGCGGCGGTGGCCTGGCCGGCGGCGGTCTGCCGCGCGAAACCATCAACAATTACTACGAGG
>JANYIH010000016.1 GCA_025358745.1 Hyphomicrobiales bacterium | reverse complement strand
TGGAGGGCCTCGTCGTCACCCGCTACGGTCATGGCGCGCCGACCACGAGGATCGAGGTCGTCGAGGCCTCCCACCCCGTGCCCGACGCGGCGGGCGAGCGGGCGGCGGCGCGAATGCTGGCGAGCCTGCGTGGGCTAAGCCCCGACGATCTCGTCTTGTGCCTGATCTCGGGCGGCGGCTCGGCGCTGCTGGCCGCCCCCGCGCCAGGCCTCGATCTCGCCGACAAGCGCGCGATCAATAAGGCGCTGCTGGCGAGCGGGGCCGACATCGGCGAGATGAATTGCGTGCGCAAACACCTCTCCGCGATCAAGGGCGGCCGGCTTGCGGCGGCGGCCGCGCCGGCCCGCGTGGTGAGCCTGGTCATTTCCGATGTGCCGGGCGACGAATTCTCCGTCATCGCCTCCGGCCCGACCGCGCCGGACCCGACCACCTCCGCCGACGCCTTGGCGATCCTGTCGCGCTACAACGTCGCCGCGCCGGCGCGCGTGATCGCGCATTTGCAGAACCCCGCCTCGGAGACGCCCAAGCCCGGCGATCCCGTGTTCGCGCGGGTCGAAAACCGCCTGATCGCCGCGCCGATGCAATCGCTGCGCGCGGCGGCCGAGATCGCCCGTGCGGCCGGGATTGAACCGCTCATTTTCGGCGATGCGCTGGAGGGCGAGGCGCGCGAATTGGGCAAGGCCTTCGCCGGCATGGCGCTGTCGGCCCGAGCCCATGGCGCGCCCGCGCGCGCGCCCTGTGTGCTGCTGTCGGGGGGCGAGACCACGGTGACGGTGCGGGGCGAGGGCAGGGGCGGGCGCAACGCCGAATTCGCCCTGGCGCTGGCGCTGGCCTTGCGCGGAGCGCCTGACATATACGCGCTCGCCGGCGACACCGACGGCATCGACGGCAGCGAGGACAACGCCGGCGCCATTGTTGCGCCCGATACGCTTGCCCGCGCCGGCCTCGACGCGCGCGCCGCGCTCGACAATAACGACGCCTATTCGGTGTTCGCCGCCGCGGGCGATCTCGTCGTGACGGGACCGACGCTGACCAACGTCAACGATTTCCGCGCCATCCTGGTGACGTGACAACCCGAAAGGCGCCGCGCTTGACCGACAATCCCCTTCTTGAGCCGTGGAACGCGACCTTCGGCGCGCCGCCATTCTCGAAAGTCCGGCTGGAGCATTTTCGTCCTGCCTTCGAGGCGGCGATCGCGGAATGGCGGGCCGAACGCGAGGCGATCAAGGCCGCGCCCGCGAGCTTCGAGACCACGATCCTCGGCCTGGAGCGCGCCGGACAGACGCTCGACCGGGTGGAACGGGTGTTCGGCCATCTCGTCGGCACGGCGTCGGGCGACGAGATCGAGGCGATCCAGCGCGAGATTCAGCCGCGTCTTGCGCGCGAATACGCGGACATGCTGCTCGACGACGCTTTGTTCGCCCGCGTCGAGGCGGTCTACGAGGCGCGCAACGACCTTGACGCTGAGGCGAGGCGTCTGGTCGAGCGGCGCCGACTGGCGTTCAAGCGCGCCGGGGCCGGGCTTGCGTCGGAGAAGAAACAGCGCCTCGCCGCCATCGCCGAACGGCTCGCCGCGCTCGGCGCCGCCTTCGGCCAGAATGTGCTGGGCGACGAAAAAGCCTTCGCACTGGTGCTGAACGCACAGGCCGATCTGGCCGGCCTGCCCGACGCGGCCGTCGCCGCGGCGTCCGCGGCGGCGCAGGAACGCGGCCATCCCGGCAAATGGGTTGTCACGCTGTCGCGCTCCTCGGTCGAGCCGTTCCTGCAATTTTCCGCGCGGCGCGATCTGCGCGAAAAAGTCTGGCGCGCTTTCGTCGCGCGCGGCGCGGGCGGGGGGACGCGCGACAATGGCGCCGTGATGAGCGAGATCGTCGCCCTCCGCGTGGAACTGGCGAACCTGCTCGGTTATCCCACTTTCGCCGACTACAAGCTCGACGACACCATGGCGCGCAAGCCCGGCGCGGCGCTCGACCTGCTGCATCGCGTCTGGACGCCGGCGCGCGCGGCGGCGCTGGAGGAAGCCAAGGCGCTGCAAGCGATGATCGCGCAGGAGGGGGGCAATTTCGAACTGAAGCCCTGGGACTGGCGCTATTACGCGGAGAAGCGCCGCCAAGCCCTGTACGATTTCGACGAAAGCGCGATCCGCGCGCATTTGCCGCTCGACAATGTGCTGGCCGCCGCCTTCGACGTCGCGGGGCGGCTGTTCGGGCTGATTTTCGAAGAGCGTCACGACGTCGATCTGCCGCACGCCGACGCCCGCGCGTTCGTGGTGAAAGACAGCCAGGGGCGCCATGTCGCGCTGTTCATCGGCGATTTCTTCGCCCGACCGGAGAAGCATAGCGGCGCCTGGATGAGTGCGTTGCGCGATCAGCACAGGCTCGACGGAGTTTCGACGCCGATCGTCGTCAACGTGCTCAACGCCGCGCGCAGCGGCGAGGGCGCGCCGGCGCTGCTCAGCCACGACGAGGCGCGCACCCTGTTCCACGAATTCGGCCATGCCTTGCACGGCATGTTGTCGGACGTGACCTATCCCTATCTCTCCGGCACGAACGTCGCGCGCGATTTCGTGGAGCTTCCCTCGCAGCTCTACGAACATTGGCTCGACCGGCCCGAGGTGTTGTCGCAATTCGCCCGCCATCACGCGACCGGGGCGCCGATGCCCGACGAACTGATCGCCGCCATGACGCGCGCCCGCGCCCATGGGCAGGCGCATTCGACGGTCGAGTTCCTGGCCTCCGCCTTCACCGACATGAAGGCGCATGGATTGACGGAAGGCGGCGACATCGACGTCAGCGCGCTGGAGGCCGAGGCGCTGGCCGCGCTCGACATGCCCTCGGCAATAGTCCCCCGCCACGCCGCGCCGCATTTCCAGCACGTGTTTTCGGGCGAGGGCTATAGCGCGGGCTATTACAGCTATCTCTGGTCGGAGGTGCTCGACGCCGACGCCTTCGAGGCATTCGTCGAGAGCGGCGACGTGTTCGATCCCGCGCTGGCCGAGCGGCTGCGACGGTTCGTCTACGCCTCGGGGGGAACTTTGGAGCCGGACAAGGCCTATGCGGCGTTCCGAGGGCGCGGGCCGGACCCTTCGGCGCTGCTGAGGAAGCGCGGATTTGCGTGAGCGCGGTTCCGCCCGCCGTATTGCGGACGCCGCATCCCTCATCCCCCGTTCAAAAAGGAACTGTTTGCATTGGGGACGTTGTATGCGCGCTCGTAGGCGCGCGCGTTGGCGTCGAAGGTTGTCATATAATTCCTGCGTTCCTCGATCCAATTCTTGTAGCTCGAAGGCAATGTGGAGGGATTGGCTAAAATGATCTGGGGCTCGTGAAAGTTTCCGGTGGGCGCCTTGCCGTCGCCGGACTTGTCCAACTTCCAGAGATTGAATTGCGACCAATTCTCGATACCAGAAGCGGCTGCGTTCAGGTCGCCTCCAGCGACATAGGGATTGTCGGACATCCCGACTCCGAGTTTCTTGGCGGTTTTCACGGTAGCGATTGCGTCGCTGTAGCTCGCCCAATTCAATGCGCTTTCGGGCGCGGCGGCTGCGGCGTAAGTTGAAATCGCGTTCTCAACCAACCAAGCGGCTTTCTTCGACGCGTCCGTTTCGCTCGACGCGGCGACGGCGAAAAGTCTGGACCGCTCGACGGGATCGACGGTGGCGGAGGCGAGTTTGGCGATCGCCGTGGGGTCTGTCTTGGCGAGCGACATCGCTTCCCTATTCAATGCGATGGCGAACTGGTTTTCCGGTCGGGTCCAGGCCCTCGCATCAGAGGGCAAGCTGAGCAGCCGCCCCGTGAGCGCAATCTGTTCGCTGAGCAGAGAGGCAAATTTCGAATTGGCGCGCGCCACGCTTAGCGCGGCGTTTTGCGCCTCGTCCTCGTACCACTTCTTGATCAGGTTTTGCACGGGTTGGCTGCTGATGATGTCGAGATGCGTCGCTTCGACCTGGATTCTTTGCTGCGGATTGGCGTTGATGAACGCGTTGGCGGCGCTCTAGGCGGGCACGGTGCCGTCGCCGTCCGCATAGACGCCAACGTCCAACGCGCCGGGGTGCGCGAGACTAAGATTGAAGGATCCGAAGGTCTGCGCGGCTTTTTTGACACCGTAGACGTAGTCGACGCGGTCAACAGCCGTCGTCGGATCAAACTTGGCCATTTCGCACATGAAGACTTCCGACTTCTCTAGCTTCTCCGGGAGCTCCTTTTCGTAGATCACATCCCTGGCGCCACTTGGCATGCGTTGCAGCAGGCCGAATTTGCGCCAATTGGGCGGCCAGAATACGTTCACCTCGGAACTGTCGGCTCCGAGGGGGTTCGGCGCTTTCTTCAACCAGTCAATCTTGGACAAGCAGTAGGCGCTAGACCTGAGCGGCAGCAATTCGTACAGACTGCTGAAGGTTACGCCAGCGCTGTTCAAGGCTTCCAGCACGTAGTTCCGCTCGACGAAGCCCGCGACATACTTCAGAAAACCCCACGCTACATTATTTTGATGGATGACGTCGATCTCGTCGAAATAGGCGTTATAGCCGACGACGAAGGCCTTCACCGCCTTGGGCGCGCCCAGATGTGGCGTAGCCACAAAGGCAATTTCCTTTACATGCGGCAACCCCTCCTTGCAGGCCGTTTGCGCATGATGCGCAGCCCAGGCCTTCGCGACCAGTCCGCCCATGGAATGCGCAAGAATGTAGATCGGCGATTGCGGCGCGCCCGCCCTGATGTCGCAAATCGTGGCGGCGAGGATTTTCGCGTTGTCTTCGCTGCTCTCCCGCCAATCGTAAGCGAATTTTGTGACGAGCCCGTTGTCTTCGTAACCTGCGTTGTGGTGAGCGGTGTCCTTAAGAAACCGCACGATTCCGCCGTAAAAATCGACGAAGAACAGATCATCGACATAGTCGTATCGATATTTCCGCTCTTTCTTGATGGTCAGGTCGACTTGATGTTCCAGCGCTTCCTTCGTTCCCCAGACGGAATTGCAGTTGGTTTTGTCGTCGTCACATTCTTCGATCTTAGAGCCTAGAATTCCGGGGATGAAAATGATGCGTGGATAAAACTTGCGCGCTGCGTCTTTGGCACTCTTGTAGAAGTTGGCTCTGTCCTCAAGGGAAATTTGCGTTGGCGCAGATAGCGTCTTCGGGTCGGTGGGTGGCAGAGTCTGGGCGGGGGCCGCGATCGGCCTCAGCGCTGCCGCGAGGGCGACAATAAGCCCGAATGCCCTGCCTTTCTCGTAAAACAAGGTCATGGCCATCTCCCATAAGAACTTTCGGATAAAACAGTGCTAAACCCGCGATGCAGACGCGCAGAAAAATGTCGCCGAGGGGCCACAATCGCCATCGGCGGCGCATCCCAGAACTTTCCAAATTTTACAAGCATCGTCAAACGAAATGTCGGGGCATGCTTGCGCATATGCGGCAGCCGCCGAACTTATTTCACCTCATACCACCCGTGCAACCCCTTCGCCCGCCGCTCCGGCGAGGCGGAGGCGAGCGGCCATTTGCCTGAAATGTCGGCGACAAAAGCCGCGTGCAGCGTTTTCCCCGCGCCGATCAGCATCGCGTCGCGCCAGTACGGGTCCCAGCCGTCGTCAAGCCCGTGCAACTGCCGCGCGACGTGTCCTTCCAGCCGCAGCGTCTGCGGCTGCGCGGTCTGATTGACCAGCGTCAGGGCGACGGGCTGGCCGCGCGCGCAGCGGAACAGGGGCTTTGCCGTCCAGGGCGCGCCGCTTTTGCCGTTGACGGCGAAGCCGGCGCCCACAGCCGTGAGCGTCGCGGAGGCGTGGAGCGCCTTCTCCAGCGCGATTTCCCTGGGCAGCCGGGGATTGGCGGGTAGAGCGGCGATCGGCGGCCTCGCCGCGACCGCCTCGCCCTGCGCCAAAATCTTCAGCGCCGGCCGGTCGGGATCGCCACGCAGGATGAAATTCACCCCGCCTTCGGGCAGGTCGAACATCAGTTCGAACCGGGCGCTGGGCGCGATCGGAAATTCTCCGCCCGCGGGCTCGAACATCTCGCTCGGCTGGCCGTCGATGGCGACGATCTGCAACGCCGCGCCCTCGCCCTTGAGCGTCAGGACGAGATCGGGCGAGGCGTTGGCGAGCCGCAGCCGCACCCGCGCGCGGGGGGGCGCATGCAACGTCAGCGGCGCGGGATCGGCGTTGGCGCGCAGGGCCGTTCGATCTTCGCCGGAAAAGACGACGAAGGCGTCGAGATCGACGGAGGGCGGGGCGGCCTCGTCGATCAGCACCGGGCCGAACAGGCGCTCGCTCGTGTAGAGGCCGAAGCCCGGCTCGGCGCCGGGGAACGCGAGGTCGCGGGTGTCGCCGGGTTTCACTTGCGGCTCCGTCAGTCCCGCGAATCCCGAATCGATTCGCAGGCCGGGCAGGGCGAGCGAGGCGGGCTCGCCGAGTTTGTTGATGAAACGCAGCTTTCCCGCCTGTCCCGCCCTGAGCCGCAACAAAGGTCCGGGCGTCGCGCCGTTGAAGCCAAGCGGCCCCGCCTCCAGCGAAAATACGCCCACCTCGCCCGCGCGGGCCGCCAGGGTCAAAACGGTGCAGACGCCGCCGCCGAGATAAGCGCGCCGCGTCAAATCCATCGCTTCTGTCCCAATTTGGCGCGGCTTTCGCGGCGCCGGACTTGCGCAACGAGGGCGTCGGTGGGGGTTGGAGCGTAGGGCGTGCGCATTTGGGTCTTGCTTTTGGGTCTGGCGGCCGTGTTGGCGGCCTTGCTGATGGCCGGCGGGCAGTCGGTCATAACCCACGGCTTCGCCCACGCCAACGCGGCGCTGGCCGGCGGCCTGGTGACGATCCCGCTCGCCGCCGTGGTCGAACTCTAGCGGCCCCCTTTTTCGCTGGCGCGGGGGGGCCAAGCTGTCTATAGACGCGCGCTTATGCGTGAAGGCGGCCGGGCGACCGGCGGCGTGAGCGCGGGCGTGGCGGAACTGGTAGACGCACTGGATTTAGGTTCCAGCGAGCAATCGTGGGGGTTCGAGTCCCTCCGCCCGCACCAATTCGAGCCGCGGCCGGCGCCCGGAGGGCGTTCGGTCGCTTTGTCTATTTGACTTGGGCGCCTCGCCCCGGTCCGGAACGGTGGGACGAAACGATGCAGGTGAAGGAAACGCTGAGCGAAGGGCTCAAGCGGGCGTATGACGTGGTGATCCCCGCGAGCGACCTCGCCTCTCGGCTCGATAGCGAGCTTACCGACCTCAAGAGCAAGGTCCGCATCAACGGATTCCGCCCCGGCAAGGTGCCAATGGCGCATCTCAAGCGCGTCTACGGCCGTTCGGTCATGGCCGATCTGGTGCAGAAGCAGATCGACGAGGCGCACAAGCAGATCGTCGGTGACGGCAAATTGCGCCTTGCGATGCAGCCGAGAATCGAATTGTCCAAGGAGCAGAGCGAGATCGAAGCGGCGCTTGAGGCCAAGGGCGATCTCGCCTTCAAGGTTGAACTGGAAGTGCTGCCTCAGTTCGAGCTTGGCGGTTTCGACGACATCACGCTGGAGCGCCCCGTCGCCGAGGTGTCGGAGGAAGAGGTCGAGCGCTTCGTGCAGCGCATGGCCGACAGCCGCCGCACGTTCTCTGACCGGCCGGAAGGCGAGGGCGCCGAGATGGGCGACAAGCTGACGGTCGATTTCCTCGGCAAGATCGGCGGCGAGCCGTTCGAGGGCGGCGACGGCAAGGACATCGACGTTATTCTCGGCTCCAAGAGCTTCATTCCCGGCTTCGAAGAGGCGCTGGTGGGCGCCAAGGCCGGCGATTTCCGCGCGGTCGAGGCGCGCTTCCCCGACAATTACGCCACCAGCACGCTGGCGGGCAAAGACGCCGTGTTGGAAACGACCGTGAAAAAGGTCGCCACGCCCGAGGCGCTGACACTCGACGACGAATTCGCCAAGAGCCTCGGCTTCGAATCGCTTGAGGCCACGCGCAAGGGGATTCGCGAGCGGCTGGAGGGGGATTACGCCCGCGTGTCGCGCGACCGCATCAAGCGCCGGCTGCTCGACGAACTCGCCAAGCGCTATTCGTTCGAGGTGCCGCAGGGTCTGGTCGATCAGGAATTCGGCCAGATCTGGTCGCAGGTCGAGCGTGAGCAGCAGCAGGGCGGCAAGAGCTTCGCCGACGAAGGCACGACCGAGGAGGCGGCGCGCGCCGAATATATGGCGATCGCGCAGCGTCGCGTGCGGTTAGGGTTGGTGCTGGCCGAAGTCGGCCGCATCGCCGACGTCCAGATCACGGACGAGGAAATGACGCGCGCGCTGATCGAGCGTGCGCGCGCCTTCCCCGGCCAGGAGAAGGAAGTCTGGGATTATTACCGCAACAATCAGGGCGCGCTCGCCGAATTGCGCGCGCCGATCTACGAGGAGAAGGCGGTCGATCACGTCCTCGGCCTCGCCAGGATAGAGGACCGCAAGGTCAGCCCCGAGGAACTGTTGAAGCCCGAGGAAGAAGACGAACCGAAGGCGGTCGCCGCGGAAGCGCCGGCGGCCTGACGGGGCGCAACAATGCGCCGGGCGCCCCTTTTCTCCGCGAGCGGGGGCGCCTATGTCTAGGTTCGCAAACGAACAAGTGATTCTGGCCGAGAAAGCGACCCATGCGCGACATCGTCGATAATTACACCAACAACCTCGTGCCGATGGTGATCGAGCAATCCGCGCGCGGCGAGCGGTCGTTCGACATTTTCTCGCGCCTGCTGCGGGAACGCATCATCTTCATGGTCGGCCCGGTCGAGGACGTTTCCGCCTCGCTCGTCGTGGCGCAGTTGTTGTTCCTCGAGGCCGACAATCCGAAGAAAGAAATCGCGATGTACATCAACTCGCCGGGCGGCGTCGTCACGGCGGGGCTTTCGATCTACGACACGATGCAGTTCGTGCGGCCGAAGGTGACGACGATGTGCATCGGTCAGGCGGCCTCGATGGGCTCGCTGCTGCTCTGTGCGGGGGAGGCGGGCCACCGCTACAGCCTGCCGAACTCCCGCATCATGCTGCATCAGCCTTCCGGCGGCTTCCAGGGCCAGGCGTCCGATATCGAGCGCCACGCCGAGGACATCATCAAGATGAAGCGCCGGCTCAACGAGATCTACGTTAAGCACACCGGCCAGAGCTACGAAAAGATCGAGCGCACGCTCGACCGCGATCACTTCCTTTCCGCCGAGGAAGCCAAGGCTTTCGGCATCATCGACGAGGTGACCACCAACCGCGTCGGCGAGGACCCCGAGCCGCCGAAGGCGATGTAATTCGCTGCTCTCGCCGGATCGGCGAGAGCAGGGCTTGAAAAACATGACGTTTGGGGATTGACTGGGTTCTTAACCATGGCGCCGGTTTGGCGTGAGGAACCAGTGATTAATACGCATGTTGGGGGGCGCGAAGGGGCGAGGCTACCCTTTCTTAGGGCGTGACATCTAGGTTCGACAGTCGAGTTGCCGCCCGAATCGGAGACGACTGTTCGGCCGGAAGGAGAAAAGAAATGGCCAAGGCCGAAGGCGACGCCAAGAACACGCTGTATTGCTCGTTCTGCGGCAAGAGCCAGCACGAAGTCCGAAAGTTGATCGCGGGCCCCACCGTGTTCATCTGCGACGAATGCGTTGAACTCTGCATGGATATCATCCGTGAGGAGAGCAAGACCGCGCTCGTTAAATCCAAGGACGGGATTCCGACCCCGCGCGAAATCTGCAAGGTGCTGGACGACTACGTGATCGGTCAGGCGCAGGCCAAGCGCGTTTTGTCGGTGGCGGTGCACAATCACTATAAGCGGCTGAACCACGCGACCAAGCACAGCGACGTCGAGTTGGCGAAATCCAACATTCTTCTCATCGGCCCGACCGGCTCCGGCAAGACGCTGCTGGCGCAGACGCTGGCCCGCATCCTAGACGTGCCCTTCACGATGGCCGACGCCACGACGCTGACCGAAGCCGGTTACGTTGGCGAGGACGTCGAGAACATCATCCTCAAGCTGCTGCAAGCTTCCGACTACAACGTCGAGCGGGCGCAGCGCGGCATCGTTTACATCGACGAGATCGACAAGATCAGCCGCAAGTCCGACAATCCCTCGATCACCCGCGACGTCTCGGGCGAGGGCGTGCAGCAGGCGCTGCTGAAGATCATGGAAGGCACAGTCGCCAGCGTGCCCCCGCAGGGCGGCCGCAAGCACCCGCAGCAGGAATTCCTGCAGGTGGACACGACCAACATCCTGTTCATCTGCGGCGGCGCCTTCTCCGGCCTGGAGCGGATCATTTCCGCGCGCGGCAAGGGCACCTCAATCGGCTTTGCGGCCAAAGTTCAGGCCCCGGACGATCGCCGCACCGGCGAAGTGTTCCGTCAGGTCGAGCCCGAGGATCTCTTGAAGTTCGGCCTGATCCCCGAGTTCGTCGGCCGACTGCCTGTGATCGCGACGCTGGAGGATCTCGACGAGGACGCGCTCAAGAAGATCCTTACCGAGCCGAAGAACGCGCTGGTCAAGCAATATCAGCGCCTGTTCGAGATGGAGAACACGGACCTGTCGTTCCAGGACGAGGCGCTCGTCGTGATCGCCAAGAAGGCGATCGAGCGGCGCACCGGCGCGCGCGGCCTACGCTCGATTATGGAGGGCATCCTGCTCGACACCATGTTCGATCTGCCCGGCCTCGACGGGGTGGAGCAGGTGGTGATTGGGCCGGAAGTGATCGAAGGCAAGCAGCGACCGCTCTACATCTACACGGAACGGGCGGAAAAGGCGGGCTGAGCGCTTTGCCCGCTTAAGGTTTGCATACGGCCGCCTCTGGGCGGCCGTTTTTTTTGCAGGCGCTCGGCTCGCGGGCCGCGCTATTTCTTGTTCGCGGCGGCCTCGTTCTTGATCTGCTCGATTATGGGGCCCAATTCCTTCAGCGCGGCGGCGTCCTCCGCGCTGAGCGTCTCGGCGGGGCAGCGCGGATCGACGCGCTGGATGGCGTGGAACATCACGCGGGTTAACGGCAGCGGCGCGCAGCCGTGGTCCTGCTCGCAGACGAGATCGAATTCCGCCCGCGCGGCCTTGTGGCAATCGAAGCAGTTGAGGCCGAGGAAGTTGTTCACTTCCTGACGTCCATGGCTGACGATCTTGTAGCCCCCCTTATCGGTGTCGAGCGCGAAAAACTCCCAGTCGCTGGTTGCCGGGCTGAAGCCCTTCTGCTGTTTCACCATCACTTCGTTGGGGATCAATTGCAGCACGGAGCCCTCGGGAAATTCGCCCTTGCCCGCCTCGGCGACCTTGACGGTGCCGGCGAGATTGCCGGCGAGATTATCTACGAAGTAGTGCTTGACCGCCGTCATCTTGGTAATACACTTGAAAGTCGAGCCGTCGACATTGTATTTTGCTGCGATTTCATCAGCCTGCGCGAGGCCAAGGCAGGAAAACGAGGTGGCGAGGCCCAAGACCTTGAGCGTCGTCGATAGTTTGCCGATTGCGTTTTTCATTACCGTGCTCCTTGTAGAGATTGCGTGCATGTCGGCGCAAAACGCTGGGTTGCGATTGCGAGCGTATTCAAGTTTTCACATGGCTGTCGCCGATAATATTGATGAACTCCCTTTTGCGTATGACTGTGTCCGATCGAGCCGCGGGTTCGGCTTGCACGCGATAGCGGAGCGGTCGGCGCAGCGTTTGCGGTAGGACCCCGCCGTTCCCAAGCGAAACGCCAACGACCTCGTGTGAAATAATCGCCGGATCTGCAACACAAGAAACCGCGAGTGAGCGCGCGTTGGAAATTCCACAATTGCCGTGGACGTGGCCGAGCCCATCTTCGCGTTCCCTCGTGCTGACGCCTTTCGCGCCAATCTCACGCAAGAGTACCAAATCTTTAACGATTTTGACAAGAGCCTGAATTCAGAATTCTAAGCCCGCGCCGGTCGCCTTCGCTTGGTGGAAATTTCCGGGTCAGCCATCGACGATTACGCCTCAGCCTTGCTAAGGTGGCCGCCGGTTTCGCGTCCGCCGGCGTTGATGGTCCGATGCAAAGGCCGCCGCAAATCAAAGGCGCAGGATAGGGACAGGCACATGAAATCCGCACGACACGCCGTTCGATCGTTCGTCCTGGCCTTTTCGCTTGCGATGGCCGGCGGCGCGGCCGCGCAGCCGCCGGATGCGTTTTCTTCTGGGCTCGCCCACGACTTTTTCCAGGAGCGCAAAATCGTCGAAAGCGCCGATTTCGTCACGCTCGACGCGCCCGCCAAGGCCGAGGACGCGGCGCTGGTGCCGGTGACGATGGCGATCCGCACGCCGCAGGGCGATTCCCGGCGCGTGGTCAGGATGAGCCTCATCATCGACAACAATCCAATCCCCCTGGCCGGGGTTTTCACGGTGGGCGAGAAAGCCGACCTCGTGCAGATCGCCACCCGCGTCCGCGTCAATTCCGACACCTATCTGCATCTGGTGGCGGAACTCAGCGACGGCAGTCTGGTGGCGTCCAAGCGCTATGTGCGCGCCGCTGGCGGCTGCTCGGCGCCGGCGACGAAAGCGGTCGACGGCGCCAATTCGCGGCTCGGTCAGCTCAAATTCCGCATGTTGCCGGACATCGTGCATGGCCGTCCCGAAGCGGTCGTGATGATCCGCCATCCCAACTTCACCGGCATGCAGAGGGACGAGAGCACGCAAGATTACACGCCGGCGCGTTATGTCGATCATTTCGCGGTCTATCAGGGCGACAATCTCGTGTTCGCCGTCGACGGCGGCATCTCGATCTCGGAAGACCCGAATTTCCGCTTCGCCTTCCGCGTCGACGAGAATCACGCGATCCGGGTTGAGGCGGGCGACATCGCCGGTGGGCGCTTCAGCTCCGCGTGGGACATCATCGGCGGCGGGGGCTGACGCTCACCGCGCCAGCTCCGCCCGCATTTCCGCGCTCCATAGCTTGACGCGACTTGAAACCCGGCCCTGGAGCCGCCAAATTGTTGCCGACGGCTCTTCGAGCGAGGCGACAGGTTCGCCGAAGAGCGTTAAGCTTTGCGGCAGGGCGACGGGGCTATCATTATCCGATTCGCGGCCGGAGGCGGAGCGCAGCGCTCATCGCAGGTTGCGCGACGTCGGCATTTCAAGGCTTGGAGCCCGGGACGGATCAAACCGACGCCCGGGTGACACTGGACAGGATTAACATGACAACGCCACGCAAGCCCATCCTTCCCGGCGCGTCCGACGCCTATCCCGTTCTGCCTTTGCGCGACATCGTGGTGTTCCCGCACATGATCGTGCCGCTGTTCGTCGGCCGGGAAAAATCCATTCGCGCGCTCGAAGAGGTGATGCGCGCCGACAAGCCGATCCTGCTGGCGACGCAGAAGAACGCCGCCGACGACGATCCGGCGCCGGAAGCCATCTTCGAGACCGGCACGCTCGCGCGCGTGTTGCAGTTGCTCAAACTGCCCGACGGCACCGTGAAGGTGCTGGTCGAAGGGGCGAGCCGCGCCAAGATCCGCAACTACGTCCCCGCCGAAGGCTACTACGCCGCCGAGGCGGAGGCCGTCGCCGACGACCCGATCGACCCGATCGAGGCGGAAGCGTTGTCGCGCTCCGTGATGTCGGAGTTCGAGAATTACGTGAAGCTCAACAAGAAGATCAGCCCGGAAGTCGTCGCCGCGGTGACGCAGATCGAGGATTACGGCAAGCTCGCCGACACCATCGCTTCGCATCTCGCCGTCAAGCTCGCCGACAAGCAGGCGATCCTCGAAATCCATTCCATCGCCAAGCGGTTCGAGAAGTGCCTGGCGCTGATGGAGAGCGAGATTTCCGTGTTGCAGGTGGAGAAGCGCATCCGCACCCGCGTCAAGCGGCAGATGGAGAAGACGCAGCGCGAATACTATCTCAACGAGCAGATGAAGGCGATCCAGAAGGAACTGGGCGACGAGGACGGCAAGGACGAAATGTCCGAGCTGGAGAACCGCATCAAGGCGACCAAGCTTTCCAAGGAAGCGCGCGACAAGGCGTTGGCGGAGCTGAAGAAGCTGCGGCAGATGTCGCCGATGTCGGCCGAGGCGACGGTGGTGCGCAACTACCTCGACTGGATGCTGTCGATTCCATGGTCGCGCCGCTCAAAGATCAAGAAGGACCTGCCCGGCGCGCAGGCGTTGCTCGACAACGACCATTTCGGACTGGAGAAGGTCAAGGAGCGCATCATCGAATATCTGGCTGTGCAGCAGCGCGCCAACAAGCTGACCGGACCGATCCTCTGCCTCGTCGGCCCGCCCGGCGTCGGCAAGACCTCGCTCGGCAAGTCGATCGCCAAGGCGACGGGGCGCGAATTCGTGCGCATGTCGCTCGGCGGCGTGCGCGACGAAGCGGAGATCCGCGGCCATCGGCGCACCTATATCGGCTCGATGCCGGGCAAGGTGATCCAGTCGATGCGGAAAGCCAAGACGTCCAACCCGCTGTTCCTGCTCGACGAGATCGACAAGATGGGCATGGATTTCCGCGGCGATCCGTCCTCGGCCTTGCTGGAGGTGCTGGACCCCGAGCAGAACTCGTCGTTCAACGACCATTACCTCGAAGTCGACTACGACCTGTCGAGCGTGATGTTCGTCACGACGGCCAACACGCTCAACATCCCAGCGCCGCTGATGGATCGCATGGAGATCATCCGCATCGCCGGCTACACCGAGGACGAGAAGCTCGAAATCGCCAAGCGTCACCTGATGCCCAACGCGATGGGCAAGCACGGGCTCGACAAGAAGGAGTTCGAGGTCGACGACGGGGCGCTGATGGAGTTGATCCGGCGCTACACCCGCGAAGCGGGCGTGCGTAACCTCGAACGGGAAATCTCCAACCTCTGCCGCAAGGCGGTGAAGGAGATCTTGTTGACGAAGAAGAAGAAGATCTCGGTCACGCTCAAGAATGTCAGCGATTTCCTCGGCGTGCCGAAATATCGCTATGGCGAGATCGAGGACGACGATCAGGTCGGGCTGGTCACGGGGCTGGCCTGGACCGAGGTCGGCGGCGAATTGCTGACGATCGAGGGCGTCATGTTGCCGGGCAAGGGCCGCATGACCGTCACAGGCAACCTGAAGGACGTGATGAAGGAATCGATCTCCGCGGCGGCCTCCTATGTCCGCTCGCGCGCGCTCGACTACGGGGTGGAGCCGCCGCGCTTCGACAAGCGCGACATCCACGTCCACGTGCCGGAGGGCGCGACCCCGAAGGACGGGCCGAGCGCGGGCGTCGCCATGGCGACGGTCATCGTTTCCATGCTGACGGGAATTCCGGTCCGGCGTGACCTGGCGATGACCGGCGAGATCACCTTGCGCGGCCGCGTGCTGCCGATCGGCGGCTTGAAGGAGAAGCTGCTGGCGGCGCTGCGGGGCGGCATCAAGAAGGTGCTGATCCCGCAGGACAACGCCAAGGATCTCGTCGATCTCCCGGCCTCGGTGAAGAACGGGCTGGAGATCGTGCCGGTGTCGCGGATGGACGAGGTGTTGCTGCACGCGCTGGTGCGCCAGCCCAAGCGGATCGAATGGGAGGAGGATTCCTCCGCTCCGGTGGCTTTGCCGCCGGAGGAGGATTCCTCCGGGATCGTCGCTCACTGACGATTCATTCGCTGCGGTAAGGTCAACAAGGGCCGCGCTTCCCCAGGGGAGCGCGGCCCTTTTGCTGCGGCTCGCACAATTTCAGCGGGAAAACATGGGTTTTTCTCAGGTTTGCCGGCTGGAAGCCTTGCGTTTCCGAGGAAATTTGGCGAGCAATTAAATATCGTGGGCGACGATTCGCGGGCGCTTTCGGCCAAGTCGGGCGGAAAGACAGAGTTTTCGGGGCGACGCCGACGCATCGAACATTTTGCAAGGAGAGGCCTTATGAACAAACTCGAACTCGTCGAGCACATAGCCGCCGAGGCGGAATTGACCAAGGTCAGCGCGGCGTCGGCACTGGAGGCGGTGCTGGACGGCATAGCGAAGTCTTTGAAGAAGGGCGAAGAGGTTCGTCTTGTCGGCTTCGGCACGTTCTCTGTGCGCGAACGCGCCGCCGGCAAGGGCCGCAATCCCGCCACGGGCAAGGAAATCAAGATCGCCGCCTCCAAGAACGCCCGCTTCAAGGCCGGCGCCGCGCTGAAGGCGAGCCTCAACACCAAGAAAGCCGCCAAGAAGTCCTGATCGCCGCCGTCAGGCGCAGATGCGACGCCCGCGACGGGCGTCGCCGGTCTGTCACATTAAGCAGAGTTGGAATCGCCGCGCTCTGCGCCCTTGGCAGGCGTGAATTGTGCTTGTAGTCTCGACCGGCCGCGGCGCTTCCGCTTCGGCGCGGCCGGGCGGTTAGCTCAGTTGGTAGAGCATCTCGTTTACACCGAGAGGGTCGGCGGTTCGAGCCCGTCACCGCCCACCATTCTCACGCGGCGGTGCTTAGTATGGATATGACGCGCTCCTTCTCCGCCGCATCGCCGTTTCGAGCGGCGCGCCTGTTTGCGATCGGCGTGGCGCTTGCCTGCCTCGCGCCCGGCTTCGCCCGGGCCGGTTCGCAACCGATGCAGTTTCACGTCGAGCCGCTTCGCAGCGCCGCGTGCGGCGCGCGCTGCCCCAACGTGGTGGTCGCCGATGGCGTGATCGAACCGAACACGCCGGAAGTTTTCGCCGATTTCGCGCGTTCGGCGGCGCGCACGCCTAACATGAAAAGCCTGATGCTGATCAACTCGCCGGGCGGCAACGTCGTCGCCTCGATGGATTTCGGCCAGATGCTGCGTCAGCTTCATATCGCCGCCGTCGTCGCCAGCTATGGCTCCGACGGATTTCGCGCCGGGCCAACGCCGGGGGAATGCGTCTCCGCCTGCGTCTATGCCTTGATGGGTGCGGTGCGGCGGGTCGCGCCTGAGGAGAGCCGCGTCGCCCTGCATCGCATGTCCGTATCGGAGACGCTGATGCCTACGCGGGGTCATGTTGGCTCGGTTTCGCGCCGATTTGCCGACGAACGGCTGGTCGACAAGGTCGCGCGTTATGCGCGCCAGATGGGCGTCAGTCCCGACGTCGTGATGCAGGCGGAATCGCTCGATCCCGACCACGTCCGCTCGCTCAGCGCGCGCGAGATGCAGCGCTGGCGGTTGGCCAGCCCGCGTCTGTAAGCGCGCTTGACTTGAAATGCCCGGCGCCGTAATCGGCGCGAGCCCTACGGGGGAGTAGCTCAGTTGGTTAGAGCGCCGGCCTGTCACGCCGGAGGTCGCGGGTTCAAGTCCCGTCTCTCTCGCCATCGGCTTACCGCAAATCCGGCCCAGGAGAACGAGGCTAACTCGCTGATTACGCGCGTTAACCCGCATTTTGGGAGGGGGCGCCGAGAATATTGCCGACCGCCTCAAGTTTAACCGTTGCATGGCCCGCTGCGCTGCGATAGGCGTCTGCCGCGACCTCGCGCGTCGCAGTTTGCGTCCCGCGAGGCGGCAGGTCGTCTGAAGTCCAACAATCCCGGCCGGACTCGTTGCGCGGTTTCGTTCGACGCGCTTGATATCGGCCGAAGCGATTGCGGGGAGGGCGGCGGTTTCCGGCAACTCTCGCCGGGCGGACAACGAAGCGGAGGCCCCGTGCCCAGTCTGATATCCGACTATCTGCCGCTGGTCATCTTCATTCTCCTGGGCGGCCTGATCTCCTCTGCGCTGCTGATCGCGCCGTTTCTGCTCGCCTATCGCAATCCCGATTCGGAAAAGCTGTCGGCCTACGAATGCGGCTTCAACCCGTTCGACGACGCGCGGATGAAGTTCGACGTGCGGTTCTATCTGGTGTCGCTGCTGTTCATCATCTTCGATCTCGAAGTCGCGTTCCTGTTTCCCTGGGCGGCGGCGTTCCGCGAGATCGGGCGTTTCGGCTTCTGGTCGATGATCGTGTTTCTTGGCGTGCTGACGGTCGGCTTCGTGTACGAATGGAAAAAGGGAGCCCTCGAATGGGACTGAGCCCGCTGATAGCGCCAGCCCCTCGCGGCCTGATTGACCCCTCGACAGGCAAGCCGCTGGGCGCTGACAATCCCTTTTTCGGGACGATCAACGATCAACTCGCCGACAAGGGTTTCTTTGTCGCGGCGACCGACGATCTCATCCAGTGGGCGCGCGCCGGCTCGTTGATGTGGATGACGTTTGGGCTGGCCTGCTGCGCCGTCGAGATGATGCAGCTTTCGATGCCGCGCTACGACGTCGAGCGATTCGGCTTCGCCCCGCGCGCCTCGCCCCGTCAGTCCGACGTGATGATCGTCGCCGGCACGCTGACCAACAAGATGGCGCCGGCTTTGCGCAAGGTCTACGACCAGATGCCGGAGCCGCGCTACGTGATTTCGATGGGCTCCTGCGCCAACGGCGGCGGCTATTATCATTATTCCTATGCGGTGGTGCGCGGCTGCGACCGCATTGTGCCGGTCGATATCTACGTGCCGGGCTGCCCGCCGACGGCGGAGGCGCTGCTCTATGGCGTGTTGATGCTGCAAAAGAAGATACGCCGCACCGGCACGATCGAACGGTAAGGCGCGGGCGAGGTTTTCATGGACGACATCCTTAGCACTGTCGCGCAGAAGGCGATCGCGGCTCATGCCGGCGTCGAGGCGCGCTTCGCGTTCGGCGAACTGACGCTGATTGCTGAGGCCGGACAGTTGCTCGGACTGCTGAAATTTCTGCGCGACGACGCCGCCTGCCAGTTCATCTGTTTCACCGACATCACCGCAGCCGACTACCCCGAGCGGGCGCAACGATTCGAGATCGTCTATCATCTGCTGTCGCCCAAGCTGAACACGCGGGTGCGGATCAAGATCGCGACCGACGAGGCGACCCCGGTCGCTTCAGCG
>JANYIH010000355.1 GCA_025358745.1 Hyphomicrobiales bacterium | reverse complement strand
AGCGCCAGCGTCGCGAACGTCATCAGCGCCCGGCCGAGCGCGCGCCGGCCGGGCGAGATGTAGCGCGAGCCATGGGGGACGGCTGCGGTCGCCATGGGGTTTCCGTGGTCTCAGGAAAAAGGCGAAGCTGGCGCGGGCGCCGGCTTCTTTGACGGGGAAGGTCGGCTTAGCGCAGTCTCCGATCAATCAGCAACCGTACCGGGGAGCGTCGACGTCCACGTCGAAGGCGTCGACCTGGAGGTCGACGCTCCGCAATGCGAGCGGGGCCGGCGCGCTGGGCGTCGATTCCAACTGATCGGCGACCGCTCTAGATGCCCAGCGACGCGCGGTAAAGCTTGAGCTGGCTGTCGCGGCCGATCTTGTCGGTGATCTTCTCCCAGGCGGCGGCGATGTTGTCGGCGCCGGCTTGCGCGGTCTCCTTGCCGGCGTAGATCTTGGCCAATTCGTCCTCGGCGGTGGAGTAATACTGGAAGATGCCGGGGATGCGCGGCTCGATGGCGCGGTTGGGGTGGTTGTAGGTGCCGAACTGCGACTTCAGATAGCTGGTGATGTATTCGCGCTTGTAGCCGGCGTTGACCCATTCGTCGACGTTGGAATGGCTGTTGCGATGCACCTGGAAGCCCGAGGGGTACATCACCGTCCACAGCGACAGGTCTTTGCCGCCGAGATGCGCCGCCGCGCTCCAGGCCGCTTTCTGCTTCTTCGAGTCGCTGTCGACCCGCGCCATCACATAGACGCCCCAGCCGAGATAGGCGCAGTTGGGCGCGAAATTGATCCCGTCCTTCGCCTTCTCCCACTTGCCGGTCTTGCGGTTGTAAACGTCTTCCGATCCCGGCAGGATGTCGAAGCCGACATCGGCGCCGATCGTCGAGGTGTCGCTGGTGTTGGCCATTGACCCGACGTCGCCCCACCAACTCACCATCGATCCGGTGCCGGGAAGGAATTGTTGAAAGGCGGTGGTGCCGGGATCGGCGTTGATCTGATCGCCGGGCTCGAACGGGATCATGTCGGCCGCTTCCTGGATCGCCCGCACCCAGCCGGGATTGTTGACCAACGGTTTCATGTTGTCGGGATCGAACAGCCAGGCCGGGTCGCCGGGCATCTTCACGTAGGCGGTGGCGCGGTCTTCGAGGAAGTAGAAGCCGAAGCCGCCCCAGCCCTTATAGGCGTCGAGATAGCCGAACACGTCCTTGCCCTTGAGCTTCTTGCCCTTGAGGAATTTGGTGGCGGCGTTGACCTCGGCCCAGGTGCGCGGCGCCTTCCAGTCGCCCTTGCCGCCCGACTCCTTCCAGGCCTTGGCGAGATCGGCGTCGGAAAACACGTCGGTGCGATAGTTGAAGTTATGGCAGTCGCCGTCGATGGTGACGCGGTAGGTCTTGCCGTCCCAGGTGCCGACCGGGGGCTTCAGATAATCGGAATAATCGTCGAGATCGATCTGCTTCTTGACCCAGTCCGGCATGACGGAGGCGAGTCCCTTGCCGCAGACGTCGCCCTCGAACGGCGCGCCCATTTCGAGAATATCGAAGTCGACCGTCTTGGTGGCGATCGCCTGTTGCAGGCGCGGGTTATAGTCGGCCTGCGCCAGGTCGATCCACTTGATCGTCGCGCCGGTATAGGCCTCCCATGGCTTGAGGAAGCCGCGGAACAGGATGTTGTGCAGGTTCTGGTTGTTGAGGCCCATGAAGGTCAGCTCGACGCCCTTGAACTCGCCCGGCTGCACATTGGCCTTGGTCGGGCCGAGGCACATCTCGCCGACCTTCTGGAAGTCGGCGTCGGTCGGAGAGCCCTTGCCGACGCCGGGAATCTTCAAGATTTCGACTCGCAGGTTCTTCTCCTGCGCGAACGCCGCGCTTTGGCTGCCGACGACGCCGGTCGCGCCGAGCGCGGCCATCGCCGCCGCGCTCTTGAGGAGGGACCGGCGGTCGAGCGCGGGGCCTTGGCCCGGGAATAGATGGTTCGATGACACTTTGTGAGCCTCCCTTAACGCGCTCGCGCGGTCCAGATGCAGCGAGCGCCGGCGTTCGCCTCCAAGCGCGGTTGGATCTTTGTCCGTCCGCGGCTAACATGTCACATTAGGGAAGGCGCGCGGGCGTTGTCAATCGAGCGCCCCCAAGCGAAAGTGGGGAAACGATGAGGAACGTTGAGATCGCGCTCACGCGCGCCGCCTTCGGCGAGAAGGAGCGCGAGGTCGTGCGGTTCGCCGGATTGCGGGCGAGCGCGTTCCGCTACGATTCCGGCGTCGAGGCGCTGCGGCTGTCGCATGCGCGCGGACATGCGATCGTGCTGCCCTATCTCGGGCAGATGGTCTGGAACGCCGAGTTCGACGGCGTCGGGCTGGCGATGAAGAGCATGTTCGCCGAGCCGCGGCCGGCCACGTCCATCGTCGAGACCTACGGCTGTCTGGCCTATCACGCCGGCATCCTGCGCAATGGCGTGCCGGGCCCGGAAGACGATCACGCGCTGCATGGCGAGGCGCCCTGCGCGCCGATGGAGGGTTGCGGGATCGCGTGCGGCGAAGACGCGCAGGGGCCTTGGATCGCGGTCACGGGGCGGCGCGAGTATGCGATGGGCTTCGGCGCGCATTATCTGGCGACGCCGCGGGTCGTGCTGCGGGAGGGATCGACCGCGATCGAGATCGAGATGAATGTCGAGAATCTCTCGGCCGCCGCGATGGACCTGATGTACATGTGCCACGTCAATTTCGCGTTCGCGCCGAACGCCCGCATCGTCCAGGCCGCGCCCTTCACGCCGCAGCATGTAGTCGCGCGCACCGCCATTCCCCCCTTCGTCAAGGCGAGCGAGGAATACCGTGCGTTCCTGGCCGAAGTCGCGGCCGACCCGGCTCGGATGGCCGTGCTCAGCGAGCCGCAGCGCTACGATCCCGAGCAGGTGTTCTATGTCAAAGGGGCGCGAGGCCTCGCGCGCTATCTCCTGCGGCGCGAGGCGGGCGACGCGTTCGAGATCGGCTGGGACGCCGAGGCGATGCCGCATACGATCCGCTGGATTCTGGTCAACAGCGATTGCGAGGTCGCGGCCTTCGCGATGCCCGGCACCTGCGAACCCGAGGGCTATGCCGCCGAACGGCGCAAAGGCCATGTTCGCACGCTGGCGGGCGGCGGAAAAGCGAGTTTCGCCACCAAAGTCGGCTATCTCGACGCGGCGCGGGCGGGGGAAGCGGCGCGCGAGATCGAGGCTTTGACGGCGCTTTGAGGCGGGTTGGCGGCGGCGAAGCGCCGCCGAAGGCGATAGATGCGTATTATCAATTGTTTATATATCACATGGAGAATTAAAGATTGTAAGTTGAAGCACACACAGGAGGACTGCAAACTCCCGCCTGACGTGCTTCCCGGCACTACCGGCGCAGATTGCAACGACATGGGTCATCTCACAATAATCCCCACGCCCGGTATCGCCCCCGACCCGTCGTCTCGCGCAGGCCCAGCTCGGCGACGAGAGTTTGCGCCGCGCGCCTTGCCAATCATGCCGGCCGAGATGAGCGGCCGCGCGAGCGCAAGCTCGATCAGCTGCGGCAGTTTTGAGGTCGAGCGGCGGCCGTCGAGTTTGCGCAGTAGCAGCTCGCGAGCGAGGAGCCGGCGGTCGTGCTGCTTCAGGCATTCTTGCGCCCCCGCAGCGATAGCCTCAAGCTCGGCGACCAGCCGCGTGGCCGCGTGGCGACTTCGACGGCGTTCGCGCGGCACGGCTTTCGCCCCCTCGGCGAGGCAGAGAAGATGCGCGCGGGTCTTGCCGCGCTCGCGCAAAAGCGCGGCGGCGAGCAGGCGGCCGAGACCCGGCGCCCGCTGCAGCGGTTCGATCGCGTTCCAGGCGTCGTGAGCGAGCGCGGCGGAGAGGGTCGGCGGGAGTTCGCGTGTCCGATCGACGATTTCGCGCCATTCGGCGAGGCGCGCGTCCTCATCCCAATCGAGATCATAGATGAGGGGATCGCGATCGCGCGAAGCGGGGCGCATAGGCAACCCGTCGCCGGCGAGCGTGCGGTCGATGCGCAGGCTCGCGGAGTCGACGGCGGCGATGAGCTCGGCGAATCCCTCGTCCCCTTCGATCAACGGCTCGAAGTCTTCCTCTTCGTCCCCGCCAGGCTCGATGTCTTCGGAATCGGGAGGCCCCCCTCCCCTGACCGGCCAGGCAACGCGTCCAGGCCGGCCGGCGACATTGCCCAATTGGGCGCCGCGTGCGCAATATCGCATGGGCGCGGGTCAGCTCGTGCGTGGGCGCACGCACGTCCATGCCCGCGTCATGGAGCACGAAGTCCTCGAGATGGACGAGCTCGCCCTCGATCCAAAGCGCGGCGGCGGCGTCGGAAAAATGCGTCCTCGCGATCCATCCCTCGCGGATGGGGCTCGAACGCAGTCGTTCATCGAGACGAGCGAGGGCGTCTTCGGCAGCGGCCAATGGTCGTGCGACAGCGTCCCAAGGCAACGGATCTGGAATGAGGAAGGGGTCTGTCATTCAGGTCGCCGCCGCCTATGTCGAACGTGTGGACCTGAGGTCGGC
>JANYIH010000353.1 GCA_025358745.1 Hyphomicrobiales bacterium | reverse complement strand
CAGTCACCAACACGACCAGTCCTCGCAAGCCTTCCTCCCGGAACGCGACGCTAACGGCCGCCTTACCGCGATTTTGGCCGCAAAATTCCAAATGTCAAACAATGGAAAATTTTGCGTGCTTCCGCCGCACGGAGCGTCACGGCGATCAGTGCGCAAGAAATCCTTTAATTCCAATATTTTCGCCAGTTGCGCCGCGTGGAATTAGCGCGAGCGAGCGGGGAGGGCGAATTGACAAATGGAATGATCTGGTGAGAATGATCCGAAGAAAAGAAATATTCCCGGCGCTCGCCAGACGCCGGACAGGGAGGCCGCCGATGAAAACCATCAAGGGCCCGGGTTTGTTTCTCGCGCAATTCGCGCAGGACACGCCGCCGCATAATACGCTGCCCGGCATCGCCAGATGGGCGCGGGATTTTGGCTATAAGGCGGTCCAGATTCCCAGCTGGGACAGCCGGTTCTTTGATCTCGACAAGGCCTATGAGAGCGAGACCTATTGCGACGAGGTCAAGGGTCAACTCGCCGACATCGGCGTCGAAATCAGCGAACTCTCCACGCATTTCCAGGGCCAGATGGTTTCCGCGCATCCGGCCTACGACGCGATGTTCGACGGGCAATGCCCTGCGCACGTGCGCGGCGATTCCGAGAAGCGGCGCCATTGGGCGGCCGATCAGGTGCGCAAGGCGGCGAAGGTGTCGCGCAGGTTTGGCCTGACCGAGCATGTCAGTTTCACCGGCTCGCTGGCGTGGCCTTACTTCTATCCCTATCCGCAGCGCCCGGTTGGCTTGGTTGAGGAATGTTTCGCCGAGCAGGGCCGGCGCTGGAAGCCGATCCTCGACGTCTACGAGGACAACGGCGTCGATCTCTGCTTTGAAATTCATCCGAGCGAAGACGTGTTCGACGGCGACTCCTTCGACATGTTTCTCGACGCGGTCGGCGGTCACAAGCGGTGCAACATCAACTACGACGCCAGCCATTTCATCAAGCAGGGCATGGACTATCTCGGCTTCATCGACGTCTATCGCGATCGCATCAAGATGTTTCATGTCAAGGACGCTGAATTCAACCCGACGGCGAAACAGGGCTATCTCGGCGGCTACAAGGGCTGGTTGGAGCGAGCTGCGCGCGATCGTTCGCTGGGGCACGGGCAGGTGAATTTCAAGGCGATCTTCTCCAAGCTCGCCGCATACGATTTCGCGGGCTGGGCCGTCTACGAATGGGAATGCTGCCTGGAGCACCCGGAAGTCGCGGCGCGCAATGGCGCGAAATTCATCGCCGACCATATTATTGAAGTCACCGACCGCGTGTTCGACGATTTCGCCGCCACCGGCGCGGATCGCGCGACCAACCTGAAGCTTTTGGGGATCAAGGGCTGATGGTCGACGCCCGCGCCCAAAACAACCTCGGTCCGCGCTTGCGCGTCGGCATGGTGGGCGGCGGGCGCGACGCCTTCATCGGCGCCGTGCATCGCATGGCGATGCGGCTTGATGACGGTTTCGATCTTGTCGCCGGGGCTTTGTCGTCCGACCCTGCGCGCGCGCGCGCTTCGGCGGCCGACCTGCGCATTGCGCCGGACCGCGCCTATGCGGACTATCAAGAAATGGCCGCGCGTGAGGCAACGCGGCCAGACGGGATCGAGGCGGTCGTCATCGTCACGCCCAACCATCTGCACTATCCCATCGCGAAGGCGTTTCTCGATGCCGGGGTCGACGTGATCTGTGACAAGCCGCTGGCCACGACGCTGGATCAGGCGCGCGAGCTTGTCGCGCTGGCGCTGGCGAAAGACCGGGTGTTCGCCGTCACGCTCAACAACACCGGCTATCCCATGGTGCGGCAGGCGCGAGAGATGATCGCGGGCGGCGAACTTGGCGAGATCAGGCTGGTTCACGCCGCTTATATCCAGGATTGGTTGACGCGCCCGATCGATGCGGACGGGCACAAACAGGCGGAATGGCGCACCGATCCCGCGCGCGCCGGCGCTTCCGCCGTTCTGGCCGACATCGGCGTGCACGCGCACAACCTTGCGCTGTTTGTCACCGGGTTGGAGCTTGACGCCGTCGCCGCCGATCTCACAACTTTCGTGCCCGGCCGGCGTCTCGACGACAACGCCCATGTGCTGCTGCGCTTCGCCAACGGCGCGCGCGGCGTGTTGTTGGCGAGCCAGGTGGCGGTTGGCAATCTCAACAATCTCAGCGTCAAGGTCTACGGGACCAGGGCCGGGCTGGAGTGGCGCGGCGAGGAGCCGGAGTTGTTGCATTTCACGCCGTTCGGCGAGCCGACGCGCTTGCTGCGACGCGGCGGTCCCGGCAATTCGCCGCTGGCCGCACAGGCGTCACGGATGCCGGCGGGCCACCCTGAGGGCTATATCGAGGGCTTCGCCAATCTCTATCTCGGCGCGGCGGAGCGGATCGTTGCGCGGCGGGCAGGGCGGCCGGCGGCGGCATACGCGGCGTTGACGCCGACGGTGCGCGACGGCGCTTTGGGGCTTGCTTTCGTCGAGGCGGCGGTGGCCTCGCATCGCAACGGTGGGGCCTGGACATCGGCGCGGCTTTGAGCCACGTTCATCGCGGCCGATAGAGCCGCAAATTGGGAGGAAGACATGAAGTCCTGTTATTTGAGCGGAGCGGCGTCTGCGGTCGTATTGCTGGCGATGGCGGGAAGCGCCGCCGCGGCGGACAAATATGTCGTCGGCGTTTCCAACACGCTGATCGGCAACGGTTGGCGCGAGGAGATGATCTGTTCGATCAAGGCGGAGGCGGAAGCGTCCGGCCTCGTATCGAAGGTGATCGTCGCCAATCGCAACGGCGGCCCGTCGGAGCAGATCGCCGACATCCGCAATCTCATCTCCGCCGGCGCCAACGCCATCATCATCAATCCCAGCGACCGCGAGGCGCTCAATCCGGTGATCAAACAGGCGGCGGAGCGGGGCATCGTCGTCGTCGCGGTCGATCAGGCCGTCACTGCGCCGGAGGCCTATGTGCTGACCAACGATCAGGTCGACTACGCCAAGATCGGCGCGAAATGGTTGTTCGACAAGATCGGCGGCAAGGGCTCGGTGATCGAAATGCGCGGCATCGACGGCGTGCCGGCCGACGCAGATCGCCATCAGGGCTTCACCGAAGTCGCCAAAATGTATCCCGACATCAAGGTGACGACGGTGTTTTCCGGCTGGGCGCTCAACAAGACCGCGCAAGTGACGAAAGATCTGCTCGCCTCCGGGAAAGAGATCGACGGCGTCTGGACCTCAGGGATAGATTCCACGGTGATTGACGCTTACAAGACGGCGGGCAAGAAATATGCGCCTGTGGTTGGCGCAGACAATAACGGCTTCATCGGTCAGCTCATTAACATGAAGGGCGACGGCGTCTCGGGCGCCGCGGTTTCCAATCCGCCGGCGGTCGGCGGCGCGGGACTTGGCCTGGCGCTGGATGTGTTGCAGAAGAAAGAACACCCGCACGTCGTCAAGATCACGCCGACGATCTGGGACAACGACAAAGAGATGGACAAGCTGAAGGCGGCCTATAATCCGAAGCTGGACCCATTCTACTCGGTCGCCATCAACGTGCCGCCCTACACCCACTACACCTTGGATCAGATCATCGCCTGCAAAGGACCTTGATTGATCGACGTCGTGATCGACGCCGCGCCCGTGCTGAGCATTCGCGGCGTCGCCAAGAGCTTCGGCTCCGTTGTTGCGTTGCGCTCGGCCGATCTGGAAGTGAGGCCGGGCGAGATCCACGCGCTGATGGGCGCCAATGGAGCGGGCAAATCGACGCTGGTGAAGATCATCACCGGCGTCTATCCCTCCGATTCCGGCGAGATGCGGCTGGCCGGCGCGGCGGCGCGGTTTCGTTCGCCCGCCGACGCCCGTCGCGCGGGCGTCGTTTCGGTCTATCAGGACCCGGCGATTGTGCCCGACCTCACGGTCGCGCAAAACATGCGGTTGGCCCGCGTGCCGCTCGCGGCGGTGAAATCGGCGATGCGTGAGCTGGGGATCGAGGGGGTCGATCTCGCCACGCCTGCCCGGCTGGTGGATTTCGCGATCCTGCGTCTGATTGATCTGGCCCGCGCGCTCGCCTCCGACCCGCGCATCCTGATATTGGACGAGATCACCGCCGCGTTGCCGGCCGATCTCTCGCAGCGCGTGTTCGCGGTGATGCGCGACCGGCGTTCGCGCGGCGCCAGCGTGCTGTTCATATCTCATCGCCTGGCGGAGGTGACGGCGCTGTGCGATCGCGCGACGGTGCTGCGCGATGGCGTGACTGTCGGCGTCACGTCGACCAAGGACGCAGCGGAGCAAATCGTCGACTTGATGCTGGGAAGCGAAGTCGCGAAGGCGGCGGCGTCGGTCGCCAGACCAACCAGGGCGCCCGCCAAGGAGGCGGCGGCGCTTGACGTCGCCAACCTCAACTATGGTCATGCGCTCAGGGGCGTCTCGTTCGCGGTCGCGCGCGGTGAGGTGCTGGGGATCGCGGCGCTGGAAGGGCAGGGCCAGGAAGCGTTGTTTGATTGCATCGCCGGCGTGCGGCGCGCCGATTCTGGCATCGTTGCGGCCAACGGCGTCGCGCTGAAGCTGCGCCATCCCGCCGACGCGATCCGCGCCGGACTCGTGCTGGTGCCGGCGAACCGCTTGACGTCGTTGCTGCCGCAACGCTCCGTGCAGGAAAACGTGGCGTTGGCCGCGTTCGGCCGGATGCGCGCCTGGGGGCCGATCGCGCTTCGGGCGGAGCGCGAGCGGGTCGGCCGGGCGGTGGCGAGATTGCAGATCGACACGCGCGCGGCGGCCGAGGTGCGCCGCCTCAGCGGCGGCAACATGCAAAAGGTCGTGATCGCGCGCTGGATCGCGGCCGGCTTCAAGACGTTGCTGTGCTTCGATCCGACGCGCGGCATCGACATCGGCGCCAAGCGGCAGATCTATGCGCTGCTGCGCGAGGTGGCGGAACAGGGCGCCTCGGTGCTGCTGTTCACCTCCGAACTGCCGGAGATCCGGCTCGTCTGCGACCGCGCGCTGGTGTTGTTCGGCGGCCGCGTCGCAGCGGAAATGCCGGCTGCCGAGGCGACGGAAGCGGCGCTGTTGCGCGCCGCGCACGGCCTCACCGAGGCCGCCTCGTGACATCGGGCGCCTTCGTGCGCGCGCTGGCGATGCCGGCGCTGCTGACGGTAGCGCTGGCGCTGACCAGGCTCGCGCATCCCACATTCGGCGCGTTCGACATTCAATCCCTTGCGCTCGGCGCGTTGCCGTTGGCGTTGGCGGCCGCCGCGCAGGCGATCGTCGTCATCAGCGGCGGCATCGATCTTTCAATCGGCTCGCAGATCGCCATCGCCAACGTGCTGTCGGCGAGCTTGATGCAACACGCCGATTTCCGCCAATCATTGATGATCTCGGTGCTGGTGTTGGCGGCGGGCGCGGGGCTCGGCCTCGTCAATGGCGTGGTGGTGGCGCTGTCGCGCATTCCCGACGTGGTGGCGACGCTGACGACCGGCTTCATATTCGGCGGCGGCGCGTTGTTGATCCTGGAACGGCCGGGCGGCGGGGCGCCGGCGGCCTATCTCAATCTGGCCGCGGGCCAGGATTTCGGCCCCTGGCTGCCCAATGGGTTGATCGTGATGATCCTCGGCGTCGCCGCCGTCTGGGCGCCGATCAGGCTCACACGCATCGGGCTTTTGATCTACGCCGCCGGCAGCGATCCAATCGCGGCGTTTCGCAGCGGCGTCGACGTGCGCGCCGCCCGCACGATCGCTTATCTCTTCAGCGGAATCGCGTGCGCCATCGGCGGCATGGCGCTGACCATGACGACGGGCATCGGCGCGCCGCTCGCGGGCGCCTATTACACGCTGAGCAGCGTCGCGGCGATTGTGATTGGCGGCGTCAGTCTCACCGGCGGGCGGGGCGGCATGGTGGGTCCGGTCGTCGCCGCGCTGCTGTTGACGCTGGCGCCGATGGATCTTGTGTTTCTCGGCATCGACCCGAACTATGGGCAGGTTATTCAGGGCGCGCTGATCGTGCTGGTCGTGATGGCGGCCGGGTTTTATGCCTACTGGCGGGAGCGCAAATGAGCGCCGCGCTCGAATTCCTGCGCGCGCGCACGATCTTCGCGCTGATCCTGCTGCTGGCGTTGTTTGTCGGTTTTGTCGAACTGGTGCGGCCGGGCACGGTGACGCCGCTCTGGGTCTCCAATGCGCTGATGTTCGCGGCGCCCTTGGCGATCATGGGCGGCGGTCAGACATTGGTGATGCTGACAGGCGGAATTGATCTTTCCGTCTCGGCCGTGGCCACGGGATCTGCTTATCTGCTCGCCACCAACGCCTCGCACGGCGACTTCTATGCGCTGGCGATTGCGCTCTCGCTTGGGGCTATCGTCGGGGCCGTCAATGGAATCGGGGTCGCGTTGCTGCGCGTGCAACCGCTGGTGATGACGCTCGGCACCGGATTGATGACTGGCGGCGTGATGATCGTCTACAGCCAGCAGATGATGGCGAGCCAGCCGCATGTACCCGGCCTCATCCAGACCCTCGGCGCCGGAAAACTCGCCGGCTTCGTGCCGGTCGACCTGTTCTTGTGGTTGATCGTGGGCGGCGTGATTCTGTTCGGGCTGCATCGCACGGGTTTCGGCCGGCTGGTCTACGCCGTCGGCGACAACGCGGAGGCTTGCCATCTCGCCGGGGTGCGGGTGTGGCGGGTGCTGTTCGTCGACTATCTCATCTGTTCGGTTCTGGCCTCGATTACCGGGCTGGTGCTGGTCGGCGGGACGAACGCGGCCGATCTCAGTCTGGCTGAGTCTTATCTGTTGCCCTCGGTCGCCTGCGTCGTTATCGGCGGCACATCCATCTTTGGCGGGCGCGGCGGCTATGGCGGCACAATTGTCGGCGCGCTGATCCTCACCGTGCTGACGAGCCTGCTGACGTTGCTCGACGTTTCCGAGCCCGCCAAGCAGATCCTGTTCGGCGCCATCATCCTCGTTCTCGCGGCCGCCTATGCGCGCTTGACTGAATAGGCGGCGCCTAGCGTACAATGGCGCCACGAGTCGGAGACTTCAATGTCAAAACGCATCATCTTCACGGGGGGATCGGGCAAGGCGGGGCGGCACGCCGTGCCGTATCTGAAGGCCAAAGGCTATGACATCCTGAATGTCGACCTGAAGCCGCTCGACGCGCCCGGCGTCAATACGCTGATCGCCGATCTCACGGAGTCGGGGCAGGCGTTTAATGCGCTGTCGCAGCATTTCGGCTTCGAGGGCTACGCCAAGGGGAAGCCGCCGTCCGCGCCGGACGCGGTGGTGCATTTCGCCGCCATTCCCCGCGTGCTGATCGAGCCCGACAACGTGACCTTCGCCAGGAACGTCGTCAGCACCTACAATGTGATTGAAGCGGCGATGAAGCTGGGCTGCCGCAAAGTGATCGTCGCGTCGAGCGAGACCACTTATGGCGTCTGTTTCGCCGAGGGCGACAAGGATTTCAAGCAATTCCCGCTCGAAGAGGATTACGACGCGGACCCTCAGGATTCCTACGGATTGTCGAAGGTCTGCAACGAAAAGACCGCGCGCGCCTTCGCGATGCGCTACGGCGCCGACATCTATGCGTTGCGAATCGGCAATGTGATCGAGCCACACGAATATGGGCCGTTCGCGGGATATGCGGCCAGTCCGATGACGCGCAAGCGCAACGCCTGGAGCTATATCGACGCGCGCGATCTCGGCGAGATCGTGCATCTGTGTCTGGAGAAAGACGGTCTGGGCTTCCAGGTGTTCAACGCGACCAACGACACCGCGACGCTGAACGAGCCGACGGCGGACTTTCTCGCGCGCCATTTCCCGCATACGCCGGTCACGCGCAAGTTGGGCGAACGCGAAGCGCCGCTTTCCAACCGAAAGGCGCGCGAGGTTTTGGGGTTCCGCGAGGCGCATGACTGGCGGAAATACGCGTGAGACCGGCCAGACTCGGCGGCAAAGTCGCCCTCATCACCGGCTCCGCCGGCGGGATCGGCGGCGCGACCGCGGCTTTGTTCGAGGCGGAGGGCGCCAGGCTCGCGCTGACCGATCTGGATGCAGCGAGCCTCGCGCCGTTCGTCGAGCGCGGTGCGTTGACGCTCAGCCAGGACGTCACCGACGAGGCGCGTTGGCGTGAGGTGATCGACGCCGTGCTGAAGCGCCACGGTCAGTTGGACGTGGTTGTCAACAATGCGGCCATGGCGATCGTCGGCAATATCGAGAACACGACGCTTGCCGATTGGCGCAAAACGCAGGCGGTGAACAGCGAAAGCGTGTTCCTGGGCTGTCGCGAGGCGGTGCGGGCGATGAAGGGACGCGGCGGTTCGATCGTCAATATTTCCTCGGTCGCGGGCGTCATCGGCGACGCGCAATCCGTCGACTATTGCGCGCGCAAGGGCTATCGCATCCGCTGCAATTCGGTGCATCCCTCGTTCACGCGCACCGCCATGGTTGAGGGGTTCATCGCAACCGCCCGCAATCCCAAGCGGGTGCGGGAGGGTCTGGCGGCGGCGGCGCCGTTGGGCCGGATGGGCGAGGCGTCGGAAGTCGCCGCCGCGATCCTCTATCTCGCCAGCGACGAATCCGCATTCACGACAGGCGCCGAGATAGTCGTTGACGGAGGTCTAACCGCACAATGAAGATCGTCGATCTGAAAACCTTCGTCGTCGGCAATCCGCCGCCCAGGCGCGGCGGGCGCTATTTTCTCCTGCTCAAACTTGTGACGGACAACGGAATCGAAGGGCTTGGCGAATGCTACGCCGCGAGTTTCGGGCCGAGCGTATTCGAGCCGTTCGCGCGCGACATATTTGAGAAACACGTGCTCGGCGCCGACCCATTCGCCATCGAGGCGCTGTGGCGCAATGTCTACGGGCGCGGCTATTCGCAGCGGCCCGACATTTCCCTGATGGGGATGCTGTCGGGGTTTGAAATGGCGATGTGGGACATCGTCGGCAAGGCCGTGGGCAAACCAGTCTACGCGCTGCTCGGCGGTCGCGTGCATGAGAAGCTTCGCAGCTACACCTATCTCTATCCCGATGCAGCGGACGCCTATGCCGACAGCCCCGTCTATTCCGATCCGGACGCCGCAGCGGCGCGGGCGTTGGAATATGCGGCGATGGGCTTCACCGCCCTCAAGTTCGATCCCGCCGGCCCCTACTCGACCTTCGATCCGCGTCAACCAAGCCTGGAGCGGTTGGAGCTGAGTGAGGCGTTTTGCCGCCGCATTCGCGAGGCGGTGGGAACGCGCTGCGATCTGTTGTTTGGCACGCACGGCCAGTTCACCGTTTCCGGCGCGAAGCGCCTTGCCCAAAAGCTGGAGCCCTACGCGCCGCTATGGTTTGAGGAGCCGACGCCGCCGGAAATGCCGGAGGAGATGGCGAAGGTCGCCGCCGCAACGTCGATTCCCATCGCCACCGGCGAACGGTTGACGACCAAATACGAATTCGCGCGCGTGCTGGCCTGCGGCGCGGCGTCGATCCTGCAAATGAATCTCGGCCGCGTCGGCGGATTGCTGGAGGCCAAGAAAATCGCCGGCATGGCGGAGGCGCATTACGCGCAGATTGCGCCGCATCTTTACTGCGGGCCGGTGGTGGGCGCGGCGAACATCCAGATATCGGCCTGCTCGCCGAATTTCCTCATTTTGGAAAGCATTGAGCGCTGGGAGGGGTTTCAGGCCGAGTTGCTCAAAAAGCCGATCCGCTGGGAGGACGGCTATGTCATCCCGCCCGAGGAGCCGGGGCTCGGCGTCGAACTCGACGAAGAGGTCGCGCGCGCGCATCCCTACACCGGCGACGCGCTGCACCTGGAGCCGCGCTACAGCCCGGTTGATTGAGGCGTTTCGTGCGCGGTCGGAGTTTCTGCTTCGGGCCTCGGCGCGGCGCGGAAGCCCCTCACCTTGGCCCTCTCCCCGCAAGCGGGGAGAGGGAACGGCAGGCGGCTGCGCTCCGCAGGATCGCCGCTCAAGCCACGTTCTGCCCCTGGGCAGGCTTGCCGTAGAAGGCGCCGCCCCTTTCCGCCATTGCGGCGAGCCCGGCGCCCGGCTCGAAGCGCGGGCCGTATTTGCCAGCGAGCTCACGGGCGCGTGCGACGAAGGCCGTGGCGCCGAGCCCATCAATCAAGGACAACACGCCGCCGGTGAAGGGCGCGAAGCCGAAGCCGAGGATCGAGCCGACGTCGGCCTCGCGAGGATCGGTGACGACCTTCTCCTCCATGCAGCGCGCCGCTTCCAGCGCCTGCGTGTAGAGAAAACGGTCCTTCAGATCCTGCACCGAGAGGGCGTCGGGATCGAGTTGTTTGCCGGCGATTTTTTCCAGCCCCGGCCACAAAACCTTCTGCCCCTGGGCGGGATAATCGTAAAAGCCCTTGCCGTTCTTGCGGCCGAAGCGTTGCTCCTTGACGACCATCGCTTCCAGCAATTTTTCCTGAGCGGGATCGACGGCGTTGGAGCCCAGATCCTTCTTGGTCGCCTGCAGGATCTTCCAACCGAGATCGATCGCCACTTCGTCGTTGAGCGACAGCGGCCCGACCGGCATGCCGGCCATGCGCGCGGCGTTCTCGATCATGGCCGGCGGCACGCCCTCCATCAGCATGAGGTGGCCTTCCCTGATATAATTGCCGACGCAACGGTTGGCGAAGAAACCGCGGCAATCGTTGACGACGATCGGCGTCTTCTTGATCGCGCGCACGAAGTCGATCGCGGTGGCGAGCGCTTGTGGCCCGGTCTTCTCGCCCATGATGATTTCGACCAGCATCATGCGGTCGACGGGCGAGAAGAAATGGATGCCGATAAAATTTTCGGGCTTTTGCGCGGTCTCGGCGAGCGAGGTGATCGGCAGCGTCGAAGTGTTGCTGGCGAAGATGACGTCGGCGCCCACGGCGGCCTGCGCCTGTTTGGTCGCTTCGGCCTTGATGCCGCGATCCTCGAACACGGCTTCCACCACGAGATCGCAGCCTTTCAGCGCGGCGTAGTCCGAGGTCGCCTGGATGCGGCCGAGCAGCGCGTCGCGGTCGGCGGATTTGGCGCGGCCCTTGGCGATCAGCGATGAGATCAGCTTTTCCGAATGCGCCTTGCCCTTGTCGGCGGCGGCCTGATCGCGATCAATCAACACCACGTCGAGGCCAGCGCTCGCCGCGACATAGGCGACGCCCGCGCCCATGAAGCCGGCCCCGATCACGCCGATTTTCTTCAACGAAGCCGGCGCGACGCCGCCCGGCCGCCGCGCGCCCTTGTTGAGTTCGCCCATCGACACGAACAGCGAGCGGATCATCGCCGCCGCTTCCTTCGAGCGCAACACCTTTGCGAAATAGCGGCTCTCGACGGCGAGCGCGAGATCCATCGGCAATTGCAGACCTTCGTAGACGCAGGCGAGGATCGCACGCGCGGCGGGGTAGTTGTCGTAGGTCTCGCGCCGGTAGAGCGCGTTGGCGGCGGGCCACACCATCATGCCGGTGGGCGAGAACACTTTGCCTGACGGCAGCCGGAAATCGGGCCTGTCCCACGGCGCCTTCGCTCCAGGGTTGGCGAGGACCCAGGCTTTGGCTTTCGCGACGACCTCGCCCAGCGGCGCGGTGTCGTGGACAAGCCCCATCTTCTTCGCTGCGGCTGGCTTTATCTGATCGCCCTTGGCCAGCATCTGCAACGCGTCGGGCGTGGGCATCAGGCGTGCGACGCGCTGCGTGCCGCCGGCGCCGGGAAACAAGCCGACCTTGATCTCGGGCAGCCCGACGCGCGCGTGATCGTGATCGGCCAGCACGCGATAGTGACAAGCGAGCGCCAACTCGAAGCCGCCGCCCATGCAGACGCCGTTGATTGCGGCGGCGAACGGTTTGCCGCAAGTTTCCAGCTTGCGATAATGGAGCGAAAGCTGACGCGAGCTTTCGTAGAAGAATTTCATCGCCGCTTCCTCGCCCTGGGCTTTGGCGATTTTGGCGTATTGCGCGCCCATGCCGCCCAGCATGGAGAGATCGGCCCCGCCAGAGAAACCATCCTTGCCCGAGGTGATGACGGCGCCTTTGATGGAAGCGTCGGCCGCGATCTGCTCCACGAATTTGTCGATCTCCGCGACCACCTCGGCGTTAAGCACGTTCATCGAACGGCCCGGCGAATCCCAGGTGACGAGGGCGACGCCGTCGGCGTCGGTTTCGATGCGGAAATGGGTGAAGCTCATGAACGCGCTCCTTCAGGGGTGAATGAGAGTGGTGTTGAAGCGCAGCATCATGTCGGCGCCGCGGTCATAGAAGCAGGACTGGTTCTTTTCGTCCTGGATGATGATCCAGTCCTGATCGTTGGTGAAGACAAACTGAAAGCCGGGGCCGTCGGGCGAGCCGGTGTAGAGGATGCTGCTCGGCCCCAATTCGCGATTGGCCCAGTAGCGAAGCTGCTCCTGCGCGGTGAAATCGCTGGAGCCGCTGGCGCAGCGCGGCAGTCCCGAGCCGGGTGGGCCGAAATTGTCGCCCGAGCCGTTTTCCGCCATATCCTGATGCTGCCCGAACACGGCGCCGCGGCTGACCAGACAATAGGCGGGCGCTTTGGGGTCGTCGCGATGCAGGAACAGCCAGCGCTGCGGCAGATGTCCCTTTTCGGTGGTGTGTTTGACGAGCATCAGCACGCTGTCGGTATGGTGATCTCGGCGGAAGCCGAAGGTGTCGACGAATTTGTCTGATCCCGCCGTCTCTTGTTTGATGAAATCGCGCAACTCCATGCACTCGGCATGGGCGAGCGAGGGCAAGAGCGCGAGGGCGAGCGCGAAGAAAAGTTGACGCATGGGAATCCCCTGTTGGAGTTGACCATGCGTCGCTCCTTAATCCCGCCGCCTTGCGTCAGACCCGCTCAAGGATCGTGGCGGTGCCCATGCCGCCGCCGATGCAGAGCGTCACCAGCGCCGTGCTCTTGCCCGTGCGCTCCAACTCGTCGAGCGCCGTGCCCAGGATCATCGCGCCGGTCGCGCCGAGTGGATGACCTAGCGCGATGGCGCCGCCGTTGACGTTGATGCGGGAAAGATCGAGATCGAACGCCTGCGCGAAGCGCAACACCACGGACGCGAACGCCTCGTTGACCTCGAACAGGTCGATGTCGGAGATTTTCATACCGGCGCGGGCGAGAACCTTTCTCGTCACGTCGACCGGCCCGGTCAGCATGATCGCCGGCTCGGTCCCGATATTGGCGAAAGCGCGGATGCGCGCGCGCGGTTTCATCCCCCGCCTGGCGCCAGCCTCCTTCGTGCCGAGCAGCACAGCCGCCGAGCCGTCGACAATCCCGGAGGAATTGCCGGCGTGATGGACGTGGATCACCTTCTCGATCTCGGGATGGGCCTGGCAGGCCACGGCGTCGAAGCCGCCCTGTTCGCCCATCATCGTGAAGGCCGGCTTCAGGCTCGCCAGCGACTGCATGTCGGTCGAGGGCCGCATATGCTCGTCGCGGTCGAGCAAGGTCAGGCCGTTGATGTCGCGCACCGGCGCGATCGATTGTTTGAAGCGGCCGGCCTCCCAGGCGGCGCCCGCGCGTTTCTGCGACTGCACGGCGTAGGCGTCGACGTCGTCGCGCGAGAAGCCGTATTTGGTGGCGATCAGGTCGGCGGAAATGCCCTGCGGCATGAAATAATTGGCCACCGCGAAGGAGGGGTCGGCGACCCAGGCGCCGCCCGAGGCGCCGATGCCGACGCGGCTCATCGATTCGACGCCGCCGCCGATGGTGAGATCGTGCTGGCCCGCCATCACCTGGGCGGCCGCGAAATTGACGCTGTCGAGCCCCGAGGCGCAGAACCGGTTGATCTGCACGCCGGCGACGCCCTGGCCGAGGCCGGCGGTCAGCGCGGCCATGCGCGGGATGTCGCCACCCGCCTCGCCGACGGGATCGACGCAGCCCATCACGACGTCGTCGATCTCGTTTTCCTTGAGATGGTTGCGGTCCTTGATCGCCTTGAGCGCCACGCTGGCGAGTTGCAGCGTCGACACGGTGTGCAACGAGCCGTCCGCCTTGCCGCGCCCGCGCGGGGTGCGGACATGATCGTAGATGAAAGCCTCGGTCATGGACGTCTCCGGTTCAATCGTGATCGGGTTGCTGATGGCTGCCGACGTCGGCGACGGATTTCGACTTCAGCCAATCGTCGATCTGGGTGTTGGGTTTGGTCAAACAATCGCGCACCCACGAGACGGCGTTATCTGCGTCAAGCTGAGACTCGGGGGCCAGGGCGTCGGGATCGTCGAGCGAGCAGATCGTCACGCTGACGCGCGCGCTCGAAATATTGCGATAGGTGAGCGGCGTGCCGCAATCGGCGCAGAAGCCGCGCTCGGCGATCTCCGAGCTGCGAAAGAGCTTTGGCGCGCCGCGCGTGAAGGTCAGCGCGTCGCGCGAAATCGGCGCATAGGCGCCATAGGGCGAGCCGGTCGCCTTCTGGCACATGCGGCAATGGCAAATGCTGGCGCCGTTCGGGATCTCTGCGAGCGAAAAGCGCACCGCGCCGCATTGGCATCCCCCCGTCAATCCTCCCATGACCGCCTCCGCCTTAAAACGCCTCCGCCGCCAACGCCATCAGCGGCTCCGCGCCGCTGGCGATACGGGCGAGATGAGCCCCCGCCTCGGGCAGCACGCGCGCATTGTAAAACCGCGCCAGCGCGAGTTTGGCGTCGAGCGCATCAGTGCTCGTCCCCGCCGCCTGCCGCGCCAGCACGGCTTTGGCGATCCGGCCCCACATATAGGAGAGCGCGACGAGGCCGAACAGGTGCATGTAGTCGGTCGAGGCGGCGCCCGCGTTGTCGGGGTTCTTCGTGGCGTTCTGCATCAGCCACATCGTGGCCTGCTGCAACTGACCTAAGCCGCCCTTGACCGGGGCGAGATAGGCCGCCAGCGCCTCGTTCTCTTTGTTCTCGTTGAGGAAGCCATTGACCTCGGCCAGGAACGCCGACATCGCCCGGCCGCCGTCCTTGGGCAGCTTGCGGCCGACCAGATCGAGCGCCTGAACGCCATTGGCGCCCTCGTAGATCATCGCGATGCGGGCGTCGCGCACGAACTGCTCCATGCCCCATTCCGCGATATAGCCGTGGCCGCCGAGCACCTGTTGCGCCTTCACCGCATTGGCGAAGCCGGCGTCGGTGAATACGCCCTTCAATACCGGCGTGAGCAGCCCTATGCGGTCGTCGGCCGCGCGGCGGGCTTTTTCGTCCGGCGAACCGAGCGCCTCGTCCTCGCTGAGCGCGACGGAAACCATCAGCGCCCGCGCGGCTTCGTTGAAAGAGCGGATTTCCAGCAGCATGCGTCGCACGTCGGGATGGACGAGGATCGAGTCCGCAGGTTTGTCGGGTGATTTTGCGCCGGTCAGCGAGCGGCCTTGCAGCCGCTCCTTCGCATAGGCCGCCGCGTTTTGATAAGCAACCTCGGATTGCGCCAGGCCCTGCACCGCGACGCCCAGCCGCGCGCTGTTCATCATCACGAACATGGCGTTGAGGCCGCGGTTCTCCTCGCCGACGAGCCACGCCTTGGCGCCGTCGTAATTCATCACGCAGGTCGAATTGCCGTGGATGCCCATCTTGTGTTCGATCGAGCCGCAGGAGACGCCATTGCGTTGGCCGGAGCCGGGCAGAACTTTCGGCGCCACGAACAGCGAGATGCCCTTCACGCCCGCCGGCGCGCCCTCGATCCTCGCCAGCACGAGATGGATGATGTTTTCGGCGAGATCGTGCTCGCCGGAGGAGATGAAGATTTTCTGCCCCGTGAGCGAGAACGAGCCGTCGCCGTTGCGGGTCGCTTTCGACTTGATGAGGCCGAGGTCCGTGCCGCAATGCGGCTCGGTCAGGTTCATCGTGCCGGTCCACTCGCCTGACGTGAGTTTGGGCAGATAGGTCTGCTTGATCTCGTCATTGGCGTGAACGGCGAGCGCCGCCGCCGCGCCTCTGGTGAGACCGGGATACATGGCGAAGGCCTGATTGGCCGAGATCGCGTATTCGCTCGTCAGCACGTCGAGGAAATAGGGCAGGCCCTGACCGCCGAACTCCTGCGCGGCGGAAATGCCGACCCAGCCGCCCTCGACGAATGCGTTGTAGGCCTCCTTGAAACCCTTCGGCGTCGTCACCGAGCCATCCTCGTGACGCTGGCAGCCCTCGCGGTCGCCCACCGCGTTGAGCGGTTGCAGCACACCTTCCGCGAATTTGGCCGATTCCGCCAACACCGCCTCGACCGTGTCGATCGGCGCGTCGGCGAAACGCGGCAGATTGCTCAAGCGATTGAGATCAAAGACGTCGGTCAGCAGGAACATCGTGTCCTGCACAGGCGCTTTGTAGACGGGCATGGCGGCTCCTCGGTGCGCGCGGTCGGATTAGTTTAGATATGAACGAATTCGAGATTGGTCTCAAGGGGGAGGTCCAAAATATTCTTAACGGCGGCCGTCACCATGAAAACCTTGTTGCGCCGCCGACCTCTGCCTATAGGCTCCGTTTCATGACGGAAGAAATTTTCGCCCGGCGCCACCTGCTCGGCATCGAGGGATTGTCGCGCCGCGAAATCGAGAACCTCCTGGACCTCGCCGACGCCGCCGTCGACGTGTCGCGACAGGTCGAGAAAAAGCGCGCCACACTGCGCGGGCGCACGCAGATCAACCTGTTTTTCGAAGCCTCCACCCGCACGCAATCCTCGTTCGAACTGGCGGGCAAACGACTCGGGGCCGACGTGATGAACATGTCGGTCGGCAATTCCAGCGTGAAAAAGGGCGAGACGCTGATCGACACCGCGATCACCCTCAACGCCATGCGGCCCGACATCATCGTCGTGCGCCATCATCAGGCCGGCGCGGTGCATCTCCTGGCGCGCAAGGTGGATTGCTCCGTCGTCAACGCCGGCGACGGCGCGCACGAGCACCCGACCCAGGCCCTGCTCGACGCCTTGACGATCCGGCGCAATTGCGGGCGCATCGAAGGGCTGACGGTCGCCATCTGCGGCGACATCGCGCATTCGCGCGTGGCGCGCTCCAACATCATTGCGCTGCAAGCGCTGGGCGCGCGGGTTCGGGTGGTCGGGCCGTCCACCCTGATGCCGGCGGGAATCGAGGAGACCGGCGTCGAAGTGTTCCGCGACATGAAGGCGGGCCTGAAGGACGCCGACGTCGTGATGATGTTGCGCTTGCAACGCGAGCGCATGGCGGGCGCCTTCGTGCCCTCGTCGCGCGAATATTTCCGCTATTTCGGGCTCGACGCGGAGAAGCTCTCCTACGCCAAGCCTGGCGCGCTTGTGCTGCATCCCGGCCCGATGAACCGCGGCGTCGAGATCGATTCGCTGATCGCCGACGGCGCGCAATCGCGGATTCGCGAGCAGGTCGAGATGGGCGTGGCGGTGCGGATGGCGGTGCTGGAGGCGCTGGCGCGCCGGTTGCCGAACGCGGCCTAAGGCGAGACCGGCGTCTCGTAAGCCGCCTCCGGCTCTGGCGCCTCGCGGCGTCGGCGCGCAGCGAAAGCCCGCAGCGGCGCGGTCATCCGATCCAGCCGGTCGAGCCCGGCCACCATCCGCTCGCCGCGCGTCAATTCGCGGTCGAGCGCGGCCATGGTTTTGGCGAAATCGGGCGGGGAATCCTCAAGCCAGATCGAGAACACGCGGCCCCAGGCGAGCGCGAGGCCCTGCAACTTGATAGCGCCGGCGGGACCGTCGCTGTCGATCTCGGCCGCCTCCAGCATGAAGCGCATCGAATTCACGGTGAGCTGGTTCATCGCGATCAGCGCCGAGGGATCGCGGCGCAGCCAGGCGAAGATGCCGCGTAAAGGTTCGCGATAGGGCGCCATGGCGTCGAGCCGGCGCATCAGCACGTCGAACAGCCGGTCGCGCGCGGAGGAATGGCTGAGTTCGCCCAACGGCTGGGCGAGCACGGCGCGGTCGATCTTGCGCGAGAAGCCCCCCAGCACCGCGCCCTTGGAGGGGAATGCGTCGCGGAAATCGGCGAGGCTTGCGCCGGCCTCCGCCGCGATGTCGCGAATCGAGATGTCCTCGAACCGGCGCTGCGCGGCGAGCGTCATCATCGCGTCGACGATCGCCGATCTCACGTCCTTGCCGTCCGCCATCGCGCTTCTCCTGTCCTGCCCTACATAAGCCCCCGAGGTTCAGCCGCCAAGTTCCCGCGCGCGATCCCGCGCGGCGACGACGGCGCGGGCGAGCAGCGCGTCGAGGCCATCGCGCGCCTGCAACACGCCGAGCGCGGCCGCCGTCGTGCCGCCGGGCGAGGTGACGTTTTGCCGCAGCACGGCGGCGGGGGTCTGCGGCTCGCGCGCCATCAACTCGCCGGCGCCCTCGACCGTCGCCCTGGCGAGCCGCATGGCGAGGTCGGCCGACAGGCCGACGGCCTCCCCCGCGCGGGCCATCGCCTCGACCAGCGCGAACACGTAGGCCGGACCCGAGCCCGACAGCGCGGTGACGGCGTCGATCAGCGTCTCGTCGGCGACCCATTCGAACATGCCGACGGCGCGCATCAGCCGCTCGGTCCAGCCGCGCTGGAGCGGGCTGACAGCGGAATTGGCCGCGCCCGCCGAGGCGCCGCGCCCGACCGCGGCCGGCGTGTTCGGCATCACCCTGGCGATGGCGCGGGCGGGCAGCCGGGCGGCCAGTTCGGCGATGGTCTTGCCGGCGACCACGGAAATCACCAGCGTGTCGGGACCGGCGACGGCTTGCAGGGTCGGCGCGGCGGCGGCAAGCGCCTGCGGCTTCACCGCCAGCACCAGCGCTTGCGGCGCCGAAGGGGCGGGCGGATTGAGCGCGAAGCCGCGTTCGGCTTGCAAGGCGACCAGTTCCGGCGAGGGATTGGGCTCGATCACCGCGACGCCTTCGGCTTTTAGCCCGCCGTCGAGCCAGCCGCGCAGCATGGCGCCGCCCATTTTGCCCGCGCCGGCCAGCGCCAGCGTTCGCGGCCAATCCGTCATCGCAACCTCTCCGGTGGGAAACAACGGGGAGAACCTACAGGCATTTTCGCCCCGGCCAAACCGTAGCCTTGCACGCGCCGCCCACAGGGTGAACAATGAGCCGCTTGCGCCCGCGCCTTTTAGCGCCGATCTGAGCCCGATGAAATTTCCGCCCGAATTGCTCGACGAGATCAAAGCCCGGCTGCCCGCATCGCAGGTGATCGGCCAGCGCGTCAAGCTGAAGAAGCAGGGGCGCGAGTGGCGCGGCCTGTCGCCGTTCAACGCGGAAAAGACCCCCTCCTTTTACGTAAACGATTCCAAGCAGTTCTACCACGATTTCTCCTCGGGTAAGAGCGGCGACATCTTCACCTTCCTGATCGAGACCGAGGGCCTCAGCTTCCCGGAAGCGGTCGAACGGCTTGCCAACGAGGCGGGCGTCGAGATGCCGCGCGAGGACGCCGAATCGCGTGCGCGCGCCCGCGTTCGCGCCACCCTGCATGACGTGTTGGCCTATGCCGCCGAGCTTTACGCGCGCAATCTGAACGAGCCGATGGGGGCGCGCGCGCGGGGATACCTCGCGGATCGACGCATCGACGCGCCCGCGCAGCGCGCGTTCGGGCTTGGCTTCGCGGCGGGCGAGAAATTCGCGCTGCGCGAGGCGCTGGCGGCCAGGGGCGTCGAGGTAGGCCAGATGATCGAGGCCGGGCTGCTGATCCACGGCGACGACATCGCCGTGCCCTACGACCGGTTTCAGAACCGGGTGATGTTCCCGATCCACGACCGCGCCGGCAAGGTGGTCGCGTTCGGCGGCCGTGCGATGGAGGCCGGCGCCAAGGCGAAATACCTCAATTCGCCGGAGACCGAGCTTTTCCACAAGGGCGCGCTGCTGTTCAACCACCACCGCGCCCGCAAGGACGCGCACGACAAGGGCGAGGTGATCGCGGTCGAGGGCTATGTCGATGTGATCGCGATGACGCAGTCGGGCTTTCCCCACACCGTCGCCCCGCTCGGCACCGCGCTGACGGCGGAGCAATGCGGGCTGCTGTGGACGATGAGCGAGACGCCGACGCTTTGCTTCGACGGCGACAAGGCCGGCCGCAAGGCGGCGTTCCGCGCCATCGAGACCGCGCTGCCGCTGATCGGACCGGGCAAGAGTTTCCGCTTCGCGCTACTGCCGGAGGGTCAGGACCCCGACGATCTCGCCAAGTCCGGCGGCGCGGAGGCGATCGCCGCCGTGCTGGAAGGGGCCAAGCCCTTCTCCGAGATGCTGTTCGCGCGCGAGACCGAGGAGCAGGTGTTCGACACGCCCGAGCGCCGCGCCGGACTTGAGCGTCGGCTGCGCGAACTCACCGGCGCGATCGGCGACGAGACGCTGCGCAGGCACTACGCGCAGGATATGGCGGATCGGCTGCGCGCTTTGTTCGGCGGCGCGGCGCCGCGCGCGCCGTTGCGCGAAAACCGGCCGCGCAATAACCGTGCGCCCGGTCGATTCGACACCGGCCCGCGCATGGGCCTCGCCAACTCGCCGATGCCGCAGGTCAGGATGACCGAGCGGCGCCACGAATCGCAGCGCGAAATCTTCATCCTCGCCGCGCTGATGAACCATCCCCGGCTGATCGACGCCTCGGCCGACGAGATTTCCGCGCTTGAATTCTCCAGCGTCGGCCTCGCCGCCTTTCGCTCGCGCCTGCTCGATGTCGCCATGGCCGCCGAACCCGAGCCGGCGAGCCTTGCCGCCGCGCTCGGCGCCGCGGGCCTTGGCGAGGAGGCGCAGCGCATTCGCACCGCCGCCGCCCGGATGCCCAGTGGCTGGTGCATCGCCGACGCGGCGCCGGCGTCGGACGTGGAGACGGTTTTACGCCAGTCAATGGCCTTGCAACGCAAGAGCGGGGCGCTACATAGGGAATTGAGATCGGCGGCCCTCGCCTTGGAGACAGACCCTTCCGAACGCAACCTCGCCCGCCTGACCGATATTAAGGCGAGCCTGGCGGATCTGGCGGATGCGGAGGCGGCGGTGGAAGGGTTCGGGGCGGCGAGCGGGCGCTCGCTGCCGCCACTTTAGGAGTAGGGTTAACGCGGGGTTAGGGGGCTGCAACGAGAGTGGCGCCGCGAATCGTTTTCGCGGCGCTCGGCGTTTGCCACTCCGGCTCCGGCTTAGCCCGTGTTAGATCGCATGCAGGATGGAGCAGCCGGAATGGCGAGAACCGACGAGCCGAAAGCGGAAGGCGAAGCCCCTGTCGTGGAGGTCGCTGACGGCCCGTTGCTGGACCTGTCGGATGCGGCGGTCAAGCGGCTTATCAAGACGGCGAAGAAACGCGGCTGGGTGACGCAGGACGAGCTCAACGCCGTTCTCCCCTCCGACGTCAATTCCTCCGACCAGATCGAAGACATCAACGCCATGCTCAGTGAAATGGGCATCAGCGTCGTCGAGTCCGAGGAAAACGAAGAGGGCGAGAAAGAAGCCGAGCCGGCCGAAGAAGAAGAGCCCGAGACTGGCACCGAACTCGCCGAAGCGCCCCGCGCCACCGCCGTCGCCACCCGCATGTCGGAACCGTCCGAACGCACCGACGATCCCGTTCGGATGTATCTGCGCGAGATGGGCTCGGTCGAGTTGCTGTCGCGCGAGGGCGAAATCGCCATCGCCAAGCGGATCGAGGCCGGTCGCGAAGCGATGATCGCAGGGCTGTGCGAAAGCCCGCTGACCTTCCAGGCCATCATCATCTGGCGCGACGAACTCAACGAAGCCAAGATTCTGCTGCGCGACATCATCGACCTCGAAGCGACCTACGCCGGCCCCGACGGCAAGAAGACGCCCAAGATCGACATGACCGAGCCGCAGAACGCGGAAGCGCTCGCCGCGCGCATCGCCGAGCGCGCCGCGCCCTCGACCGCGCCGCGCACCCCGCCCCAAGGGTTCGACGCGGACGGCGCGCCGATCGACGGGTTCGACGACGAGGACGATCTCGACAACGCCGTCTCGCTGTCGGCGATGGAGGCGGAGCTTAAGCCGAAGGTGTTGGAGACCTTCGACCGGATCGCCGACGCCTACAAAAAGCTGCGCCGGTTGCAGGACCAGAATGTCGAGAACCGGCTGAAGAACGAGACGCTGTCGCCGGCGCAGGAGCGCAAATACAAGGCGCTGAAGAAGGACATCGTCGCCGACGTCAAATCGCTCTCGCTCAATCAGAACCGCATCGATGCGCTGGTCGAACAGCTCTACGACATCAACAAGCGCCTGATCGGGCTCGACGTGAAACTGATGCGTCTGGCCGAGACACATCGCGTCTCGCGCGAGGATTTTCTCAAAAATTAC